>JASJBX010000022.1 GCA_030066295.1 Crocosphaera sp.
GGGACAGCCCCGCCTATGGCTAGCTACTGCGAGAGTGGAGATAGTTAAGCGGTCTGAATGAGCCAGTAATCCTTTCGCAGTGATGCTTGGAGAATCCACTCACTTCAGGGAGTGGAGTATGTCAAATTACGATTTTGATGAAATATTAATGGGTATTAGTTCGATTCTACAAAGCTTTCAGCGTTTTGGTGTTCATTTGGGGTTAGATCGTATCCAGACTTTGTTGAATCAATGGGATAATCCTCACCACAATACTCCTATTATTCATGTGGGAGGGACTAATGGGAAGGGTTCGGTCTGTGCTTATTTGTCTTCAATTCTAACGGAAGCGGGTTATCAAGTGGGACGTTATACCTCCCCCCATTTAATTGATTGGACCGAAAGAATTTGTATTAATAATCAACCCATTTCTCCTTCTGAACTGGAAAGAATTTTAATTGAGATTAAAAATTCAATTGATGTTAATCAAGAGATTCCCACACAGTTTGAAGTGATTACAGCAGCCGCTTGGATTTATTTTTATCGACAAAACGTTGATCTTGCTATTATTGAAGTGGGGTTAGGGGGACGTTTGGATGCGACGAATGTTTGCGATCGCCCTTTGGCTACGGTAATTACTTCCCTAAGTCGTGAACATTGGCAACAGTTAGGACCGACAATTAAGGATATTGCTGGGGAAAAAGCAGGGATTTTTAAATCAAATTGTCCTGTTATTATGGGTCAGGTGCCTGACGAAGTTAAACCTATTTTCAAATCTCATATTAACGCTTTAACTTGTCCCTATGTTTGGGTTGAACCAGCAAAGTATCTGGATAACAATTCAGTTATTTATCAAGATATTCAATATCATTTACCTCTATTGGGTAAAATGCAATTAAATAATTCAGCTTTAGCCATAGAAACCATAAAAGTTTTACAACAGAAAGGGTGGAAAATTACTGATAACCATATTAAGCAAGGAATCAAAAAAACTCAATGGTTGGGGAGAGTACAATGGATTAAATGGAAAAATTATTCTCTTTTAATTGATGGAGCGCATAATCCGGCTGCTGCTAAATTGTTACGGGATTATGTTGATACTTTGGATAAATCTATTATTTGGATTGTCGGTATATTGTCCACAAAGGAACACGACAAAGTATTTCAAGAATTATTAAGAAAAGATGAGAGTTTATATTTAGTACCTGTGCCTGATCATAGCACAGCTAACCCTGGTGATTTAGCTAAATTAGCACAAGAAATCTGTCCGAGTTTAACACAAATTAAAACAAAAGAAACGGTTTTTTCTGCCTTAGAAGAAGCCACTCAGGAGCAACAATCTGACCAAATAATCGTTATCGCAGGTTCTTTATACTTAATTGGTCATTTGTTAGGTCATCTTCCATCAAATGTAAGCAAAGGTCTGAATAATTAAGTTATAATAGAAGATAAATCACTCTATCTTCATACGATTTTAATAATGCTTGATTCTCTACAAACTCAAATTTATCACCTACAACAATTCGCTAATCGGTTAGTTTCTCTACAGCTTGATCATCTTAGTTTTGTTAGCATTGCTATCATTTTTTTAGCAGGATTATTAACCAGTTTAACCCCTTGTATGTTGTCCATGTTACCCATTACCATTGCTTATATTGGAGGGTATGAATCCCAAGGAAAATTACAAGGAATGCGTCAATCTGCTTGGTTCTCTTTGGGTTTAGCGACAACTTTGGCCGGGTTAGGTATTCTAGCAGCATCGTTAGGAAAAGTGTACGGACAAATTGGAGTAGGATTACCAATTCTTGTCAGTGTCATTGCAATTTTAATGGGATTAAATCTTTTAGAAGTTGTTTCTTTTCGCTTTCCCTCTTTAGGAGAAACAAATTGGATCACCGATGATCTTCCTCCTGGAATTCGGTCTTATTCTTTGGGTCTAACCTTCGGTTTAGTCGCTTCTCCGTGCAGTACACCTGTTTTAGCGACGTTATTAGCGTGGGTTGCGACGAAACAAGACTTAATTTTAGGGGGGGTCTTATTATTAGCTTATACAGTGGGTTATGTGCTTCCTTTAATTTTAGCTGGAACCTTCACCGCTACCCTGAAAAAGTTGTTAGAATTAAGGCGTTGGTCAAGTTGGATTAATCCAGTAAGTGGGGTTTCTTTAATTGTCTTTGGGATGTTTTCTTTGTTATCCCGTTTACCTCTTAATAACTGGTAATAAAATGAGAATATTATATTTCTTCTGCTGGGTTAGACGGCTATAATCTAGATAATAAAAAAAACATAATCATCCGTCGTAACCCACTGTTTTAAATATGTATTATTCCGAATTACTTGATGCAAACGAATCGGAAAAATGAGAGAACTCCGATTAAAACTAATCCGATAGTAACAGATGGTTCAGGAATAGGAGAAGGGTTAGATGACGTAACTTCTATCAGTTGACTAAATTGACTTTGGTTAGGTGATTCACTGGCGAAGGTACCATCAAGAAAAGCAGTTTGCCCTAAATCAATATTAAGGGTTACTGTAGAACTTTCGGTTTCTATTACTTGGAAATGCACTAAACTAAAAGTATCTAATTGATTAACTCCAATGGCTGAACCTAATCCGATATTAGGCAAAGAACCGGCCCCTAAATTACTAATTGTTCCATTATTTTTATCTAAAATTCCTGTTCTAAACAGAGGAAATGTTGAGGGTAATAAAGGACTACTTAAGGAAGCAGGATCGAAGGAATTATTAATATTTTGAAGTTGATTACTATCAAAAGAAATTGCAATATTACTGCTAGTGATTCCCACAGCATCATCACGAATATCTCCCATTAATACTTCCAAAAAAAAGCTATCTCCCGTGTTCAAAGGACTATTAATAATAGTTCCAGGAGTGCCATTATCATCGGTTCTAATATTGAATTCTGTGGTGAGAGTTGTCATGGTTTTCTTCTATTAAGTTATAATGTAAAAGCTAGAAAATTAACGTTTCGTCTGTTTGATTTTTCAATCTTGCCAACTCAAAAACAGAAAGATGCTGCTATATTTTCAAAGATAAAATTAAACAAATTTCAGATTAATTTTGTTCGTAGGATGGGTTAGGTATTACTAACCCATCAGAACCTACTGTTTGACAAGAAAGATGCTTGCGTTACCAACTTAAATAACGGAACTGCCAAATTCAGCATTTAAGGTTACTAATTCACCTAAATTAATCTGGCCATCCCCTGTAATATCAGCCGTTGGATCGTAGTTACTTTGACCATTTGAACTACCAAATAATCCAGGGGTTTGTAATGTTCCTAAGTCGGTTAAATTGACTTGTCCATCGTAAGAAATATCACTATTAAATGTGGATTTCCCTGCTAAATTAACTTCAAAACTAGAGTCATTGGTGGCGTTACTAACAATGGTTAAACCACTATCTTCGTTAAAGTTGTCTCCTGCTGCATTAGGAGCATAAATTAAGAAGAATCGTTTAGTTTCACCAGGATTAATTAAAGTATCTCCTTCTGGTGCATCAATACTAACTCCTGTTAAGTTTTCTAAGATGGAAAAATCTGTAATTTGTAAAATATCTTCGTCTCCCATCGTATCGTTCAAAATATCGATGAATTTGAATGTATCTGCAAAATTAGGACGGACAAACTCACTATCAGCTACAGGATCACCATTTATATCGTTACGGAAGCGTGATAACTCGGTGGTGAAAGTAATATCGTCCATTCCCGTCGCTTCCTCTCCATTGGGTAGGAATACCCGAATAATTGCCTCATTTTCGTTAAGAATAGAGACGGTAAAGGTTTCCTCAGTGGAGGTTTTAAAGCCGTCAGAAGCGGTTACACCGAGATTATAGGAAGTAACGCCACTTTCAAAGTCAATGGTGTCTGATCCTGCTTGAGTAAGGGTAATTTCCCCTGTATTCTCATCAATAGCAAATAAAGCGTTACCATTGTCATCTGTGGGAGACGTATTCAAGGTGAAAGTGGGAGTCTCTCCAAATTGATCATCATTAGCAGTAACCAAGTTTCCTGCTACGATAACGGTTCCTGATGCAGCATTTTCTGAGAGGTTAGTATTAGCGATCGCATCTAATTCCGGTGCATCATTGATAATTAAAGTGCGACTAAATTGGGTGTCAGTGGGATCGGCAAATAACCCATCTGCAAACCCTGTTTGAGACGCATCTAAGTCTAAGACAATTTGGGAATCATCACGATCATCTGTGGTACTAAAGCGCAATAGTGCGAAGCGATCGCTAGTATTAACCCCAATAGCAGATCCGAAACTGGGAGGAAGAGAACCGGCACCCAAGTTATCAATGGTTCCGGTGGTATTATTGAGGGTTCCGGTTGGGAATAAGGGAAATTCTGAGGTTAGAATTGAGGTTAAATCGGAGAAATTGTTGATATTTTGGGCAACATCCGCAGCAAACCCTAAATCCAGTGCAGCAGTAACTAAACCAGCAGCATCGGTACGAATATCCCCTAATTTGATCTCAACGAAGAAGTTATCCCCAAGAATTGCCTCATTAGTGCCAATTAAATCCCCTAATGTTCCGTTATTATCTTGAAATAGATTAATTTCGACCGTTGCAGCTTGAGTATTGGCTAAAACTTGCACCGTTTCTGGACTAGAAATTTGCACTCCATCGGATGCAGTAATTCCCAGATTAAAGAATTGGGTAAACCCTGTGAAATTAAGGTTATTTACCCCTGTTTCGGTGATGGTAACTTCTCCTGTGGTTGCATCAATAGCAAAGAATTCATTTCCGTTGTTATCCGTGGGAACGCTACTGAAAGCAAAGGTTAAGTCTCCAATGGGAGTATCGGGATCGGTTGCGCTAACCTCTGCTGCTGCAATGACTACATCACCAGCAGTAATTCCTTCGGCTACACTAACGTTATTGATAGGGTTAACGGTGGGAATTCCTTCGCCGATGATCGAAACCTGTGCAGTATCGCTGAGATTACCATCGCTGACGGTAACGGTGAGATTGAGGTTAGGATTAACCAGAAAGTCGATATCATCGGGATCGATAACGGTAATTGTGCCACCACTGTCAATATTGAAAGCTGAGGTTCCATCCCCATCTAGGTCTGGGTTGCCGTTGGTGATACTGTAGGTAAGAGTATCGTTGTTAGGATCGGTTGCGTTGACGGTTCCCACAATTTGGTTAACCGCAGGATTATCCACTAAGGTGAAGTTTGCGTCATTGACCACAGGTGCAAGGTTAACTGCTGCTAAATTAACGGTAATATTCCCTGTTGCTGCGCGAGAAGGATCACCATTATCCGTTGCAGTAACTTCTAAGTTAAATTGAGTGGTTGTTCCGAAGTCATCTGTATCTGCAACGGTTATTAAACCTGTTCCCGAGTTGATGGTAAATGCTGAGGTTCCATCTCCGTCAACATTGGGGTTTCCATTGGTAATACTATAGGTAATGCTGTCCCCTTCAGGATCGGTTGCACTGACGGTTCCCACTGCATCTCCATTACTGCTATCTTGCGCTACGGTAAAGCTTTGGTTAGTGATTTGTGGGGGTTGGTTGCCTTCGTTGGGATCGTCGGTTAAATTAACGGTAATGGTGGCAGTATCGCTTAATTCTCCATCGCTGACTTGTACGGTTAAAGCGTTACTGGGGTTGGTTTCAAAGTCGAGATCATCGGGATCAGCAACCCGTAATCTTCCTTCAGCATCAATAGAAAACCCGGAGGTTTCATCTCCATCAAGATTGGGGTTTCCAGAGGTGATAGTGTAAGTTAAAGTGTCATTATTGGTGTCAGTAACGGCAATTTGACCAATAATGGTATTGAGAGGGATGTTTTCAACGGTAGAAAAGGTTTGATCTTCAATGACGGGTGCAGCATTAGTGGCAAATTCAAAAGCACCGGCATCTACATTCTCACCGATAACACGGGTTGCACCATCTAAGTCAACGGGGGTTGCTTCAGAGGTATCTCCATCACCGTCTAAGTCACGGGTATCTGTGGGAAGATTGGTTTGATTTCCTAAATCAATTGCAGGAGAATTTTCTCGAAGTCGTAAATCATCGTTGATCGCATCGACAAATAGAGGATCTTGATTGACTCCCCCAAATTCTCCATTTTGGATGATGTTGGTGTTTCCTGCGTCAAAAGTTGCCACTGAATTATTAGAAAGTGCTGTTCCACCATTTCCCCAAATTATGCTATTACGAATAGTCGTGTTAATACGATCATTGTCGTCAAATCCATTACTATAAATTGCACTACCAGAAGCAGCTGCATTACCACTAAAACTGCTATTGGTAATAGTAGTAATTGTATCCCTCGAAAGGCTACTATTGTTATTGACACGATCATTCTGATAAATTGCGCCACCTAGACTTCCTGCATTATTCCGACTAAAAACAGCATTAGTCAGTCGCAAATTATTGCGAAAAGTATCTCTGTTGTAAATTGCCCCACCACTACCAGTAGCAGAATTGAGGTTAAAGCTAATATTAGTTAGGGAGAAAGATGTACTAGCATTATGGTAAATTGCCCCACCCCCACCTGCGGTGTTGCGGGTGAATGTTCCCTCAGTAATGGTAGAACCATTAGCACCTGTTTGATAAATTGCACCCCCTTCTGAAGTTGCCTGATTTTGAGCAAAAGTTACATCAGTCAACTGGAAGCTAGCACCACTTTGATAAACTGCACCACCGTCTCCAGTGACTGTATTGTTAGCAAAAATACCCTGATTTACAGTAGGATCACTGCTACTTTCACTATATATTGCTCCACCATTGGCAGCAGAGTTACTAGCAAAAGTAACATTATTGAAAGTGGGATCACTGCTGTTGTTATTAAAGACTGCTCCACCGTCATTTGTTGCTGTGTTATTAGTGAAGATAGCTTGATTGAAAGTTGGTCTACTGGAGCTAAAATTGTAAACAGCACCACCATCATCAGTAGCAGTATTATTCCTAAAAGTAACATTAGTTAAGATGGGACTTGCTCCACCGAAATTAAAGAGTCCTCCTCCAAAGGTTGCCCGATTATTGTCAAAAATGAGATTATTAAGGGTAGGACTGCCATCAAAAATGTACATTCCTCCACCGAAACTTGTAGAATTTACAAATCTATTAACACTTGCATTACCTCCAGTGATAGTGAACCCATCTAAAACTGTAGTGTTGGTGGTTTGAGATGCTGTAACAACGGTATAAGAATTATCATCAATGGTTTCCGTATCTCCAATTTCTCCACTTAAAATAGTGACATTATTGGTGATATCCCGTTGATTTAAGCTGGTTTCTGTCCCAACAAACCCCCCATAAACCTCAACATGATTTTTCAGGACAAAAGACGCACTGCGATTTGTTCCATCCGTAGGAGTATAAGTCCCTGCTGCTACCCAAATTTGATCACCACTTCTTGCTGCTGCTAAAGCATCCTGTAAATCAGTAAACGCATTTACCCAGGAACTTCCATCATTATTCCCTCCTGCATTACCTCTGACAAAGAAAATACGAACATCCGCAGGATCGGGTGCAGGAGAAGCAGCAATCCCTTCATAAGCACCTAAATCGATTTCACTCCCAGAAACACGACTATTTCCCGACAAATCTAACGGTATTCTCTCCGTCGTATTACCATCCCCATCAATATCTTGACTATCCGCAGGAAGTACACTTTGATTCCCTGCATCTAACCCAGGAGAACCTGTATTTAAGCGTAAATCATCATTTTTCGCATCCACAAACAAAGGATCTTGATCCGTGGCCCCAAATTGTCCACCCTGAATAATACTATTGTTTGCCGTAACTCCTGTTCCACCAATTTGCTCTCCAGTATTACTGCTGTCATTGTTCCCCCAGAGAATACTATTGTTGAGGGAAACGCTACTAGAGACGTTACGAATTGCACCACCAATAACGGCCACATTTCCACTAAAACTGGTGTTAATGAAATTGGGGTTACTAAGGTTGTTAAAAACCGCTCCACCACCGCCAGTATTAGCAGAATTTCGACTAAAAACACTGTTTATAATGGTTGGGTTACTACTACTGGTGTTATAAATTGCACCCCCGAGACTGTTAGCAACATTGAGACGGAAAGTCCCATTGGTGATCTGTGGACTACTTAAATCATTGTAAATTGCTGCCCCATTGGTAGCTGTATTAAACTCAAAAGTAGTATTAGTGAGAATGGGGTTACTGCCATTTTCGCTGTATAAACCTCCACCATTTGTAGCGTTATTCTCCGTAAAAATGATATTGCTTAAGGTAGGATTAGCATTGTCGAGGAAAACACCTCCACCATTACCATCATCGGTACTACCATTCGCATTACCATCAGAAATAGTAAATCCATCTAAGAGCGTATTGGTGCTGATGGGAGAAATAAAAGAACCCTCTGCTGTCACCACATGATAAGAATTATCACTATCATCACCAACGGTTCCAATATCACCGCTTAAAATGGTGACATTATCGTTAATATTTCGTTGATTTAAGCTGGTTTCTGTCCCTGCGAAACCCCCATAGATTTTTACCTCATTTTTTAGAGCAAAACTATCTGTTCTTTCAGATCCTGGGGTATAAGTCCCCGCAGCAACCCAAATTTGATCCCCTGCACTAGAAGCTGCGATCGCACTTTGTAAAGTACCAAACGCATTATTCCATGAAGAACCATTACCAGTTGAACCGGATCGAACGTAAATAATAGCCATACAAACCTCTTTTATTTCCGTGTGAATTCTCTAAAAGTGAGCCAATAATGAATAAAACAAGTTATTGATTGAAAGATTCAATCAAAAATAACTAAATAAGCTTGAGAACTATGAATTTGCTAATTGATAAATCTTTTATCTCCTGTTTCAGATCCGAAAATCTATTGAGAGAGTCAGTAAAAAACACATTATGGTTAGGGGAAAAAGCTTATCTACTGTTAGATTTCCCTAAATCCCAAAAAATCGATCAGTGGTTTTACTGAATTTTTATAATTTGAATTGGTAAAAATATGTACGAGTTAATACTTAGTTTGAGTAAATTATTGTGTTCTACTGTTTAATTACTTAGTTGATCGTCCCAGTGAGCGATCGCCACTCTAACATCTTAAAAAAATATTAAGAATAAGCAAATAGTTGACCAGATATGTTCATACAAAACAAGCACAATCAGGCTCGCAATTAATAAGCGATGGGTTTATAATTATAGTAAGAATTAGTGTGAAATATGACAATATCTGATTCTCCTCAAACCCCTAAAAATTTATCCTTACCGAAACAAGGATTTAGACAACTGATTAAAATTGTTGCTGATCTCCGCTTAGCCATTGTTTTATTATTAGCGATCGCGGTATTTAGTATTAGTGGAACTGTCATTGAACAGGGAGAAAGCATCCCATTTTATCAGCAAAACTATCCCGAAGATCCGGCTTTATTTGGCTTTTTAACCTGGAAAGTGATCTTAATTTTAGGACTGAACCATGTATATACAACTTGGTGGTTTTTATCCCTATTAGTTCTCTTTGGCACTAGCTTAACTGCTTGTACCTTTAACCGTCAATTCCCCGCCTTAAAAGCAGCCAGACAATGGAACTTTTATCAAAAACCTCGACAGTTTCAAAAATTGGCATTGAGTACAGAAATAGACATTAACGATCTGAATTCCGTTAACAATATTTTGGAACAAAAAGGTTATAAAATCTTTCAAGAAAATCGAGCAATTTATGCTAGAAAAGGAATCATAGGAAAAGTCGGACCTATTGTTGTCCATGCAGCGATGTTAATCATATTGGGGGGTGCCATTTGGGGTGCATTAACAGGATTTTTAGCCCAAGCAATGGTGCCTAGTGGGACTGATTTCAAAGTAACTAATATTATCGAATCTGGTCCTTTGTCTCAACCGCAAATCCCCAAAGATTGGGGAATCCGAGTCAATCGATTTTGGATTGATTATACCCCTAGCGGAACCATTGATCAATTTTATTCCGATCTTTCTGTGATTAACGATGATGGAGAAGAATTAAAACATAAAATCATCTATGTTAATGAACCTTTGCGTTATCATGGTGTTACTTTTTATCAAACTAATTGGGGAATTGCCGGGGTTCAAGCGCAAGTTAATAATAGTCCCATTTTTCAACTGCCGATGGCCCCTTTAGATACTAAGGGAAATGGTCAAATTTGGGGAACTTGGATACCCACAAAAACGGATTTGAGCGAAGGGGTTTCTCTATTAGCAAGAGACCTACAAGGGACGATGATGGTTTATGATCAAAAAGGGGATCTTTATAGTGCAGTACGACCCGGAATGATCTTAGATATTAATGGAGTTAGACTAAAAATTCATCAATTAATTGGCAGTACAGGGTTACAAATTAAAGCAGATCCGGGGATTCCTTTTGTTTATACTGGTTTTGGTTTATTGATGGTTGGGGTGATCATGAGTTATGTGTCTCATTCGCAAATTTGGGTCTTACAAGACGAGGAAAATTGTTATATTGGAGGAAAAACTAACCGATCTCAAGTTACTTTTGAACGGGAGTTATTAGGGATTATAGAATCATTAGAAACAACAAAAGGCTAAAGAGCAACTATTTTAATTTAACCAAATCAACCCGCCAATAACAATAACAAATAACCCCAACGCTAAGGCAATAAATCCATTATCTTTAGTCTCCATCTGCGTCGTATCTTCTAACTTTAATGATGGTTTTTTAATAAGTTTGGTAGCAGGTTTTGCTTGCACATAGCGGGGGGTTTGATTATCATCAGAGTTAGTGGTGGGAATTTTTGTCATCCATGCTTCAGGACGTTTTAACTGAGGTGCTTTAAGGATGTATAATATACGTTGGCTTTGTTGACGAATTTCTAGGTTAGGGTGACGGGTTAATTCCTCACAAAGAGCGATCGCATCGTCCATCTTATCTATCCCTTGATAAGCAGTTACTAGAGACAGTTGAACTTGTCCCCCTAACTTTGAAGATGGGTTGATCAATGATTTTGCATCTTCGAGTATTTTAACACTACTACGATATTGTCCTCGGTCTAATAATACTTGACCTTGTTGATATTTTAACTGAAATTGTTCTAACTTAGAATCCATCTTTATGATAACATTATTTTCTTACAGTTTAACTGATATTTAGCTTATTTTCAGGGGTTTGGAAAGGCAGTCAGAGATTGTTTTTAAGAGTTTATGATCTCTTACCATTTGTCCATGGATCAAAACAGGTAATTGAATCTCTTCTCCTATTCCTATTTTAGAACTAGATGCAGGGAGAATCATTAAATCGTAGGGAGTCCAGATTACAGTAACATTAATCTTATTTAAAGTTGTTGCAACATCTTGATTTAAGTCCTCTAAAAATTTACTATTAGGACGCATTTGTTTAATTCCTGGATTGGGTAATGCATAAGCAGTAATCGTTCCGTTATTCGGTGCAGAAATATTGATATAACGTTGAACTCTTTCAACTCCTCCTAGACGTTGTAAATAATAACGAGTGACTAATCCTCCCATACTAAAACCAATTAAATCAATGACTTGTTCAGAGTAAAAATTATTGTTAATATAATCATCAACTTGTTCAGCTAAATATTCAAGATGACCATTTCCATTATTCGGTTTCAGAGAAAAACAATGAACCGACCAACCTAAATTAGTTAAGTATTTTTTCATTGTATTGAATTTTGCATACGTATCATAAATTCCGTGGATTAATAGGACTGGATTTCTTTTATTCTTCATGGCAAAATAAGTAAGTTTATTCAAAGGTAACAACGATTTCTTCTATTTCAGTGTCGGGTAATCCTTCATATTCAGCTATCATGGTTTTTCCTGCTTCTACTGGTATTAAAGGAGTCATACTTCCTAATGATAATAAATCACCTTTTTTTAAGGTTTTTCCTTGACTTTGTAATTGTTCTTTAATCCAAAATACTACATTTAAAGGATCACCTAATAAAGCATTACTATTTCCCTGTGCAATGATTTTTCCTGACTCATCTACTAGGGTAACAGAAATATCCTTAAGTTTATTTTTACTCATTTTTTTCCCAACTAGAGGAATAACTTTACCAACCACTCCTAATCTAGCACCTGCGTTAATTGCGATCAACATTTCCCCATTAACTGCTACATTTCTATCATAAACTAAATCAGGTAATTCCAGAAAAGGAATAACTGCATCTAAATATTGTCGCGTTTCTTCGGGGGTGGTTACTTGATTAATTTTTTCACTGGAAACCCTAACCATTAAATCTCCTTCTATCATGGTTTTTGCCCCAAAGTTAGCAGGAACTTTTACTCCTGATGGCAATAATGTATTCTCTAATAATACACCTAATAGGGGTTGACTTACGTTAAAATTCTCTTGCGCTTTTTGATTAGTTAGTGCTGCTTTATAACCGATTAATTCACCTTGAGATGAAGTTAAAATGTTAATTAATTTTTGTTGAACTATTCTTGCTTCTTCAGATGTTAGATGATAATCAAACACTGTAATAACTTGCTTATTGAAGTAAGCATTAGCAATTTTTTGAGCAATGTTTTCAAGATCAATAGAGGTTAAGTTACTTAAGAGAATAGCCTGATTTTTATTAGTATTCTTATCAATGATTTTGGGTTTTGCGACAACATCCATAAAAGGAAAGAAAAAAAGAAAAAAAGCGAAGAATAGCTGGATTTTTTTCATAGACACTAATTAGATTTAAGAGAGTTGACAAATAAAAGTAAGTTAACAGAACAATTATATCTAAACTTTCGTCTATAATTGAGTAACTTATAGTCTAACAGTCTAATTATAACCATTATCTATGTTACGTAAAAAATTCTCTTTCCTGCAAAATGGTAGTTGGATAATTCTAGGGTTAATATGGTTAGGAAGTAATGTGTGCGATCGCTTCTGGTTAATTTTAGATCATTCTCTTCCTGCTTGGGATCAAAGCAACCATTTAGCAAAGTCCCTACAATATTTTTATAGTTTAAATTCTCCTGAACTTTTTAATGGAGAATGGTGGCGTAATTTTTGGATGATATCAACAAAATATCCTCCGTTAACTTATATTATTGGTGCATTTTTTCAGAAGATGTTTGGGTTAGGAAATGATCCAGCTTTACTATCTAATTTATTATACAACGCAATTTTAATTATTTCAGTTTATTTCATTGGCAAAACCTTATTTAATGACAAAGTTGGGTTATGGAGTGCCGGGTTAACCCTATTATTTCCTCGGTTATATCAAACCCGTTTACAATTTTTGATCGATACTCCTTTAATGACGTTAACTGTCGCTTGTTTTTGCTGTTTAACCCTGTGGAAAGTTGAACCCAACAGAAGAAAACAATGGTTATGGACAATCTTATTTGGTTTATGCTGGGGACTTACTTTGTTAACGAAACAAAGTGTTATGTTTTTCCTCTTTACTCCTTTACTTTGGTTAGGAATTACTTCTTTATGGCAAAAAAAATGGGAAAGAATTTTACAATTATGGGTCAGTTTTCTTGTCTCTAGTTTATTATGGTTTGCCTGGTATCGAACTAACTGGATTTATTTATTTAGTACGGTACAAAATTCTAACGCTATTCCGGCAACTTTTGAAGGTGATCCCCCATTGAATACTCTAGCTGCTTGGACTTATTACTGGCAAGATTTACCCCTAGCAATCGGTTGGGTATTGCTATTAGTTCCCCTCGTCGGTTTGCTGTTACATTTATTAGGAAAATTCCCAAAAGATAAAGATAAAATTGAGAATAAAAAGGTCATTCAAAGCATTAAGTGGTTAGGGGTATATTTTGGAGGTTCCTACTTAATTTGTTCAGCTATCTTTAATAAAGATACTCGTTATATTATGTCTTATTTACCCATTTTAGCCGTATTTTTAAGCTATGGGTTAACCCGATGGCGAGGAAACTGGAAATCGGTTCGATGGATAACCGTAATTACAGCTATTTTAGTCATGATTACCAACTTGTTTCCCCTTCCTGGAACTGAAAAATTATCCTTATTATTAAGTCCTGGAGTTGCTTTTCGTCCCTACTTAGGTCAAGAAATTCCTGTGAAAAATATTATTGAGACTTCTCAAGAAAACACCCCTTATCAAATCGTAAATTTAGGAGTTATTGCTAACACTGATAGTATTAACCATAATACTCTTAATTATTACGGTCAATTAGCTAATTTTCAGGTTTATGGACGAGAATTAGGGAATAAAGAAGATTATATTCAACAAGATAGTCGCTCTTTTGATTGGTTTGTTAGCAAAACAGGAGATAATGGTTTTGCTAGAGAAAATCAATTAAAATTTGCTGAAACCTTAGACAATAATCCCAGATTTGATTTAATTAAAACTTGGAAATTACCCGATCAAAGTTCGGTTAAATTATATCATCGTAAACAAGCATCAGTTAATGTTACTCCCATTCATAAATCCCTTAATAAAGTCCACTTAGAAAATATTATTCTTCCCCGAGAAGCTTCCTCTAAGTTTCCCATTCCTGTTACCTATGAATGGTCAGGAAATTGGCAGGAATTACAAGAAGGTTTACTATTATTATCTTGGTATCCTCAAGACTCAAATGGAAACGAAATTACTTGGATACACGATCATGGAATTGGGGAAGGAATGTTATGGGGAAATGTTACCGATAATCAAGGGTTTAAAGTAACTGAAACAATGGCAATGTTTCCTGATAAAACTGTAAAGAATGGCGATTATATCCTCAAAGCAACTTATCTAAATCGTCAGACCAATGAAAGTTATTTAATTCCGACCCCTAACGTTACTCTCAGCATTAACAATAATCTCAATCCTTTACCCTCTCCTGAATTAGATTTACTCACTCAATTAAGACAAATTTCTGGCAATTTAGCCCAAGGAATACCGGGGTTAGATCCTATCTTTAAAAAAATTGGTCGTTTTAATCAATATGATCCCATTCAAGACTATTTAAAACAGACAGAAATTGCCCTAAACTATCGCTTCAAGAATGAGCCTCAAAACCATCAATTAAATTGGACTTACGGGTTAGTATTATCTCAAGTGTTACAAGAAGATCCTCAAGGGGCGATCGCCGCTTTAAAGCAACTTATTAATATTGCGCCAGATAACCCTTATCACCATGCTTATCTTGCTTTTGTTTATCTTTATAACTGGCAACCCAAAGCAGCAGAAATCGCCCTAAAACCCGCCCTTGAAATGCAGCCTAATCACAAAGAATTCCAAGCTTTAGAAGGCATTTCTGCCCTCATGCAAGGTAATTTTATCAAAGCATGGCAACTATTATTACCGTTAACTTAAATTTCCCATCTATAACTCAAAAAAGCAGATGTTTACTGCCTAACTTTTTCCCTAACTAAATTAGTTGGCATTAGCAACATTTATCGGTTATGATGGCCCCCATCAATTAGAATTTAAAAATTATTGTCATGAAAAAACACTTTTTGATAGCTAGTTTAGTGTTGTCCTCTATGACAATACCTCTCGATGCTTTAGCCTTGAATTTCAAGAAGACCTATGTTTTTGGAAGTAGCAACTCTAGCATGGGTAATATTTTTAATGTTACTACTGACATTAATGAGTTACCTCCTCAGTTCATCCCTGAAGGGTTTCCCGGCCCCACACCAGCGAGTCCCCCTTATTTTGAAGGACGTTTTTCTAATGGTCCTGTGTGGGTTGAATATTTAACCCAAGATTTAGGGATAGACTTAAAAACATCAACCAGTTTATCGGTATCGTTTCCTGGGTCTACGGAACCATCTGCAATTACCCAAAATGCTAATGGTGAACTGATTGTCAGTCCTTTCTATAATGGTGCAACAGGGACTAATAGTGTCAATTTTGCCTTTGGAGGTGCTACCACTGGGTCCAGTGGAATTGGCGCATTTGGTCCTTTAATTCCGGGGGTACAAACACAAGTTTCTCATCTAATTAATGATTTAGGAACTAACTCAATCAAGAAAAAAGATTTAATTATTCTCTTTGCTGGTACTAACGATTTAAGAAGTAATCCTAATGTTGATACATCGGCAAGTGTTAATAATCTGACAGATGCGATAACTCGATTATATGATCAAGGAGCGCGTAACTTTTTGGTGGCGAATTCTCCTGATTTATCTCAAGAACCTGGCATTCCTGATGATGAGGCTTTTATGAATAATTTAGTCTCAAATATTAATCAATTTAATTCTAGTCTTGATAGTAGTTTAAATGGATTAAATCAGTCTTTAAATGATATTAATATTACTTCTCTAGATTTATATGGCTTCTTAAACGAGGTTCGCGATAATCCAGAAGAATATGGTTATACTAATCTTGATCAGGCTTGTTTTGATCAGGTTAATTTTTCTATTTGTAGCCAAGAGGAACAGGCGGAATATTTTTACTGGGATAATATTCATTGGACCAGTAAAACCCATGAATTAATTGGTGATTTTGCGCTGGAAAATTTACAACAAACCCATGAACCAGTACCAGAACCTTTAACCATTTTAGGTGCAGGAACTGCAGTAGCCTTTGGAACAACCTTTAAACGGAAATTGGCGAAAAGTAAGAAGAAATAGTTAAACTATCAATTTTTATATCTAGTAGGGTATTACATAAATATTGTTTACCCTACTTTTTAAATAGCTTTTTCCAAACCTTTCTAAAAAATAATTGAGCTATTTTTATTTTAGTTAAATCATCAATATCACCTTTAAGTTGTGGTTTGTGATCAAAAAAGAAGTTAATTTCTTCTACAATAACCTCTAATCGTCTAATAATATTTTCACTTCTGTATTCTGCTAAAATTTGAGATGATAGTGTTAATTTTTGGGATGATTTAATCGCTTTTAAAATACGTTTAACATCATATTCTGTTGAATAACCAGCAATTTTATAACAATTAAATCCTGGATCTAAATAATCAGAAAGTCCTCCATTAATACTAGAAAATACCTGACAACCACAAGCTAAAGCTTCCATTGGTTGTAGACCAAAACCTTCACTGACTCGCTGTTGCGCCCAGTATTCTGCTGAGTCATAAAGATAAACTTTGGCACGATTAAACAGTTTGGATAAATCATCAACAAAATAATTAATAACCGTCACATTACATTGATCTTGTAAGGCAGGAATTAATTGTTTCAATAAATAGTCTGATGATTTTCTTTCTTGTACTAAAACATCAATATCCCTTTCTAAATTTAAGTCATTAAACTGATCTGAAATTTGATTTGGTAAATAATAAATTAAAGAATTAGGTGAATTTTGTCCCCAATACCCCATGGTATTGTGACTAACGGTTATAATGGGAATACTCGCAGGTAAATTAAACCCATAACCTGCACTATGAGCATGATAAATAACATTATAAGGCTTTAACTTTTCAGCTAATTTAGGAACATCAAACCCCCAACTAATCACAAAAATGATCTGTTCTAAATTGTCTTTGTTGAGAAGATCATCTAAAAATAAATGGTTCTTTTCTTTTTGGCGATAAGTAACGACTTCACAAGGACAAACTTGTTTAGCTAACTCAAAGGTTTTTAACTCAGCAAAAAGCCCACCACAAGCAAACTTTTTACCTGTTCCTGGCAATAAAAAATAGAGTTTTCTCATCATTATTTGTTCCTAGGTTACTAATTTTAATTATTTTGTACACCATAATAAATGGCCATAACGATTTATTATTGTATCATTGAAAAACCCCTAATTTTTTACCCTTTATAATTAACCCATTTTAAGTTATAATAGAAAGGATATAAAGAATAGCGAAAAACATAATCAAATATTATGACGATTTGGGTAAACGAACAAATTGATCCCTCTGGTATAGTTTATTCCTGCATTGCTTGCTGTGATCAAAAGGCAGCCGAAGATTGTCATCAAACATGGTTAAATAACCTCACAGAAGCACAAAAACAAGAAGGCTGGATTGCCAGTTTAAGAACAGTCGACTCGTGGGATGAAGTTCCGGTTAACGCCCTTAAATTAAGTGTATAAAATTAGTTAAAATTTTCATTTTCCTAAAATATGGCATTACAATAAAAGAAGAACACTTTTATTAACAATGCCCTTAAAGATAAAGAAAATCATTAAATTCGTTAATCCATTAACATACAATACCTTCACTTGTCCTCCCAAAAAGTATAACACCTTTGAAGGGGTTTTTAAGCCCACATTGCTCACTATTTTAGGGGCAATTATGTACCTTAGAATTGGTTGGGTTGTGGGTAATGCTGGATTATTTGGGGGGTTAACCGTTGTCTTATTATCCGTTAGTATTACAGTAGCCACAGGACTTTCTATTGCCTCTATTGCCACCAATACTCGTATGGGAGAAGGGGGTCCCTATGCCATGATTTCTAAGTCATTAGGGTTAGAAATTGGAGGAAGTGTAGGGGTTCCTTTATTTGTTTCCCAAGCGTTAGCTGCGGCTATGTATGTTTTTGGCTTTCGAGAAGGATGGTTATTTTTATTTCCTAATCATTTCCCCTTACTGATTGATTTAATTGCTTTTGTCGTCATTTTTTCTATTGCCTATATCAGTGCTGGTTTTGCCTTTCGGGTTCAATATTTAGTTCTTATTTTAATCATTTTATCCTTAATCTCAATTTTTTCTAGTTCTATCACTTGGGAGAGTACCCAAACCTGGCAAGAGTGGGGAGATTTTCCTAATATTAATTTTTGGGGGGTTTTTGCGGTCTTTTTTCCCGCCACCACCGGCATTATGTCCGGGGTTAATATGTCAGGAGAGCTAAAAAATAGCCGTCAGAATATTCCCGTTGGCACCCTTTTTGCTATTGCCTTAAGTACTGTTATTTACATCATTTTATGCTGGTGGGTAGCCCGTGCAGCCCCTCCGCAACAACTGATTAATAACTATACCATTTTAATCGAAAAATCCCGTTGGCAACCTTTAGTTTTAATGGGGTTATTAGCAGCTACTTTTAGTGCTTCTTTGTCTTCTTTAGTCGGCGCACCTCGTATTTTAATGGCACTCGCTAAAGATGGAGTTATTCCTTGTGGCAACTGGTTAGCTAAACTTTCCAAAAATGGAGAACCTCGTCGTGCTTTGCTGGTGAGTGCGATCATTGTTGTGCTGGCATTATTATTGCGGGACTTAAATGCGATCGCTCCTTTAATTACTCTATTTTTCCTCCTAACTTATGCCACCATTAACCTAGTCGTGTTAGTAGAATCTAGCTTGGGATTGATGAACTTTCGACCCACCTTTAAAGTTCCAATTATCGTCCCGTTATACGGAATTATCGGCTGCATTTTAGCCATGTTAGTGATTCGGCCTTTCCTCAGTTTAGTGGCCATTGCCATTGTTTTTACCATTTATTTACGTCTGGTTAGTTTACCCAAAGAAAAGCGTTCGGCTGACGTGAGAAGTGGAATTTTTACAGCCATTGCTCAATGGTCAGCCATGAAAGTTATCCAATTAGATTTAACTAACGTTAGAGCCTGGAAACCCACTTTTTTAGTCCCCATCGAAGACGGGTCCCAACTACTGGGAGAATTTCGTCTTTTGTTAGATTTATCTCAACCTGAAGGCTTTTTACAACTATTAGGAATTGCTACCAAAAATCAAGGAAAAAAATTATCCCTACAACTGCAAGAATTAGCCAGTTCCTTTCGTCAACACAAACTGTTAACCACCATTTCAGTAATGACAGTTGAGCAAGAAAGTCAAGGCATTATTACCGCTTTACAAGCCCTACAAAGTGCCTTTTTCCGCCCTAATATTCTCTTTTTACGTTTTCCCACTCAAGCCAGTGAATGGGATCACTTATTGCCCGTTTTTGAAGAAGCCAAACAGTTAGAAATTGGTGTCATGCTATTAGGATTACATCCTAGTGCCGGATTAGGAAGAATGGAAGTCATCAATTTGTGGATTCGTCCTCAACTGGACAATTTAGCGATTATGGAACGATTAGAAAAAGGCAATACAGACTTAGCCATTTTAATGGCCTTACGACTCTCTAAAGCCTGGAAAGCGCAATTAAATATTATTTCAGTTATCGCTCAACAAGAAGATAGAAAAGAAGCGGAATATTATATTAATAGTTTGCGGGATTTATGTCGCATTCCAATTACAGCCAATAGCCTAATTATTGTAGGAGAATTTCCCAGTTGTATCCAGCAAACTCCCCAAGGCGATATGGATTTTATCGGACTACAATCCATCCCCGACTTCAATTTTGTTCATCAAATGATCAACATGACCGGTTCTTCTTGTTTGTTTATGAGTGACTCAGGTAGTGAAAGTGCCTTGGCCTAGTGATTATTTTTCACTATCAATGACCAATTGATCCAACCCTTGCTGCATTTTAGTTACCACTAATTCATAACAACTGTCTACATATGCGCGATCGCCAGCTGCTTTCCTGCCATAACGTTCAAAGACAATGGGGGGACAAACACGGGTATGTATGGGTATGGGAAGGGGAAAATTAGGCGCAGGACCAATACCAATGCCCCAAGGCAAGCCAAGATAGATGGGAAAAACCTCCGGGTCCGTATCATCAACCCAAGGTAAGCCCCACTCGTGTAACCTTTTCACTTGTTCGTAACAGTCTCCAATCACAAACAGGGTTTCGTGAGATCCCACAGAAATCAGAGGAATAATGGTGACGTGTTCCCGCAAAGCTAGTTTAATAAAGCCTTTGCGTCGCGCTAATTCAATTTTATGGCGATCTTTATAGGGACGAAACACATCTTGTGCGCCTCCTGGATAAACTAACACACTCGCCCCCCGTTTCAAGGCTGCAATGCCCATTTTAGGATGAGCTCGCACCGCCCCAGTTTTTTCGGCTAACTTAGCAATAGAGGCATTAATTTTCCAGGCCGACGGGTGCATTAACCCATAAGCTGAACGTTGAGTCCCAAAGCGACGAAACCAGTCGTACATCATCATCGAAGTATCTGGGGAAGCCAAACCGCCATTATGGGACCCCACCAATAAAACAGGACCGTGAGGGGGAATGTGATGCCAGCCATCGGTTTGTACCCGAAAATAGTGATCATAAAACCATTTCCAGTAAGGCATCATCTGTTCGATAAATTGGGGATCTCGTTGATCTAAAGACCAACCGAGTCCTTGCTGAGCGGTTGTTAGGGATTTCATAGCGTTAATTATGAGACAGTTTGTAAACTTATGTTACTGCAACGGCTAAGGATTTTCTAGCTTGATCACAGCAATGGTCAAAGGTTCGCAAAACTTTTAAACTAGGATAAGTGAATTATCTTAACTTCCCCTATGGACTATCTGATAGCTGTCGTTAGCGATCGCATTCAAGCAGAAGAAGCTTATACTGCCTTAGAAAAGGGTGGCATTTCCACCAATCAAATCACTATCTTAGGGAAAGGCTACAAAAGTGCCGATGAATTTGGCTTTATCGATCCGGTACAACAGGCCAAAAAACGCGCTCTGCTGATGGCTGTTTGGCTGGTTCCCTTTGGTTTTGCGGGTGGTTATCTATTTGATTTAATCACAGGGGTTAATAGTTTTGATTGGGCGGGAGAACCCTTTAATCATATCTTAGGCGGTTTAGCCGGTGCCATTGGTGGGGCGATGGGCAGTATTTTTGTTGGGGGGGGTGTCGGTTTATCGGTGGGAAGTGGGGACGCTTTACCCTATCGTAATCGTCTTGATGCAGGAAAATATCTTGTTATCGTACAAGGAGCCACTCCCCTCAAAAATAAGGCAACCGCTATCCTTCGTCCCTTGAATCCTGAAAATTTACAAGGTTACACTGACTCTAGTCTTTAGCCTATTCTTTTTCTGCCATTAAATTCAATGGGTTTCATACTATTATTTTTTAAGGGTTTAATTAAATATGAATAAGATTATTAAAATTGCTAAATCTCGCTTACAAAGTATTAAGCAAGCTTTTTATTTATATCAATTCAAACATCGTACTTTACAGGAAGTCCGTCAATCCGAATTAATTTTAGTTCACCAAATGGGAAAAGTGGGTTCTATGTCTATTTACAATTCTTTGAAGACACTCAATCTAACTGTTCCCATTTATCATACCCATAATTTAATTCCTAGAAATTTTGAAAACCTTGAGCAAAAAATCAAAATTCATCCTCATCTATCCCAAAAAAAACGGTTGATTGCCGAGTGGTGTATCTATTGTGAAATTTTAAAAAGCTTAAATGATAAAAAATGGAAAATAATAACCTTCGTCAGAGATCCAATAGCTAAGAATGTTTCTGATTTTTTTCAGAATTTGAGCAATCCGTTTTTTCATCGTAATGGAACAATTGAAAAAAAAAAGGTAGACGAACTAATTCAACATTTTTTAAATAACTTTCATCATCGCTGGGTTTTACATTGGCTAGATCAAAATATTAACGATGTTTTTGGTATTGATGTTTTTAGTCAACCATTTCCTAAAGAGAAAGGCTATCAGATATTTAAAACCAATAATATTGAAATCCTTATCATAAGGACGGAAGATATCAATTCAAAAATCAAAGATGCAATCGCAGAATTCATGAATCTTCAAGATTTTAATGTTATAGAGACAAACATAGGAAATAGAAAAAACTACGCTCGAAAATATAAAGAATTTCAAAAATCTATCCTTTTCCCTCAATCATATATAGATGAAATGTACAACTCAAAGTACACACAACATTTTTATAGTGAAGAAGAAGTTGAGAAATTCAAAGCTAAGTGGCTAAAAAAAACTTAAAGTTTAGCCTTTCATTGTAGTCTAAATCCTTCCTGCATACATGGTTTTTTGGGATTAATTATGTATTCTTTAGAATATGTTAGAATTTTAGATAAGAACCCCAAAAAAATTATTAAACATAATCCAGAAAAACACATCAACAAAATTATTAAAAGATTAGAAAGTTATTCCCATCAGTATAAAAACAAAGAAAGTTTATGTTACCTAGAGAAACACTACTCAAAGGGATCGAAAATCGGGAAGAAATGTCCCGTATTATTGATCAAGGGGAAATGGCCATAAAAACTTGGGAGATGGTGGTTAGTGATTTTTTCCCTCCTCCTGTCATTGCTGAAGCGAAAAGTGCTTTTACCCGTTTAACAGAAGTAGAAATTATGGTTTGGGGAGGGTATCCTCAAGCAGAAAGACAGAGGATTGCTATAGCTCGCCCTGAAATACCCCTAGAACAGTCTCAAATTCCCCTTGCTGCCCTGGATATCGCAGGTAACTTTCTTTTTGACCCGGCCAGTCATCGAGACTTCTTAGGGGCGATTTTAGGGACGGGAATTGTCAGGGAAAAAATTGGAGATATTATTGTTTTGGGAGAGAGGGGGGGTCAGGTGATCGTGGTGCCTGAATTGGTGGAATTCCTGGAAACGAGCTTAACTCAAGTGCGCTCAGTGCCAGTGAAAACCCAAAAAATTGAACTCAGCGAGTTGAAAATACGACCCCCCAAAACCAAGGAAATGACCACCGTTGAAGCATCCATGCGCTTAGATGCGATCGCTTCTGCCGGGTTTGGGATGTCCCGTAGTAAAATGAGCGATGCCATTAATAAAGGGGATGTCCGAGTTAATTGGAAGGAAATCACTCAAGCGAGTTACAATGTTAACCCTGGTGATTTAATTACGGTACGAGGGAAAGGCCGCTTGGAAGTAGGGGAAGTAGCGGTTACCAAAAAACAACGCTATCGTATCCAATTAACCCGATTTCAGTGAATTTTGAGAACCTCACGATATTAGTGCTTGTCTTCTGCTCTTTTTAACCTGTTTGCACAGTTTGAGTTGAGTTTTTTGTTGGTCCCAGTGAACTTGATCAAAAATTTCATGCAGCAAACAAAACCCCCTGCCGTTTTCTGATTCGTCGGGGGGTAATACGTCTAAGGAATGCTCAGAACAACTACATTGAGAGGAAAATCCATGACCTTGATCTGAGATGATCCAAGAATAACCGTCTTGAGTAATGGAAAATTGAACAACAATTGACTTGGTTGGGTCGAGTTTGTTTCCGTGTTTGGCTGCGTTTACCAGTGCTTCTTGTAGGCCGAGTCTGATTTCAGGTTGTAACTCATGGGGAATCCTAGCTAAGAGTAAGTCAAGGATAGGACATAAATAGAGCGTTGATGCGAAGCTCATTGTACAACCATATCGCTTGGTTGGCGGTAGGGAAATAGCAAGCACGTGCTGTCACCTCTAAGTTGAATTTTGTACGGATCTTGTCTGGTTTTAGTTTTAGGAGGATGCTCTTGTCTATAGGTTTAAACGACAACAGCATCGAGCTTAGAAAATTTAGTTTAAGCTATGGCATGGCTAATGATGGTCTTATTTCAAGGTTAAGCAAATGGGTTAAATGAAACTTTTTAAACAAACAAATAGCATTACTAAAAAAATAACTATGATTACTATAACATATTAGTCAATATTATGTCTAATCAAAGCCATTGCTTCTACGTGAGCCGTTTGAGGAAAGAAATCAATGGGTTGTATCCATTGCACTGTATAAAGCTCCGATTGACACAGTATTTCTAGGTCACGGGCTAAGGTAGAGGGCTGACAACTAATATAAACAATTAGGGGAGGGTGAATTTTTTTTAAAGCATCAATAACCCTGCGATCGCAACCTTTGCGCGGGGGATCAAGCACCATCATATCCGGAGAAAGATTCAGGGATGGTAAGATGTTTTCTACCGTTCCTTGATAAAATTTGGTATTATTAACTCCGTTAATTTTGGCATTATTTTCAGCCTGTTCGATGGAGTGATGATTACTTTCTATCCCCACAGCTTGAGCCACTTTTTGAGCTAGGGGTAAGGTAAAAGTCCCTACCCCACAATAGGCATCAATCAAGGTTTCTTCCCCTGTGAAACACAGTTTTTCTAATAAGACATTTAATAACACTTCTGCTGCTTCAGTATTAATTTGAAAGAAGGTGTCAGAACTTAATTGAAAATTGAGTTGACCGAAGGTTTCTGTTAGATAGGGACGACCGATATAATTGAAGGTTTCCTCAGCAAAAATCTTATTACCTGAATGGGGATTATAATTAATAGAAACCCCCACCAGGTTAGGATAGCGTTGCAGCCAAATTTCTGCTTGTTGTTGAAAATTCGTGAGCTTTTTGCTGGTACTAACCAAGGTCAACAAAATTTCCCCTGTCTTCTTACCAATACGTAAGCCTAAATGCCGTAATTTTCCCTTACCCGTTTGTTCGTTGTAAATGCTCCAACCTTGGTCTTGTATATCTTGTTTAACCTCTTGCAAAATAGGATTAAGGCGAGGATCTTGGATAGGACATTGATTGAGGTTAATGAGTTGATGGCTATGACGTTGATAATACCCAGCTTGTACGGTTCCTGTGGTTGACCGTTTTAAGGGGTAAGTGGTCTTATTGCGATAACCCAGTATTTCCGGGGATGATAAAATGGGCAACACTGGCGGGTCATTAAAGCCACCGATCCGTGTTAATGCTTGAATCACCTGGTTTTCCTTGGCCGCCAGTTGATAGTCAGGGGCGATATGTTGCCATTGACAACCGCCACACTTATCAGCCACGATGCAACTGGGCCGAATACGATGGGGAGAAGGGGAAATAATTTCCTGTAATTTTCCGTGAGCGTATTGTTTCTTGACGTGGGTTAAACGGGCCATGATGCGATCGCCTGTCACCGTGTCGGGGACAAAAACGGTTCTCCCGTCCAACTTACCCACTCCATCTCCACTATGAGCGAGATCGATAATCTCTAATTCAACGAGATGTCCTTGTTGATAGGATTGGTTCATAATAAAATTCATTCAACTCCGAACTCCGAACTCCGAACTCCGAACTCAAATTAATCTAAGGGAATCTCTCGCCAGTCGGCACAAAAGTTATCCCAACAGAGAACTCCTTCCTTCTCAGGAAACCAGTCCGTTATTTGTACGGGAGTCCATTGTTGAGTGAGATCGCTCCAAAGTTCGATTCCCGCCCCTAAATTGCGATAATGATACAATTCGCCACTGAGGGTAACAATTTCCCAGTCTAGTCCGTTTTCTGGATGTTCGTACTGTAAAGTAACCGTACAGGTTTGAGGGTTAACCAATTGATTTGCTTGACGTTGATAACAAGTAGTTTGATAGATATGTTCTGCCGTTAACATTTTAATCCATGCACTGCATAACCATTTTAACCCCCCTGGCGAGAAATCCCCGATTGAGGAACGAAAATCGAGGGATGAGAGCCGGGGCTAAATTTTTGTGATAAACTAGAGGAGGCCGTATGTGTTCTAGATAAGTGGCGAAACCTCGTGTCAGCGAGAATAACCAGGAAAGCCCTATCGTGAGTTAGGGGAGCCCCGCACAAAGCTTAGCGGCGTGCGTGGGAGGATGTCACCTCAAAGAACGAATGGCTTCTAATAACCCTCTGGCCTTATTCATGGTTTCCTCGTATTCTTTTTCAGGCTCAGAGTCAGCCACCAAACCAGCCCCTGCTTGGACACAGACAAGATGTTGACCATTGCCCAAGGGACGAACCACCATAGTACGGATGGCGATCGCCGTATTTAACTGTCCTTCAAAATCATAATATCCGTACACTCCAGAATAGGGGCCTCGGCGTTCTGGTTCTAATTCGTTAATAATTTCCATGGCCCGAATTTTGGGAGCCCCGCTTACGGTTCCGGCGGGGAAACAGGCTTTAAATAAGTCCCATGGGGTCTTATGGGGGGCTAATTTCCCGATCACGTTGCTGACAATGTGCATGACGTGGGAATAGCGTTCAATGATCATTAACTCGTCAACGGTAACACTCCCCTCACAACAAGCCCGGCCCAGATCATTGCGCCCTAAGTCCACCAGCATCACGTGTTCAGCGATTTCCTTGGGATCTTGTAATAAATCTTGGGCTAACTCTTGATCCTCCGTTGGGGTTTTCCCCCGTTTCCTGGTCCCTGCAATGGGGCGTAAAACAGCCGTTAAGGACTCATCTTCCGTGCGTTCGGCTTTGACCATGACTTCGGGGCTAGAACCGATAATTTGCCAATCTCCAAAATTATAATAGGCCATGTAGGGAGAGGGATTAATCAAGCGCAGGGAACGATAGAGGTTAAAGGGATCATGGTTATAATGGGCTTGTAGGCGTTGAGAGAGGACCACTTGGAAAATATCCCCTGCACGGATGTATTCTTTCGCCTGACGTACGTTTTCGCAGAACTGAGCGGGTTCTGTGTTGCTGGTGTAGCTGAGGGGCTGGCTTTCTTCTGAGTGAGTATTTAATTCTAGGGTTTTCCCTTGGATGGGTAGGGGAAGTTGTAATTTTAAGACCAATTTAGTGATGCGATCGCAAGCTTGTTGATAGGCTTGTTCTAAGCTAATACTTTCGTCTCGGAGATCAGCATAAGCGATCGCCCAAATTTTCCGTTTGATCTGATCGAAAACAATCAGATGATCCACTTGCATCCAGATCCCATCGGGGATATCCTCGTCGGTGATGGGATAAATGGGAACCCTTGGCTCGATCCAATTAATTAATTCATAGCCCCAAAACCCGAATAAACCGCCGATACCCGAGGGCAGTTCGGGTAAGGTCACCGGTTCAATGGACTGTAAACAGTCGGTTAAAATCTCAAAGGGGTTACCTTCATAGGTTTTCACCGCCCCTTCTCGATAGGTTTGGGTGGTGATGTTTCCTCGCGTGGATAAAACCCAGACCGGATCGCAGCCGAGAAAGCTATAACGGCCTAAATTTTCGCCTCCTTCTACCGATTCTAGTAAGAAACTGTAGGGGCGATCGCCACATACTTTGTACCAGGAGGAAACTGGCGTTTCGAGATCCGCTACCCATTCCTGATAAACTGGGACAAAATTACCCTGTCGTGCTAATACGGAAAACTGCTCAAAGTCGGGAAACATCATAATTCAAGCTAAAAATGAGCCGTGGCCAGTTACCAATGATCACATCATCAATGATTATCAGTTTATTGTACCGATAATTGGCCATTGATGTCGGCTCATTAGTGCCTGGCCACGGTCAGATAACTATCAGGGTTAGGGCGTTATCATCAGGTTTAAAAATAATGCCTTGGTTTGACCCTAACCCACGACCCCTGGACGATTAAACGTCGTAGGGCGCGTTACCAGAAAATTTAATGGTAACTGGTTCGGGGTTATCCCCGATTTTTCTGTCTTTTTTGCCGCTATAACCACGGCCTTCGTTAACTTTTTCAGGAAAGACCCCATCCGCAGGGTGAAGATATTGAATTTCTCCACTGGGATAGATACGGTAGATTTTGTAATCTTGAATTTTGGGCTTGAACTTGGTCCGTAACTGGGTTCCCAGAGCCAGACATTGTTCTTTGCGGGCTAAATAGAGGAGATTTTCTCCTTCATTCATAATGGCAGCCCCACCTGTAGGCATTTCAAAGACTTGCTCTGTTTTGCTGGTCCAGGTGATGGCGTATTTTTCTTCGCGTTCCGCTTTCGAGAGTAAACCGCCGGTGCTACCACCGAATGTGGGAAGCTTTCCTTTAAGCTCTTCTGCCATGATGTTTTTATTTCCCTCAAAAAAAGGTGTTTTAGGGAATAGTATCACTCAGTTCTACTTTGTTACCTAGATTAGTAAAGAACTGTAACAATTCCCCACCCTTCTCATCTCCAGAATTAACTGAACAGTATGGGGAATAATATAGCACTACGGAAAAACCTTAGGACATTCACAAATAGTGAAACCCAGATACCACCTACTTTGGCCTTTTGACTTTTGACTTTTGACTTTCGCGTAGCGGTATAGTTATTGCCCCAATAACCGTCTTGTCTCATTAGCTGCTTTGTTCATGGCTTGTTCTGGAGTCATTTGAGCGGTGATAGCTGCGCTGAGATAACGTTGTAAAATATCGGAGGCTTGGGCGTATTGAGCAATGGGCGGGCGTAAGGCTGCACTTTCTACCACTGCCAATAATTCAGAATAATGGGGATATTTGGCTAAAATTTCGGGGTCATTAAAGAGGGCGCGACGACTGGGTACATATCCCGTGGCTAGGATAAACCGTCGTTGTACGTCTTCGCTGCTGAAAAATTTGGCCACTTCCCACGCTGCGTCTGGGTGTTGACTGCTGGTGGTAATACCTAAGCCCCAACCCCCTAAACAAGCCCCGCTAGACTGTTCAGGGGCGTGTACCATAGGTTTAATGGCAAATTTACCCTTAACGGGGGAATCTTCGGCGGATAAGAGTCCAAAGGCATAAGGCCAGTTCCGCATGAACACAGCATCCCCATTTTGAAAGAGACGACGAGCTTCTTCTTCAGCATAGGTGGTAATTCCTGGGGGTGACACTTGTTGTTCTAAGGTAGTCCGCAAAAATTTCACTGCTTCTATGGCCTCAGGACTATCTAAACCCACTTCTAGGGTGTC
This sequence comes from Crocosphaera sp., assembly GCA_030066295.1. Classification (GTDB taxonomy): domain Bacteria; phylum Cyanobacteriota; class Cyanobacteriia; order Cyanobacteriales; family Microcystaceae; genus Crocosphaera. The sequence goes on from JASJBX010000022.1 coordinate 29,288, forward strand.
TGGGTCGACCCAAAAAGCCCCGTAACCGGCTAAAACTTCGACAAACATGGCTGGTAGCCCTTCATACTGTTTTCCCTGCCACAAATAACCCCACTCGGCTAGGTTGTCTTGTTGCAAGGTTTGGGAGATATCTAATAGTTCCCTAAAGGTGTTAGGGGGTTCATACCCTCCCTTGGCCAATAAATCAGTACGATAATAAAGCATTCCCCCATCAGACCGCACTGGCATCCGATATAATTCTCCTTGGTAGCGTCCCCCGTTGATATCCCCTTCTAAAAAAGCGGATAACTCGGTGTCTGAGGCGCGCTCCGCTAGACTTCTTAACCATCCTGCTGCTGCAAACTTAGGAACCCACACAATATCCATGAAGACAAGATCGTAGGGAGAATTTCCTAATAAAAATGAGGAAGTGTATAAGTCTTCGACTTGGTTGGTTGCGTTGGGACCTTCAATGATTTCTAACTCAATATCGGGGTGTTTTTCGTTAAATTCTTGCACAAAGGGTTCCCATTGAGCAGCTTCTAGGGCCTGCATCAAGAGGGTTACTTTCACAGGGGACGCATTCAAACCAGGAACAATCGTCCCTAAAACTAAGCCTAAACAGATAGCGATAGGGATGGCAAAACGAATGACTGGAGGAAGTCTCTTGAAAAAGGGTTTTAGGGTTTGCTGAGTTCTCATTGGTATTGGTTGGTTTTAGATCAATAGACTAACAATCTCAATAAAAATTCCCCCCATACTTCCCACACTCACTTAACTGAAACATTGATAGACCCCATGGAAAACTGGTATCAAGGAGGGATAGGGTAAGGACTTTAAAACCTTAACCCTCTGTTTCTAAGCGGTTTCAACCACTTCTACTTCATTGTCACGAAAATGCGCCCGAAATCGTTTCTCGAACTTGACTAATACGGGTAGGTTAGCACTAACGGGCCGACCTTGCCAGTTGGTAACGATATCGATGATCTCCCCTTCCATCCCTTTGAGGTCAAATGGCTCTTTTTTGTGCTGAGGATGATGATAAACAATAACAGATTCTATAACGCGAATGCGATCGCCAATTTTCATATTCATTAAGTCTCTATGATCCTCCTATTAAGGCTATTATCGGGATAATTTACAACTCTACCATTTTTACTGGCATAGAAATAGGCTTCAAAAAATTACTCCATAAGTTAAATAATATAAAGAAAACTTGAATTTTTGTCAATTTAATTATTATTATGGAGTCTTATACTTAAATCTTAAGAGAATGATCTTTCCTATCTTAAGAAAGCAGTTATCTTATGGACAAGTTGCGGTTATTGTTGGCCGATTAGTTATTATTGAGTTGCTATTATTAGCTTTTGGTATTTTAGCAGTTCGTCAAACTTATTACACTTATCACGCTCATTCTATCCCCTCATCACAAAGCTTAAATACTGACAGTTTATTTCCCACAGTTCCTTTAGCTTTATCTTACGCTATTAGGAATAGTAATACGGAACAGGTAAACCAAATTTTAACTAGCAATTATCAAGGTTTACAAGGATTAATTATTACGGACTTAGAAGGAAAAGAAATTACTCATTATTCTCATCAAAATTCAAGAAATAGAAGTGATTGGCTCAAAAATATATCTAGTGAAACCCTGAATAGTTATCCCCATCATTTACTTGTCGACCCCTTTTCATCCATAGCCAAAAGTTATTATGCGGACAAGAAAACAGGAAAAGATTTTGCTCAGACTTTAATTGACAAAAAATTGATTCTTGCTCGAGTTTATTATATTCAGGATTTTTCAGACAGTTTTTCACAAGAATTATTACAATGGCTTGAAAATCCTTTTCAAAATAATACTCGTTTTCCCATTTATAATTTAACCCTATTATCTTTTATAATTGGGGGTTTATTTATCTGGAGTTTTAGCGAATGTTTCTTAAGCTATCGGCTTTTAACCCTCAAAGAAAACGAACAATTATCACAGAGACTAAGCTGGGAAAAAAAATTATTAAAACAAGAAATTTTAATTCTAGAATTCTGGCAAGAAAAGTCTCAAGATTTAGAAGAAATAACAGAAGAAAAAAATCACTTATTATTACAGTTAGAAGAGCAACAAAACTTAGAACAGGAAAGTAAAAAACAAATACAATTTCTGAGAGAAAAGATTGAACTTTTCACGACTCAAAATAAGGAAAACAAAGAAAAAATAAACGACTTACAAGAATTACAATTATCGAACAAAAAATCCATTCAACAACGAGAAGAAACGATAAAAAGAGAATTTGAAAGACAAATAAATTTAATTAAATTAGAATCACAGTATGCGTTTGAAGAAGCACAAAAGATAGAACAAGAAAAAGAAAAATTAATGTTACAAAATAAAGCCCTTCGAGAACATTTAAACTCGGAAATTGAAAAAAATAAATATTTAGAATTTGTCCTAGAAAGCTACAAAGAAGAAAATAAAGTTATGATTGATGAATCAGAAACTAATGACAATAATTATTCATCAATTCCGACATCCTATTTAACGAATATTCCTAGTAGAAAAGCCATTAAATCTCTTCAAAAATTAGGATTTCAGAAAGATAGACATAAGGGAGATCATTATATTCTCAAAAAAACAGCAACAAATACGATCACTGTTCCCATTCCCCATCCTCGACAAGAACTTAATCCTCTCACACTCAAAAGTATTTTACTACAAACTAACACCTCTCTAGAAGATTTTTTAAACAATTTATAGACGATTTCAGAAGTAATAAAGATAATTAACGACCTAAAGTTAACTCTTCTTTTTTACCTAGAATACCTTGGGGTCGCCATACCATTAAAATCATCAAAATTAAACCAATAATCATAATTCTAAAATACCCTGATTGACTGGGACTTAAAATGCCCAATTGCGGTAATATAAAACGAGTTAAAGAATCATAAGCCCAAAAAATAATCGCCCCTAATAACGTTCCCGCATTACTTCCTGAACCCCCTAAAACAACAATAATCCAAGTATTAAACGTAATTAAAGGCTCAAATTTATCGGGGTAAATGGTGGTTAATTGCCAAGCAAAGAAAGCCCCTGCAATCCCAGCGATCGCACCACCTAACATAAACGATTGTAACTTATATAAAAGAATATTTTTACCCAATGCCCTAGGAACTTCTTCATCTTCTCGAATGGCCTTTAAAATACGACCCCAAGGGGAATGAACCAAAAACTCCAAACTCGCATAAATAATCGCTAAAACCGATAAAACCAACACCATTAACCCTGCTTTATAAGTATAAAATGAAAGGGCTGTTGTTCCTGTTACATAAACCAATAAAATTAAAGCGGTAGCAATAATACCCCAAATAATTAAACTCAACGGTTTTCTGGGTTGATAACTTTTTCCTTGTATTTCTTTATTTTGTTTCCATTGAGAAGCTAAACTTTTATATAACGTCCATTCTGCATAAATAGCTAATAGGGTTAGAATGGCAATTAATAATAATTTGATGGGTAAATTGACTTCTATATTCAGTGGTAAAGGATATTGTCTTAACCCTAAGGCCCCTTTGGTTAACCATTCTTCATTTAAAGCAAATAAACGGACTAATTCTGACACCCCAATGGTAACAATAGCCAGATAATCTTCTCGAAGACGGAGGGTAGATAATCCAATTAATAACCCTAAGATAGCTGCTAAAATCGCCCCGGCCAACACAGCTAAGACAAAAGGAACCCCTGTTAAGGTCAATAATACGCTAGTATAAGCCCCCAAGGTCATAAACCCTACCACCCCGAAGTTAATCAGTCCAGTAAACCCCCATTGCAAGTTTAATCCGAGGGCAAAAATGCCATATACTCCTGCGGAGGTGGTGATATAGATGATGTAACCGCTAATACCAATGAGTTGAACTAATAAGGCGTTATCCATGAAGAAGAAAACGTAAGATAAAAGGCAATGAGATTATACAGTAATTAAGAAATATTGCCTATAGTAGTACAAATTGATGGCCATAACCGTATAGTCAAGTCTGCTCAAATATTAAAATAAAAACAGTACCCTCGTTGCCACCAAGGGGACATCAACAAAACATTATGACTTACGAGGTAACTCATGAATGAACCTTCTACCGTTACTTATCCCACAGCAGATATCCTCAAGCGGATTGAGGACAAGTTAGATAAGCTTGAAGACAAAATAGATAAGCAATCAGAAAAAATAGGGAGTATTGAAGTTAAGATGGCTACCTTAACGGAGAAAGTCGAGGGAATGGATAACCGATTAAAAGTTGTTGAAGGAACCCAAAAGAATCAGGTTTGGGCATTAATTGTCCTTTTAGGTGGTGCTATTGTCACTGCCGATCCTAGATTCTTTTTCACCACGAACCCTTAACCCAAGCTTAAAACAAAAAAATCCCAGTTATTTTAATTAATAACTGAGACATAAAGTTACAATAGTTTAGCCGTTAGCTAAAACCCCAATTAATTGTAGGTTTAACTCCTGCTTTATCAACCACGGCGTAGTTCATATCAGTAAATTGTGACGGAGATAATTTAAAGATCCAATAACTATTGGTTCCGTAACTTTCTCCTGTTTCATCACACATTACTTTACCCGCCCATTCATCGGCGGGGTCTTCTGCATCGGTTATTAATTCGATGCCACAATTATTGAGTAATTCTTTCATTTTTTCACTCATTTCCTGGGCATTAGGATGATCAGATAAGCCATATTCTCCAGGTAATTCTTGCAGAATATTTAAAGGACTTTCTGAGAGATTTCCATCTTCCATCAAGCTTTTCATGGCCATACGGAAAGCATCTAAAAAGCTGACTTTAGTTTGAGGAGTCATTAACTGTTTAATATCGGTTTCACTGATGTTAACTTTTAAACCAGAAATACCTAATTCTGCTTTTATACTATCAACAGAGTTTTCACTTTTAGCTTGATCACCATAGCTAAAACTAGACACTTCATTGCCTTCAGCATCTAACAGTTTACCCATGTCACCTTTATCGTTCCAAATAGCCGTTTTACTACCAAAACTAAAGCCTCCTGACTCTTGATGAACTTCATTAGTATAAACTCGAATCATTTGACCTGCGGCTAAAGATGTCCCTTCAGGAAAAGCAAAAAGTTGATCTTTTCCGATGGAAGTCACTTTCCAGTTAGATAAATCTGCTGCTGCATTACCACTGTTACGAATCTCAATATATTCATCAGATTGAGTGCGTTTTACATGACCATGATAAACAATTTCTGAAATCTCAACGTTAGCAATACCAGGAGTCCCATTAACTTGCACTGAATAGGTACGATATCCTGAATCAGTAAAAGCGTTAAACTCTGCCCCATAAGACCATAAAACAGTGCCATTTAAGTTACCTAACGCCCAGCTACCTTTGTGTTTAATTGCACTAACTGAACCTTTATTGGGATAATATAAACCGACACAATCACCTGCTTTAACAGCAATAGGACTCGATAAAGTGAGTTCATTTAATCCTGTTTTTGGGGTTACTTGTTCGCTTCTCCCGACAATCGACCAATTATTACCATCCTGTCTGAAAATAACAAGTTGTACCGGTAAATTGTTATCTGCCCAAATCTTCCAGTAATTGACATATCCATCTACATTAATGGCATTATTCGTATCAACTAAGTAAAAATTACTGGCACTATCAGTAAATTGACGATGGATAAGATCATTACCCCCCGTTAACATCTTTTGTTTTAAAAAATCTAAGTTTTCTTCAGTCCAAGTTGCATCATGAATGGTTCCATTATTATTGTTAGAACTATGATCTAAAACATCACCATTTAAAGGATAATAAGCCATTAACCCTTCTTCTTTTCCTGTTAAACGGTGGTTCATATCTTGTTTGATTTCTTCCTGGCTACGGGCTTTATTCCAGATACGAACTTCTGCCATTTTACCCACAAAGAAATTATCTACTCTTCCCAACCAATAACTAGTATTTGTCGTATAAAAATTGACTGGGGCAGATTCAGTGGCAAATAGTTCTCCGTCGCGATAAATTTTGTACTCAGTATTTTCTTTTACCCAGGCGATATGAACCCATTTATCCTTACTTTCAAAGAAATTATTTAATATTTTGGAATAGCGATTGCCAGAGGTATCATAAGAGTCATAATGTAACCCATTATTACTAGGAGATACCCACATTCCGGGTTTACGATAGGCATCTCCTTGTTTACCAATAAATCCATGATAATTAGAATTTAAAATTGCTGGATTAATCCAAAGAGAAATCGTAAAAACTGTATTATTTTCAAAAGGTTCTTTAATTTCTATATAATCGTTTTGCCCATCAAAACTTAAAACTGATTGTAAATTTTGTTTTTTTAGAGTTTGTACAGCCGTCATTTTGAAAATCTCCTAATACTGTTGTTATGATTAAAAAGTCACAAAAAATTAATTTTTTACTTTTAATGATTAATTAGAATTTATAATTAGTTGTTGAGAATTTATAAACTCTAAAGAATCCTTTTTGTGCTTAATTTCATTATGTCATGATCATTGTGATAATCGCCACTAGAAAAAGTACGTAAATCTGAGAATATTTTTAAGCAAGTCAGTAATTTTACTAATCTTTTTTTTAAGAAAGATTAAAATCCCATGAAAGGTTAACTACATGGGATTTTAATTCAACTTAATCACTCTATTTTTTAGTGATTATCGTAACTAAAACTAGACACTTCATGACCTTCAGCATCTAATAATTTACCCATGTCTCCTTTATCGTTCCAAATAGCCGTTTTACTGCCAAAACTAAAGCCTCTCTCCTATTAATTGAGGACTTAAGTTCGAGAAATATTACTCAACTTAGGTCAACAGTTTTTATTATTTTTTTATCATAGATCAATGGCATCTCTCTAACTGTTAATTACTATTACTAAATTTTTAAGCAATATTGAGAAAAATATAGATTTATTAAGTCATTGAGTTGTTAGTTAATTGATATGTGGTTTCTCCATTCATTTTCTTGAATCCTTACTTATGTCCTAATATTTTATCCCGAAGATGTTTGATTTTATCTCTATATTTGGCTGCTTCTTCAAACTCTAAATTGTTAGCTGCTTCTTGCATTTTTTGTTCTAATTGTTGAATTAATTCAGGAAATTTATCTAAGGGTAAATCATCAGCTTGGGTGTACACTTCTTCTAACTGTTGGGTATTCAAACGACGGGATATATCTAAGAAGGATAAAATAGCATTACTTGACCCTTTAATGATGGGTTTTGGTGTTATATTATGACGTTTATTATAAGCTATTTGGATGTTTCTTCTTCTTTCTGTTTCTTCGATAGCTTTAATCATACTATCGGTTAAATTATCTGCGTATAAAATCGCTTGTCCATTCACATGACGTGCAGCGCGTCCAATCGTTTGAATTAAAGATTTTTCTGCCCTTAAAAACCCTTCTTTATCTGCATCTAAAATAGCTACTAAAGAGACTTCAGGTAAGTCTAAACCTTCCCTCAATAAGTTAACACCAATCAGTACATCAAAATCCCCATTTCTTAACCCTTGTAAAATTTCGATGCGTTCAATAGATTTAATTTCAGAATGTAGATATTGTACTTTAACGTCTCTTTCTTGGAAATACTCGCTTAAATCTTCAGCCATTCGCTTCGTTAACGTGGTAATTAGTACCCTTTCTTGACCTTTAACTCTTTGTTTAATTTCTCCTAATAAATCATCCACTTGTCCCTCGGTTGGACGCACAAAAATTTCAGGATCTAATACACCCGTTGGGCGGATAATTTGTTCGATAATTCTATCTTCTGATTGTTCAATTTCCCAATTTCCAGGAGTAGCTGAAACAAAGATACATTGATTTACTTTCTGCCAAAATTCTTCGGATTTTAAAGGTCGATTATCGGCTGCACTGGGTAAACGAAAACCGTGATCAATTAACACTTTTTTCCTAGCTTGATCTCCGTTATACATTCCCCTGATTTGGGGTACAGTAACATGGGATTCATCCACAATTAATAACCAATTTTTAGGGAAATAATCCACTAAACATTCTGGTGGTGATCCTGGTTTTCTTCCTGCTAGATGACGGGAATAATTTTCTACCCCATTACAATAACCGACCTCTCTCAACAATTCTAAATCATACCGAGTTCTCTGATCAATTCGTTGTGCTTCTAATAATTTACCTGCTTTTTCTAAGCATTCTATTTGTTCTTTTAATTCTATTTCTATAGCTTGACAAGCAGCTTCTAGTTGTTCCTCTGGGGTAACAAAATGTCGTGCAGGATAAATATTTATACTTTTTAGACTATTTAGAATCTCTCCTGTAACGGGATCTAAATAACGAATGGCATCAATTTCATCTCCAAAAAACTCAACTCGTATCACTCTATCTTCATAAGCTGGAACAATCTCTAAAACATCTCCTTTTACCCGAAATCTTCCCCTTTGTAATTCCAGATCATTACGAGAATATTGAATGGTAACCAACTCCCTTAACAGTTGTCTTTGATTGACTTCTTTTCCCACTTCTAAAGGGACAGAAGCTTTTAAATATTCGGCGGGCATTCCTAACCCATAAATACAACTAATAGACGCGACAACAATGACATCTTTTCGTTCAAATAATGACCGCGTTGCAGAGTGCCTTAACATATCAATTTCATCGTTAATGGAGGCACTTTTTTCAATATAAGTATCACTCACAGGAATGTAAGCTTCTGGTTGATAATAGTCATAATAACTGATAAAATATTCTACTGCATTATCAGGAAAAAATTGTCTTAATTCGTTGCATAATTGGGCTGCTAACGTTTTATTATGTGCTAAAACTAAGGTGGGTTTTCCTATCTTTTCAATCACCGCAGCAATAGAGAACGTTTTTCCTGTTCCGGTTGCCCCTAATAAGGTTTGAAATCGATTTCCTGCTGTTATTGATTGTGTTAATTGTTTAATGGCCGAGGGTTGATCGCCTCTAGGTTTAAAAGGGGCTTTTAAATTGAAAGAGTTAATAAACATTGTATTAAAATTATGATTTTAGTAGTGGAGTTGACAGTCAAATATTAATTTCTATGCTCCACTTACGTTAAAAAAGATATGTAGGGAATTGTAACATTAAATTTAGGTGTCTATGGTGTTTTCCCTGGGTATTTTAGATAGTTTCACCCATTTAGGTGAGTTGTAACCCCTAACATGGATGAAGCCATCAGCTAATGTTAAGGAGTATCCTAGTGGGTGTAGAGGGCATAAAGATTAATAGTCTCTACGGGAGTGTGACACCATGTCTATCAAAAAAATGGCATTCGATACAGTTGTTATTCTTGCATTCTTGATTGGGACAGGTTTTCTCTTTAACTATATCCTAGGAAATTCTTTCTCAAATCCTCTTATGGGTAATACTATTACCACAGAAGAACAGGCTTAATTCTTGTCATGATTTCATGATAAATAGTGAGGAATCTCTGCATTCTAACCTTATTAGTTCACCCAACTAGATGAAGATTTCTACGAGGGAACTATGGGATATTAAGAACAGAAAGAACAAAAGTTTTCCCTACATCGAGATTTCCTCCTCAGATGTACCAGATGACCTCCTCCACCCTACAAATAGGGTGGTTTTTATTTGTCAATTTACTACCTTAATCAATCTAATAAAACTGTAGGGTGGGCATTGCCCACCCTACAGTAGTGTTTAAGCGTTAACTAAACTACGAGTATGACGTTCTTTTAAATAGGCCATAAACTCTCTTCCTTCCCGTAAACGACGGACTAACATTTGCGGATCACCTAACATTTCTTTAACAATAGGAACGATGGTACGACGACGGAAATAGAAACGACGATACATCTGTTCAACTCCCTCTTCAATTTCAGCAGCAGAGAGATTAGGATATTGTAAAGTGGACATTTGAATACCGGAACTAGCTACTAAGTTTCCGTTAGTAAACCAACCATTTTCTTGCGCTTGTTTATATAATTCTGTGCCAGGATAAGGAGAAGCAATAGACACTTGAATAGTATG
>JASJBX010000149.1 GCA_030066295.1 Crocosphaera sp.
CCCGTTCAACCATAAGTTATTAACCTCACCTTAACCAGTGTTATTTTATCTTACTGAAAATATGTAGCAAATTCTTTTAAAGAGTCATTTCTCTTAATGGTTTCTTTGTTAATTTCAATATATCTCATAATATCAGGTGACTCACTTTCCGTGTATTTTTTCCTTTTTAAATCCTTATCTTTTAATTTTGGATTAATTGTCCTATTAATTACTTTTGATAATTTTTCTAGTTCTTCTTTTGCTCCTTTTCCTCCTGCTTCAGCTTCTATAATGTCTTCTGTTTTTCCTTTTTGATGATTGTTCGCAAATTCAATCCACTTTTTTTTCTTTCTAGTTCCATTATTTTTTGTATAGTAACAACAGATTCCTAAACAATCAATTAATAACCATGATTCTAGTTCTTGTTCAATTAAAACAAGTATCGCTTTACCATCCGATTGATTAACAATAGATTCAACTCTATTGATTAAAGAATTAGGTTGTTGTCGTCTTTGTGATTGAGATTGTATACCATCAGCATCTAGTAGAAAAATAACTAAATCATGATTTTTAAGATAAATATTGACTGCTTTTAGTAATCCATTATTTTTATCTGTTTTTATTGCTTTATTAAAAGCTTTTTTTGAACTTTCATATACTTTTATATCAGAGTTATAATATTGAATAATTTTCTCTGATAAATATAAAACTGCTTTACTATCATGATCTGATTCGGGAGTCCAAATAATAATACTAGGCATTTTGTTTGTTTAAAATTTCATCTAATAAGTGACTATCATAGACAGCACTTCCTACACCAAAATCTTGCATCCATTCTTTTAAATCTTCTCTCTTTTGACTCAATTCGTCAAGAGCTATCGCTTGAGTTCCAGAATCATCTTTTTTGCTCAATAAAATGACAGCTACATCAGACATTATATCATCATAAGTAAAACAATCTAATAATTGAGAACTATGGGTAGTAACAATAATTTGTGTTCTTTTAGAAAGCTTTTTTAGGATAGCTGCAATATTCCTTAAAATTCCAGGATGGAAGTTTCTTTCCGGTTCTTCTATTCCTATTAACGGTGGTATTTTTTCTTGATGAAGCAATGTATAGTAACCTAGTAATCTAAACGTTCCATCTGACATATTACTCAGTGAAACTTTTGTTTGATCTGTTTCTTTGACTTTGATTATTCTCTCACTATTTTCATGATATTCTACTTCTAAATTGATGTTGAGACACTCCTCTAATTCTTGGTTTACTGCTTTAAATCTATCCAAATCATTTTCATACCAATAGCATAAAACATCTTCTAATGTTGTTCCACTGGGGCTAAGGGTAGGAATAATGTCAATAGTATGACTATTTTTTTTTGATAAATTAAGCATTTCACTCAATATCTTTTTCCTAATACTGTCTGGATCAATATCATAAAATTGCCAACCTTCAATAAATTTAATTAACTCAGATGTAAAAGGTTTATTCCCAAAATAACCAGCAAATTTTAAGGCTAAATCACCTGCATTTGAATTATAAAATTGTGCATTTTTTCCATCTTCATCTTGAACAGTTCCTTTTCCTTGTTGAACATCTATAATTTTAATTCCATCAACAGATAAGACTTCTCTATAAAAATTTTCTGGTGTTAGAGATAACAACAACTGATAATTAGCTACATTTTTTTTAAAACTTTCTTGTTCAAAAAAAGTTTGTATATTTATATTTTTCTGATTACATACTCTAATAATAAACCTAATTAACTCAGAGGTCGGCTGTAAACCCTGTTTAATAGTCAAAACCAAAAATTTTAAGGCTTCTAAACAATTTGATTTCCCACTAGAGTTTGCACCAACAAGGATGGTTAAATCTTTAAAATTAAGGGTAATATCCCCCAAACTTTTAAAATTTTCAATATGTGCTGATTTTAATTTTATAGTCATAATTACCCTAGTCTAAAATCTGACTATTATTCTATAATAAAATGTCTCAATTTACTTCTTTTATATATTTTTTACACATAACTTTTCATTGTTTAAAGTTGCCTCTGATACATCATAAGTAATCATGTTAAAAAAGAAAATTAGGTAAGGTGGGCATTGCCCACCCCACAGATTATTCGTTGCCTTCTATGGGTGCAAACCCTTGACGCTGAATGTTCTCGCTAATATGACGAGGTTCGAGGAACTGTAATAAATAGTCTGGTCCCCCTGCTTTGGAACCCACACCGGACAACTTGAACCCACCAAAGGGTTGACGGGAAACGATCGCCCCGGTAATAGTACGGTTTATGTACAAGTTACCCACTTCAAACTCTTTCTGGGCCTGTTCGATATGTTCGGGACTCCGGGAATATAACCCCCCAGTCAAAGCGTAGTCGGTTCCATTGGCAACTTCTAACGCTTCAGCAAAGCTTTTCACCCGCATCACAGCAACCACTGGGCCAAATATCTCTTCTTGAGCAATGGTATGGTGAGGGAGTACATCTCCAAAAATGGTGGGACCCACATAAAAACCGTTATCAGGGGCTTCCATTTGCAGGGCAAGGGTTGACTCTTGTTTTGCTATTTCAATGTACTCTAGGATGCGTTTTTGTGCCGTTGCGTCGATGACGGGACCCACTTGGGTAGAGGGTTGATCCGTTGGCCCTACATTCAGGGACTTAGTAGCTTCCACAAACCGTTCTAAAAAGGCATCATAAACGGTGTCTAAAACGATGATACGGGACGCTGCTGAACATTTTTGACCGCTATAACCAAAGGCAGAAAACACAGCCCCGGCCACCGCTTGATCCAGGTCAGCACTTTCATCGACAATAATAGCGTTTTTGCCTCCCATCTCTGCAATAACCCGTTTCAGATGTTTTTGTCCGGGTTGTAAAATAGCAGCATCGGCATAGATGCGACATCCTACTTCCCTCGACCCAGTAAAGGCGATCAAATGTACGTCAGGATGGTTGACCATATAAGCCCCAACTTTGGACCCTTTTCCGGGAACCAGTTGAAAGACTCCTTTAGGAATACCTGCATCGACTAATATTTCGGCAATTTTCGCAGCTATAACGGTAGATGTTTCGGCTGGCTTCAATAAGGTACAGTTTCCTGTCACTAAGGCTGCTACTGTCATGCCGGTAGCGATGGCAAAAGGAAAGTTCCAGGGAGAAATAACTAAGGCGATACCTCTGGGTTGATAATGATAACGGTTGGTTTCCCCGGCCACATCGTAGTTATAACCCTTGTCTAACCGTTCCATTTCATCGGCGTAATACCGGCAAAAGTCGATCGCTTCGGATACTTCTGCGTCTGCTTGTTGCAATATTTTACCCACTTCTACACAGATCCAAGCGCATAACTCATGACGGCGTTCTTCCATTAAATCGCCAGCTTTCCGTAGTATTCTCGCTCTTTCTGTAGCAGGGGTTGTCTTCCAGGCTTTAAATGCTTCTCTCGCTACATTTAAAGCTTGTTCTGCCTGTTCAATGGAAATTAAACCAATTTGTCCTACAACTTCCGAAGATTTTGAAGGGTTCACAGAATCAACAATAACGTCGGTTTGCACATATTCCCCATTAATTAGGGGTAAATAGGTCTTACCGAGACTATCTTTAACTTTAGCTAAAGCTTGCTGCGCTTTTTCCCGCAAAACTTCCCTAGAATAATCCGTGTCAGGGGCATTGACAAAACTTTCTTTTTGTGATATACGTTCCGTACTTCCCGAAACCGTTGGGGGTGCGATCAATTCTTCGATGGGTCTTTCTTCTAAATTTTGCCGTAAGAAGGAACTATTAGCGGTATTTTCCAATAAACGACGGATTAAATAGGCCATTCCTGGTAATAAGTTCCCGTAAGGCGCATAAACTCGCACACGATGCCCTGTTTTAACTAAGGCTTTGGCTAACTGATCCCCCATCCCATATAATACCTGCATCTCGAAAGCGCGAGAGGGAACGTTTAAGGTTTCAGCGATGGCGATCGCCCTTGCTTGCGATCGCACGTTATGGGAACCAATAGCAGCATATAAATATTGATGATTTTCCAATAATAATTGCGTTATCTCTTCGTAATTAACATCTGTAGCTGATTTTTGGTTATATACCGGTTGTGGCCAATGATTTTGTTCAGATTTAATGGTTTCTTGATCCCAGTACGCCCCTTTTACTAATCTTATTGTAATGGGAGTACCCCGTTGTTTGGCCCAAGCAATGAGATCGTGTAAGTCTTGTTTCGAGTCTCTGAGATACGCTTGTAAGGTAACACCAATATCGCTACGGTTGCGAAACTCCTCTTCTAACAATAATTCCTTGAGGATAGATAGCGTCAGATCCTTGTAAACATATTGTTCCATATCAAAATGGATAGCAACCCCTAACTCTTGGGCCCGACGGAGGAGGATACGAATGAGTGTACAGACTTTTTCTTTACTTCCTTCGGGATCGATGGGGTCAAACTGGGAATAAAAAGCGGTTAATTTGACGGAAACTTGAACCTTAGATAAGCTTTCATCCCCTGCTTGGTCTATTTGGGCTATATTTGACCATTTTTTCGATTCTGTAGCCAATTTTTCCATCAAGTCGAGATAACTATCCAGATAAGCTTTGGCCTCGCTTTCGGTAATAACTGCTTCCCCTAATAAGTCAATAGTAAACCCCATTTTCTCTTTTCGGAGACGTTCAACGGTTTTAATGACTTGGGGGACAGTTTCACCGGAGATATACTTGAATGCTAAGGTTTGCACCGCTTTACTGATAGTTTCGGCTGCTACTTTAGCCGGAAGGGAATTATAATCAGTAAAGTTAAGAATACCTTTTAATGAACTGGGTAATTCTACGGACTCATCCCCTAAGTATTGTTGCAGATGATGAGCTATTTCTGCATTACTTTGTAGCGCGGGTAAAGTATCGATAAAATGAAATAACTGCACCCGTAAACCAGGGTTAGCCATAGCAAAGTCTAGCAATTTATCATCTAGACGCATTTGGTCACCAATTTTAGACCAAAGTGAGCGTTTTTCACGGGTTTGAGCGATTAATTCCTTAGCTATTTCCTGGGTTCGTTGTTCGTAGGTTTTAGAATCTAGTTGTACTACCAAAATTTCATACTCTCCTATAATAGTGTGTGAAGCGTTTGGGAATTTTTAAGGGTAATGTTGAGTAAAAGTATCTAATTTTACTTTCTTCCTTAATTTTACATTAAGATTGTCCCGTGATATACGGTTAAGGTGGAGGGTTTAATATTATTAAGTGCAAATTGATGATATTAATCTTTATGATTATTGCTAAAGTAAATTAATAAAATCTTCTACACTTATATCTGCATCCCTAATAATAGCTCGTAATGTTCCTTTAGCTAATGTTTGATGATCAGGGACAACAACTTGTGAAAAAGGATCATCTCTTCTTAAGATGATATGACTGCTTTCTCTACGTTTTTCATGAAAACCTATTTTTTTAAGAACTTTAATACACTTCTTTCCAGAAATATTAGGAAGTTTACTCATACAACAACTAGAAAAGTATCAAAGTTTTCTTCTGGGATAGGTAAGTTATCTTCTTCTAAAGCAGCAATATAACCTGTAATAGCTTCTTTGATATTAGCAAGAGCTTCTTCTTTTGTCTTTCCTTGACTAACACAACCTTTAAGACTCGGACATTCAACAATCCAATAATTGTCTTCATCTTTGTATAAAATAACTTGTCTCATCGTTTAACTTATTTTAATTTAATTTAGAGTATACCTTGAAAGGTATGATAGCACAAAATACAAAAAAGTCATGCTCTATATATATCAGCAGAAAATCGGTAAAGTATTCCTCTTTTATTAGTTAAGAGTTTTAACTTTAGCAATCGCTTCTTCAATATCAGGTAGTTTTTGTCCAGATTTTTGAGCAGTTTCTAACCATAACTCCCGAACAATCATTAATTCCTGTAATGTGTCTTCTAGGGTTTCTCCTTGTGCTAAACATCCTTTTAAAGCAGGTATTTCAGCAACAAAACCGCCTTCTTCACAGGGATAAATAACCATAGGATAATTCATGTTTACTCTCCTTCAATTAATTCTATTACTCTTTTAATATACACCGATTTCACTCGATTGCGATGTACTAGGATAACAAAAATAGTGTCAGATTTTTGAAAAATATGATGACTTCCAGTAATTCGATCAAGTATAAATCCTTCCAATTCTAACAATTTACGAATGTTTGTAAATGTCACATTATTGGGACTATTTTTCAAACGCTGAATTAATTTGTCTTTCTTAACCACGTTATATGTAACCTCCTTGACTCTTCAATATGTACATTTCTATCATGACGTAAACTTTTAACAATCATGTAAAACTATCATGTAGATTGTAGATTTATGTAAAATTTGTGGAAAAATTGTGGAAAATTCGATGCTCAAGTTCATTCCCTATTCCCTCATATTCAAACTAAATTCTCATAATTGATCTATAATTTGAATGAAAAGAATAATAATTATACTTAAGAAACAGAGACATCACTAATTAACTTATAATATAAAAAACTATTACACAACCTTGTTATGCTGTTACAGATAACTTAATTATGCAAACTCCTAGTATTACTAACTCCTTAGATACCTTTCTTAAACAACCTAATATTGAAGCAAGTCCAGCGTGGGAATTTATCAATGGACAAGCTAAACAAAAGTCCATGCCTACTTTATTTCATTCTCGTCTTCAGCGCAACCTAGTTAACACAATTAACAATAAAAGTAAAGCATACGAAGCGATTCAAGAACTACGGTGTATTGTCCCTCCTTTTTCCCCTGTACCTGATATAGTTGTTGTTAGATATGATCGTCTGGGTGATGATGATGGACCCCTACAAGGTTCCCCAGACTGGTTAATAGAAATTAGATCCCCTGATCAAAATATATTAGACTTACAAAAAAAGATATTACACTGTTTAAGTAATGGAACTAAACTTGCTTGGTTAATTGATATTCAACGACGACAAATTTGGGTTTGGGAAGCACAAGAATTACCCCTTATTTTTGCTGGAGATGATCAACTTCCTACCCTTGATAATATTTTAGACTTAACAGTAGAAAAGATCATCGCAATGACGCAGCAGCGATAACCTCTTACAAAACTGTGATTTCATCCAATGTTTTTAAAGGATAATCTCTATTTAAGTAGTCCACTTGAGACTCCAATGCGTCACAATAATGAAGGACAAGGTTTAACCCTTCTTCCCTGGATAAATGGGCCGTGGTTGAATTAAAAGTTTGTAAGATTTCCCCTTCAATACTTTGATAATGATCTAACTTTTGTCTCAGTTTAGTTAAATATTGTGTCCCGTCCCCCCCATCAGCGATCGCCAATTCTAAAATAGAATCCACATAAGCTTTAACATAGGGATGTTTCACCCCTTCGGTGGCCGCAGCATACAATAAGTCCCCATTCAAATAGTCAAAACTGGGAACCCTAATGGTGTTTCCTTCTTGTTGAAACACCTGTACACCTTCTGCTGACAAAACTTTTAACCCTTCCTGTCTCACCCAATGACTAATTTTTTCAATTAACGTAATCATGGCTAAAATAACAGCAGGTAGGTTACTATCTAGACATCTTATTTCTACCGTACCCAACCCATTGAGACGAATAGGGTTCCAAGAAGACTTAAGAAAGCTTCCCCCGGCCTCAAAAAACTGTTGACGGTTAATCCCCACTTTTTCCATCGCTTGTAACCAAGCGTGAAAACGACTGAATTGATTTTCGACTAAGGTTTCGATACAGTCGGCGTATGGCATTAATCCCCCCACGGGTTGCAAATGGGTGTAAACCCCTTCCCATCCAAACTTTTCACTCCCTCGATAACGGATGGTATGAGACGCCAAACCAAAAGACTCTCCCTCATAATAAGGGCAAGAGCGACCCAAGGCAATCAAGGCTGAATCTAAGGCCGTGGCTAAGTTATAGATATTGAGTAATTCTTGTTTATCTTCTGAGGAAGACTCATAAGCAACCCCAACCCTGCTATCAATGACTCCTGGAGGTACTTCTAGATGAACATGGGTTCCGGTGCATTTTCCCGCGTGTAAAAATCTATCATAACCTACCGTTCGCGCTTGGAGATGATAGTTCGGTTTGTCCCGCATCACCGGCATAATATGAAGAGGATAACTGGATAGGGGATAGAGTCGTAACCCTATTTTATGACCGGCGGTGATGGCCAACTGGAGATTTTGTAAATAAACTTTACCTAATGCTTCACTAGAATAACAAGGTGGTGTATTGATTTCCACCATATTCTTGACAAATTCTGGTACAAAATAGTGGATATTGTATCCTTGATCTTGGGCCAAGGTTTGACAAGTCTGCAAAAATTCATCGGCGCGATCGCATAATTTCCCGCTTTCCTCTACTAAAAAAAATTCTTGTTCCAGTCCAATTTTTCGTTTTATATTATTCTGTTTTTTCATCTTTTTCTGTTTAACTTTTTATCTCAAAAACCTGTGATGCAGATACATTGAATTCAAGGTATGATTTGAATATTAGACCCCAATGGGCTTAATAGTATTAAGCCCCTACAGAATTCTGAAAAAGTTGCGATGCAGATAAATCCAATTGAGGAAATTGAGGGGATATAATCTTATTATCTGCCGAGAACTCTCCCACTTCAATGTATATTTTATCCTTCAATTCCAATATTAATATACTTTGGGCTTCAGGGTCAATAATCCAATATTCAGGAATAGCACAATCTTGATACTGTATCCGCTTAGCAATATAGTCTCGATGTCGTTGTAATTCTCCAGGACTAACAATTTCTACTACTAATAAAGGAGGGGGCATAAATAAACGAATGGTATTACGTTTTGCTAATAATTTTATATGTTCTTCTCGAATTATAGTAAGATCTGGATAACGGTTTCTGGGTTCTCCTCTTACTTCCAATTCTAACCCTTGACCCCTAACTTGATCGGTGCCTAACAAAAGGGCAAAAATCAGAAATAAACGATTGGTAATTTGTACATTTATTCCAGATTCTGGAGGCATTTCGATTAATTCTCCATTAAATAATTCATAGCGTTTATTACTGTCATCATTGTAAGCTAAATAGTCTTCAAAAGTTTCAAATTTAGGTCTAGTTTTTAACATAAGTATGAGTATTTTAGTAAAATATCTATTCTAATTATACCTAATTGTAGGGTGGGTTAGACGGCCATAATTAAGGGTATCATACAAAATGAATCATCCGTCGTAACCCACCAGTCATAACCGTTAGTTTGTAACAGAATTTTGCTCCCATGAGAAAAAATTTAACAAAAAGCGAAGATTCTCGAGGGATAATTGGTTCAAAATAAGCATTTTTTAAGGGTTTATTCTGCTAGAGTTGATAAACTAGAGAAAGCCCAGTAGTGATGAATGATTCATAAGCAATTTTTGATAACTATTCACTCTTTACTGCTAACTGTTCACTGATAGACCTCCTGAAGCATCAAACATGATTTCTGATACCTTTTTATCTGTCTCCCCAAAACAACAGTTTAATGCTGCGACTATTCGCCCCATTGCAGCCTCAGAAATTCATGGAATCGTATTCTATAATAATAAATTATATGCCTTAGATAATCGCAATGGTTATCTACTAGAAATTGATCCCGTTACCCATAACACAAAAATTCTTAACACTAATCACTGGGAAGATTTTATCGGGGCGACCGGACTAGCGATCGCCGATAATCAACTGTGGTTTACCTCCCGTTATAGTGTTTATTACTGTAACCTAGACGATCCTGATTTCAAATGTGAATTATTTACCCGACTATCTGATCCTGCTAACGGTGTCGCTATTTGGGAATCAACGGTTTATATTTCCTCACAAAAATCAGGAACTATTTCAGTTTTTAATAAAAATAATGCCCAAGAAATTACCCGTTTATACGCCCCAGGAATCGGGGTTGAAAATATTACCATTAAAGGAGAAGAATTATGGGTCAGTGATACGTTAGAACAGAGTGTTTACTGTTTAGATCGAGCAACCGGGCAACAAAAATTTAGTTTATTAACCCCCTTTGAATGTCCCACTGGTATCAGTTTCTATCATGATCCCAACACCGATCAAGAGATTTTATATGTTTCCTATGTTAATCATGAACCCTACATCCGAGATAATCCTAACGCTGATCCTAACCACGAACTGCTCTATCGTATAGAAACCTTTATCCATCCTTTATACTTTCGCTACTACCCCGATGATCATTATGCTTTATCTAATGGTTATCTGGTAGAAATGACCTACGTAGAAGAGTTGGCCCCCCTTGATCCCATCGAATTAAACAACTTAGAATGGCGTATGGCTTTACCGGCTGAAACCCATAGACAAAAAGTCCGTAAAGTAGAACCCATCGGCCTACCCTTTACCGAAATAACCGAAAATGGTCAGCGCGTGGCCGTGTTTAAATTTGATACCCTAACTGAACATACCCGTTGTATTTTCGGCTGGAAAGCTTTAATCGAAGTATGGGGAATCAAATATAATTTAACACCCCCTGACTGTGAAAATCTCCCCGAAATGCCCCCAGACTACGGCGATCGCTATTTAGTGGATAATGATAATTTAGCGATGGATACAGATATTATTAAACGGGCCGCCGTTGAAGCAGTGGGACGAGAAACCAATCTATTGAGAAAAATTTATAGTATTCGTAACTATGTTTACGATCGCCTTTCCTATGGTATTAAACCTCATATTGATACCCCCGATATTGCCCTAAGACGAGGGGTAGGATCTTGTGGGGAATATGTGGGGGTATTACTAGCATTATTTCGTTTAAATGGCATTGCTTGTCGTACCGTTGGCCGCTACAAATGTCCTGCCACTGCTTTAGTTCAGAATATTCCCTTAAAACCAGATTATAATCATGTTTGGTTGGAATTTTATATTCCTGGGGTGGGTTGGTTGCCGATGGAATCAAATCCGGATGATATTTACGAAGGCGGACCCTATCCCACACGGTTTTTCATGGGGTTAGCTTGGTATCATGCAGAAATGAGTAAAGGGGTTCCCTTTGAACGGTTAATGATCGATGGGGTTGTTTTAAATAAGCAACAGGTATCTATCGGTAACTTAGCTATTAACCATGTACAGTTCACCATTTTAGAAGAGTGTTCCCCCTCCTGAATCGAAGCATAATTAATTATTGGCTGATATTTTCTCCGAATATTATTTAACAAAATCCTTAGAAAAATTTGGCTTTGCACTATTGCGGGATGATTTTGTCTGAAAATGCAATGGCCTTTTAACTATTGCGCAACAGTAAGATTCCTGAAAATTGAGCGATCGCCTAACGTTAGAAATTTTAGAGTCGGATAATTTGAGTTTATCTGACTCCAAATATACTAATTTATTAAGTAATGGATATAGTAATTTACTTAAAAAATACCTACCTTTGATTTGTGCTTTAGAGCTTTCCTCTCGTAGACATTTCTTTTACTGTATTTTTGACTAACAAATTACAATCTGGATGAGGGTATGAATGGGATAAGTTTTGCCTTAACTTT
>JASJBX010000150.1 GCA_030066295.1 Crocosphaera sp.
AGATAAGAGAGAACATCATAAACAGTAATTCTCATCCCTCTAATGCAAGGTTTTCCGCTACGTTTTCCAGGTTCTATGGTGATAATATCTTGGTAATTCATAATGTTAGGCATAAACTTTTCTGAGAATGATAGCGTAAAAGTTAATTTTTAACTAATTGATAAAATTTGTTTTGAGTTAATATAATTTTTAACGCTTTCATTTAAAAGTTGGTAGAGGAAATGAGGGTTTTTTTCATTAGCTAACTCTAAACTTTGTTGATAAACTTTACAAGCTAATTCATCATTTATTATTCGATAATGAATTATTTTTGTCCATTCTGGTGCAGTAATCATTAATTGTGGAATAACCGCAATAAAGGCTTCAATTTGTTGTTGTAGTTCAAAAGATTCTAAAAAATGTACTAACCCAAACATAACGTCAGGTCGCTCACAGTTATCATCTAAAATAAGATGTAAGTCTTTTAAATACTCATTATGAGGGTTTTCTGCTATCTTTTCTAAAGTTTCTTCAAAAGTAATTACCTCTTCAGGATTTTTCATCAAGCAATTTTCTTTTAAAGTTTTTAGTAAATTAATCATTAGATTCCTCCTTTATAAAAAACAGTTGACCAAGTTTCTTGATTGAGTTTAATAAGCGTTTGTAAACTTTTTCTGATGCTTGAATTATAGAGTCTTTGACTAAGATAAATACAACGAACATTCCACACTTCTTGTGCTAGAATTTGCCGAGGTGAAAGGGTTAAGTCTGGACTTCTACCATAGGATGAAGTTTGGCGATGACGACCCCCTTTTCCTGGGGATAAATGTTCCATCATGATAGCAATTCCTTGATTAGTTGTGTAATCTTTGACTTTAGCTTTCATGTAAGCATTGGAGGGAATATGATGAGGGGTTAAATTGTCTCCTCTACGACCTAATTTTAACAAGTTGCCGTACGTCCCGACTTGTCCTTCTCCTGTAAGTAGTTTAGATTGGGTAATCTTGCCTCCTTATAACTATTTTAGAGGATAGGTTTATTATAGGCGATTGCACTTAAGTCATGGTTTCAGATCAAGTTATTTTTTCTCATAACTCAGACAAGCTAAAATATCTTCTTTTGTTAAATAAGGAAAGTTCTCTAAAATCTCCTCATAAGTCATTCCAGAAGCAAGATAAGAGAGAACATCATAAACAGTAATTCTCATCCCTCTAATGCAAGGTTTTCCGCTACGTTGTGCAGGTTATATGGTGATAATATCTTGGTCATTCATTATTTCAACCTCTTTGAATATTTGTTAACGATGTTTTTATTATAAGCAATTATTCATAGAATTAGTGATTTTTTATTTTATTTGAGAATAGTGAAAGTTTAAATAGATTTTTGGGAATACTAAGACATGAAAGCTACAACAACGAGGTTAATCTTATTATGAGTATTGCACCAAGGGGAATGAGTATTAATGAAGCATATCGATTGTATCGTTCAGGAAATTTGTTAATTAACCGAAAATACCAAAGAAAGCTTGTTTGGACACTTGAAGAAAAGGAAAGACTAATTGGTAGTATCCTTAAAGGATATCCAATTCCTTTAATATTATTAGCTGAACGTCCACAGTTAGATGGTAGCGGAAAATATGAAGTTATAGATGGAATGCAAAGGTTGAATGCTATTTTCAGTTTTATCGAAAATTCATTCACGTTTCAAGAAAAGTTTTTTGATCTTGATGAGTTTTCTTTTGCAAAGCAAAAAGCTGAGGATAAGGTATTTGAATCCGTAGATTCAAATTTACCACGTCTCTCAGCAAGTGAATGTGCAGATATTCAAGATTATCAATTAGCTGTAACAATTTATCAAGCAATGGAAGAAAATGATATAACTGATGTTTTTAACCGAATTAACTCAAGTGGTAAACATTTGAGTAATCAAGAAAAAAGACAAGCAGGAATTATCTCCTCATTTTCAGAGTTAGTTAGAAATATTTCGACTCAATTACGAGGTGATGATTCAAAAAAACTGCTTCACCTTTATGATATGCCAGAAATTAGTATTGATTCAAGATCATCTGCTCAAGGTTATAAAATCAAAGCTGAAGAAACAATCTGGTGTAAACAAGGAATTTTAACTCCACGTCAGTTGCGCGATAGTGAAGATGAAGAAATGGTTGCAGACATTGTAGCTTCTATATTGTTAGGTGAACCTCTACCTAAAAGTAAAGAAAAATTAGATGAACTTTATAATAAAACAAGCAAATATTTTAAACAAATTGAAAAGAACATAGCAAATTATTCTTCTCAAAAAATTGAAAATAGGATAATAACTACATTTTCTATACTACGAGAAACAATTGAACAATATAGTAATGAAAAAAAATGTTTGGTAAAAACTGTTAATCCAGGTAGTAACAATCCTATTCCTACTGCTTTTTACACAATTGTAATGGCATTTTATGATTTAGTCGTAAATCAAGAACTTTTACCAATTGATCCAAATGCAATTATGAATTCTCTCGAAGACATTCAGAAAAAACTTAAGTTAAGTCAAAGATATACAACAATTAAAGATCGCAAAAATAATATCAATCAAGTAAAAGGTTTAATTCAAGACTATTTTGCTCAGAAAGAACCACCTGTACTTGGACAAGGTGCTGAACTCATTTTTAATTTAGAGAATTCATTGCGCCGTTCTAGAATAGAAACTAATCGCTATGAATGCAAACAAGGTTTACTAAATTTAGATGACACTAGAGATATAAATCATGATTTGCTCCAAAGATTAATTCACACTATTTGTGGTATTGCTAATTTGGGACCTGAAGCTGATGGATATATTTTTATTGGAGTAGCTGATAAAATTAAGGATGCTAAACGGATCAAAACCTTAGATCGAATTACTCCAATTGAAATCAACGAAAGGTATATTGTGGGTATTGATAGAGAAGCTAAAGTTAAGCAATGGAATTTAGAGGATTATGAGAAAATACTCCTTGACACAATTTCTAATTCGGAATTAACTGAACCTTTAAAACGTCAAGTATTAGGGGGATTTGATTTTATATCATATAAAGATTTATCTGTAATTAGAATTACTATTCCTGCTCAATCTGAGGTTTCTTTTGTTGGAAATATTGCTTTTACTAGACAAGGTTCCTCCACAGTAAAAATTGAAGGGAAAGAAATTCTTGCAATTAATCAGCTTTTCTCAAATTAAAATATTTAAGATTTATAATACCGGAAGAAT
This sequence comes from Crocosphaera sp., assembly GCA_030066295.1. GTDB lineage: Bacteria > Cyanobacteriota > Cyanobacteriia > Cyanobacteriales > Microcystaceae > Crocosphaera. The sequence goes on from JASJBX010000150.1 coordinate 3,220, forward strand.
TCAATATAAGAAAGCGCAGAGACATAAGGTTTATTTGTAGCGATAAACTCTTTTAAAAATTCATTTTCCTGTTCTGCCGCATAAATAATAATATTGCTATCAAGTAACATTATCTAATCTCTATTAGGAAGGGGACGATCTTGACGTATGTTTTTTGCCATTCTCTAGCATCAGTTTCAGAAAAAGTATTATTTTTACCTATTTTTCTTAATGCTTCTGCCATTTTTTTACCGTCAGATTTATGTTCAATTATTTGTGTTTCTTCTAATAATTCTTGAATTTTAAGAAATTCCTCATAAGGTAAAATAGCAAAGTTCTTTCCATTCTTAGTTAAAAATTCAGGATGTAATTTAATCATTTATATCTCCTTAGATTAAGTGTTAAGTATTTAAGCGATGCCAAAGGCACGCTACGCGCACGCAAAGTCTGTATGTTTACGAGTTTCGGGATCATAAAAAGCTAAAACAATATCCTCTTTTGGGACACCTTCTCTTAATAACTCATTAGCAATACCTTCCTCTGTCCAATCTTCTTCTATATAGATTTTATCATTTTTAATACGAATATGTACCGAAATTCCTTTAATTCTTTCTTCTGATGTCCAACCTACCTGAAACCATAAATATTGATCTCTTTCTTCATCAAAAGCAAGTAACATTTCAACGTTATGAGGAGAAGATTGAGAAAATAGTTGATGATATTCTGTTAAAACTTTCTTGATTGTTGAACGATAATGTGCTATTTTATCCATTTTGTAATTACCTCTTGTTCTGCGTTTACAATAATAAGTTTAAGTTGGTTTTCATCAACAATAAGTTGTATGGTTTCATCAAAGTTTGCTTGATAGACAAACTGAGTAAGAGCGAGATAAATTTGATGATCAGGAGCCGTTTTTTTGAGAAAGTTACGATATATAATATACTGACCGACAGCCCTTTCTAAATCGTAAATAAAGGAAGGATTGAGAAAACTTTTAACTTCTATTACTATTTTATCATTACCTTTTTGTGCAGATATTGGACGTTCAGCCCCCAAATCAGCGACAAGTCTTAGTTTTTTATAGATAATATAATAGGATAGGGATCTGCTGTAATTGTCCAACCATCTTTAATTAAAGCATTTTTAACTGCATCATGGTAAATATCTTTGGCTGGCATTTTCCTCCTTATACTTATTTTAGGGGATGGTTCTATTATAAGCGATCGCCTGACTTAAATACTCTTCTTTCAATCAATATTAAGCATTTCCTTGACTTCATCTAATGAATAAGATGGACTATCTTTTTCTTGTTCTTTTACTTTTCTTAAATCTTCTAAGTCTTCTAAGTCTTCCAATATCTCTTGAATTTCAAGAAATTCCTCATAAGGTAAAACAGCAAAGTTCTTTCCATTCTTAGTTAAAAATTCAGGATGTAATTCAATCATTTATATCTCCTTATATTAAATGTTAAGTATTTAAGCGATCGCAAAGTCTGTATATTTACGAGTTCCGGGATCATGAAAAGCTAAAACAATATCCTCTTTCGGAACACCTTCTCTTAATAATTCAGTTGCAATACCTTCTTCTGTCCAATCTTCTTCTATCCAAATTTTATCATTTTTAATTCTAACATAAACAGTGATACCTCTAATCTTTTTATTATTATGCCAACCCGTTTGAAACCAAAGATACTGATCTCTTTGTTCATCAAAGGCTAAAATACTATCAACCCCAGAAGGGTTTGGAGTTTGTGAGGCTAAGTTTTCGTATTCAGTGAGAATTTTTTTGATTAAGTTACGATACTTATTTAATTTATCCATTTGAGAATTTCCTCTTTTGTTAGATCAACAACGATTAAACGTATTTTAGCTTCTTCAAGCACCATTGATATTGATTTTTGTAGAAAAAAAGATTCATAAATACCCTCACCGATCCCTAAATAAATTTTAGTTTGAGTAAGTATCGCTTTCAATAAAGTCCGATAGATAATATATTGACCTAATGCTGTTTCAAATTCACGCATTGGTGAACGACTAATAAAACTTTTAATCTCAATGATAATTTGTTCTCCATTACGTTCAATTTCTAAAGTTCTATCTGCTAATAAGTCAGCAAATAACTGTACTTCTTCATACTTAATAGTATAAGGATCACGAAGAATTGTCCAACCATCTTTAATCAAAGCATTTTTAACAGCATCGTGATATGTATCTTTGGCTGGCATTTTCCTCCTTATACTTATTTTAGGGGATAGTTCTATTATAAGCGATCGCCTTACTTAAATACTCTTCTTTCAATCAATATTAAGCATTTCCTTGACTTCATCTAATGAATAAGATGGACTATCTTTTTCCTCTTCTTTTGCTTCTTTTAAATCTTCTAAATCTTCTAAATCTTCTAAATCTTCTAAATCTTCTAAGTATTCCAGTAATTGTTTAATTTTCAGAAACTCCTCATAAGATAAAACAGCAAATTCTTTTTAACCATCTTTAGTTAAAAATATAGGACGAAATTCAATCATTTTATCTCCTTAATTTAATGATCCAAAAAATTTAGGTTAAGGTGGGCATTGCCCACCCTACTCTATTAACTTAAAGCCCCTGCTGGAATGCCTAAAATATCTTCAATTTTGGGCATTTCTTCTAAGGGAATAACTCGTCCTTCGTCTTCAAATCCTGTCATTTGGTCAAAGTTCAAATAACGGTACAATTCATCGGCAAAGGGGTCAATTTTTTGGGTGACAATCTCCATATATTCCTCAACGGTGGGGATTTTTCCTAATAAAGCACACACCGCAGCTAACTCCGCAGAACCCAGGTAAACCTGCGCCCCTTTACCCATACGATTATTGAAGTTACGGGTAGAGGTAGAAAAGACTGTCGCATTGTCTTCTACTCTTGCTTGATTCCCCATACATAGGGAACATCCTGGCATTTCTGTCCTAGCACCTGATGCAGCAAACACCCCATAAATACCTTCTTCCCGTAGCTGCTTTTCATCCATTCGGGTTGGGGGACAAATCCATAAAACAGATTTAATCCGTCCTGCACCCTCTAAAATTTTCGCAGCAGCGCGGTAATGTCCAATATTGGTCATACAGGAACCGATGAACACTTCATCCACTTTATCCCCTGCACATTCGGACATCAATTTAACATTATCGGGGTCATTCGGTGCAGCCACAATGGGTTCTTTGATCTCGTTTAAGTTGACTTCGATGACATCAGCATAGTCTGCTGTTTCATCTGCCTCCATTAAAACAGGATTTTTCAACCATTCCTCCATTTTTGCAGCCCGACGCATCAACGTTTTAGGATCTTCATAACCCCGTGCTACCATATTTTTAATTAAGGAAACATTGGAGCGTAAATATTCAGCAATAGTGTCTTTTCCTAACTTAATAGTTGACCCTGCACAAGACCTTTCTGCCGTTGCATCGGTTAATTCAAAAGCTTGTTCAACTTTTAAATCAGGTAATCCTTCCATCTCCATAATACGGCCATTGAAAACATTAATTTTGTTCTCTTTGGCAACAGTTAACTTACCTTCTTGAATAGCCACCCAAGGAATAGCATTAACAATATCTCTTAAAGTTACTCCCGGCTGCAACTTTCCAGTAAACTTAACTAAGACTGATTCTGGCATATCTAAGGGCATAACCCCCAACGCAGCAGCAAACGCCACTAAACCGGAACCAGCAGGAAACGAGATACCCAAAGGAAAACGGGTGTGAGAGTCTCCTCCAGTTCCCACCGTATCGGGTAATAACATTCGGTTTAACCAAGAGTGGATGATACCGTCCCCTGGTTGCAACGCGACACCCCCACGGGTAGAAAAGAAGTCCGGTAAGTCTTTATGGGTTTTGATGTCAACCGGTTTGGGATAAGCTGCGGTATGACAGAAACTTTGTAAGGTTAAGTCTGCGTTGAACCCTAAACAAGCTAACTCTTTCAACTCATCACGGGTCATGGGTCCTGTGGTATCTTGGGAACCAACGGTGGTCATCATGGGTTCACAGGAAGTTCCGGGTCTAACCCCAGGCAAACCGCAAGCTTTACCCACCATTTTCTGGGCTAAAGTAAAGCCTTTGCCCGTGTCTTCTGGTACACGGGGACGGACAAACAGGGTACTGGGTTCCAGTCCTAACGCTTCACGGGTTTTATCGGTTAATGCGCGTCCAATGAGTAAAGGAATGCGCCCCCCGGCCCGAACTTCGTCTAAAATAGTTTCAGGTTTGCGCTCAAAGGTGGCAATAACGTCTCCTTCTTCGTTGGCAACTTCTCCTTTGTAGGGATAGATGATGATCACGTCACCGGTTTCCATCTCCGACACATCGCATTCTATGGGAAACGCGCCTGAGTCTTCGGCGGTGTTGAAGAAAATAGGGGCTATTTTCCCCCCTAAAATGTAGCCTCCAGCGCGTTTATTGGGGACAAAGGGGATATCATGTCCAATGTGCCATAAAACAGAGTTAATGGCTGATTTACGGGAGGAACCAGTCCCCACTACATCCCCAACATAAGCCACAGGATAGCCTTTTTCTTTTAGTCTAGCAATGGTTTCGATACCTTCTGGCATTGTCGACTCTAACATGGCCAACGCATGGAGAGGAATATCGGGCCGAGTGGTGGCGTGGGGGGCAGGAGACAGATCGTCTGTATTAGTTTCTCCTGGTACTTTAAAGACGGTGACGCGAATAGTTTCGGGGACTTGGGGTTTATCGATGAACCAAGCAGCTTCGGACCAGGCGTCGATGACTTGTTTAGCGTAGGGGTTGCTTTCGGAAAGTTCTAAAACATCGTTGAATGCGTCAAAGACTAGCAGGGTTTTGCTTAATGCGGTGGCTGCTGCTGAGGCAATGTTACTATCCGAAGATTTCAGCAAGTCTACCAATGATTGTACATTATAACCCCCCATCATGGTTCCTAATAAGTCTACCGCATCTTGAGGAGAGATGAGGGGACAGGTTATTTCACCGTTAGCGACTCCGGTTAAAAACCCTGCTTTGACATAAGCTGCTTCATCCACACCAGGGGGAACTCTATCCCGTAATAACATCAAAAGTTCTTCTTTTTTGTCTTCGGGAGGCTGTTTTAAGAGTTCGCATAGTTGCGATGTTTGTTCTGCGGTTAAGGGTAAGGGAGGAATACCAAGTTTTGCTCTTTCTGCTGCGTGTTTGTGATAGTTTTCTAACATTCAGGTCTCCTTTTCTTCACGTTTACTTAAGATGTTGCGATGAGGACTTTCTAGGGTATCACTTCTTAGGGTATCAAGTTTATTTGCTAATAGTGCTTAGGGTTTTCTTAAGTTTTATTGAAAAAAGGTGTTACGCTTGATATTAAGCTGTGATTGTAAACAACTATAATGATGAAAACAATCAGTGCAATAAATATTCAATAATTAAAAATGAACAGAACTATTAACTTTCAAACAATTTCATGGTTTTGGGATCTTTATAATAGAGGACTTCTTGAGCTTGATCCACCTTATCAACGACGTAGTGTTTGGAATCAAGAATACAAGGATTATTTTATTGATACTGTTCTCAATGGATATCCTGCACCTGCTATATTTGTTTATCAAGAAATAACACCTGATGGTGTTTCTAAAATTAGTATTGTTGATGGAAAACAAAGATTATCTACCTTATTTGAATTTGCCAAAAATGAATTTTCTGACCTGAAAAAATAGAAACAGGAAGATTTTAAAAATGGACAGACTTAAATGATTTATTTGCTTGTACAATTATTGTTCCAACATTATCTCATGAAAAAGAAGTATTAGAATTTTGTAAAAATACTTTTGATATACACAAAACCATAAAAAGAGGACAAAATAAAAAATCTCCTGATAGTTTTAAATTTGATTCTACAAGAGTTTATGGAAAGCTTAAACAAACCACTGATATAAATATAGAAAACATTTTAACCATTTATGATATCACCTTTGAAATTCAAATCAAAAGTGCTTTTGAACACGCATGGTCAGTTTCTACTAATCAGTTAGCGATCTTGAAGAGATGGGTATTCTAATCTTAATACCTTAATTGAACCAAGGACAAAAATACCATGAAAAAACCGATCAATTTATTGGTTGCAAGTGCGGTTAGTTGTTTATTTATCGTCGTACAATCACAAAATAATTTAGTATTAGCTGGTTCATCAACTATTCCCCCAAATCCTAGATGTAATATTAAAGGTAATATTTCACTTAGTACAGGGAAAAAACTTTATCACGTTCCCGGTCAACAAGATTATGAAAATACTGTAATAACAACAGAAAAAGGTGAAAGATGGTTCTGTAGCGAAGAAGAAGCAATTCGAGCAGGATGGACTAAAGCACCCAGATAGAATTTAGCACAATGCGTCAGTAATTATATTGGATATCCACCAGGATATCCAATACACTTTTTATATTTCCATCAAGAAGGAACAATACGACCATATAATTCAGTCATATGTCGTAAGTATTCCGTTAACTCTGGGGTCAACATTTCGGGACGATACCGCCATTCCCAGTTACCACTGGCTAACCCTGGGGTATTCATGCGACAATGACTTTCTAAGCCTAAAATATCCTGTAAAGGGAACACTGCTTGATTGGCCACAGAACCCATGGCACAACCAATTAACGTCCAGTGTATACCTTTGGGAGAAATACCCCCTAAATAGTCCGTAACCCTGGCTTGTTCCTCAAAATTTCGTTCTGCGAACCAGCCGATGCTTGTATTATTGTCATGGGTTCCGGTGTAAGCCACACAATTACGATTGTGATAATTGTAAGGTAAGAAAGGATTAGCTCGGTCCGAGTCAAAGGCAAAGTGCAATAACTTCATCCCTGGAAACTCGTACTTATCCCGTAATGCTTCCACTTCAGGGGTAATAACCCCCAAGTCTTCAGCTACGATAGGTAACGTTCCCAACGCATCCTTCAGACGAGCAAAAAGGGCATCTCCTGGGGCTTTTAACCATTGACCATTCATGGCAGTCTTTTCCCCTTTAGGGACAGCCCAATAGCCTTCAAACCCTCGGAAATGGTCAACTCTGACCACATCGTAATATTCTAACGTCCCTTTAAACCGCTCAATCCACCAACTAAAATTATTTTCTTGAACCTTCGGCCAATTATAAACAGGATTACCCCATAATTGACCCGTGGCACTAAAATAATCTGGCGGAACACCAGCCATCAAATTCACTTCTAGGGTGTTAGAATCAACGCAGAAAATATCCGAATGGGACCACACATCTGCACCATCGTAAGCTACATAGATGGGAATATCCCCGAAAATTTTGATATTGCGCTCATTAGCGTATTTTTTGACCCGTTTCCACTGACGGACAAACTCGAACTGGACAAACTTATGATAAAAAATTGCGTCTGCATATTTTGCCCGATAAGCATCTAAGGCTTGAGGTTGTCGTGTCGCAATATCCCTGTCCCATTCATGCCATCCCTTTTTGGGATTATCATCATGAATAGCCATAAATAAAGCATAATCTTCCAACCAATAGTGATGACGGGAACAAAATTGCTCAAATTCCCCCCTTAGTTGCTGGAAATTACCATTCTTAAAGTTATTACTCGCCTTTTTAAGAAGCGGTAATTTATGCTCAACCACTAAATCATAATCGACCCGATCATCCGGAAGATCAGGATAAGCGTCTAACTCAGCTTGGGTAACTAAACCATCTCCATAGAGAATATCAGGACTAATTAATAACGGGTTCCCTGCAAAAGCAGAATAAGAAAGATAAGGAGAGTTACCAAACCCCGTGGGTCCTAGTGGTAATACTTGCCATAACGTTTGTCCACTGGCTGCTAAAAAGTCAATGAAGCGATAAGGACCTTCACCTAAGTCACCAATACCAAAGCGACTGGGTAAAGAGGTTGGGTGCAACAAAATCCCACTGGCTCTTTGATAAAATGTCATGAATGCTTATGCCTTGTCTGAGGTGTAACGATACTCTGCACACTGTATTATAGGACAATTCGTCAAGGGTGAATAGTCAAGGGTTGAAACCTTGGTAATAGTTCTTAATAGATGAAAGGCTATTTTTCTCAACTTTGATAAGTATTTTGAGTTGAGACTTTCATCTTTTAAAATGATATAATTAATAAGTAAAAAATCATCAAAAAGGGCTTATGACAACTACAGCAGATGATGTTTGGCGATTATTGGCGGAATTAACGGCTGCTCAACAGGAAACCGAAAGACTTATTCAAGAACAAGCTGAACAAGCCTTAGAAAGTCGCCAAGAAATAAGTCAGATTCGTCAAGAAACCGAGAAAATGCGCCAGAAAACTGAAGAAATGCGCCAAGAAACAGACCGTCGAATGCAAGAAACAGACCGTCGAATGCAAGAAACAGACCGTCGAATGCAAGAAACAGACCGTCGAATGCAAGAAACAGACCGTCGAATGCAAG
>JASJBX010000151.1 GCA_030066295.1 Crocosphaera sp.
GTTTCAGTTCCTAAATCAATGGATAACATGGATTCATACTTAAGATCACTATCCGACCCAAATTTTCTATTAGGAACCTCAATATTAACCGTAAAACTTGCGAACCATTGATTGAGATAAGGCTTATAAATAATGGTCAAAGTTGTGGGAGTTCCCCATTGTTTAGCCTGACCCCTCATTCTGATAGTTATGCCCAAATCTCTCAAACGAACTTGACCATGTTTACCTTCGGTCAAAGCATTCCATCCACTATGACCTGGATAAGTCCAACCTGAGTAATTCCGAATCGATTTGAACTTGGGTTTTTGAGACAAACCTTTGATAAACCGATTGTAACTTAAGTCAACCCTTTTGAGAGTAGCTTGTAAGGTTTGAGAGTTTAGTTCTTTATACTCTGGCCAGCATTCTTTGAAAGCAGGTAAAGCATTTTGTTGTTGGAGATAAGTAACAGACTTTGACCAGTATTGATACTCAGTTTTTCGGTGAGAAATAGCTGCGTTATAAAGATAACAATGCAACCGTCTAGCGTCAAACAACTTTGACGTTTGGGCTTTGTTAGGATATAGTCGAAACGTACATCGTCTAACAACGGTAGTCATTATAACTATTTTCTCCTCTTCTCTCGCTTGCCCCCTTAGTATAAGTATATCACTAGAAATATCAAAATGCAACAGACTGAACTTAGGAAAATTTCTCATGCCGTTTTCTCTATTCATTTACATATTGTGTTTGTCACAAAATATAGACGAAAAGTCTTAACTAAAGAAATGTTAGATGACCTCAAAGAAATATTTCGTCGAGTCTTAGAAAAAAATAATAGTTATCTCAAAGAATGTAATCTAGAACCTGACCATGTTCATTTATTAATTGACTTACATCCTGATAATAATATCTCTAATTTAGTCGCTGCTCTCAAATCAGCTAGTAGTCGTATTCTAAGAAATAAGTATTCAGACTATATTTCTCAATTTTACTGGGGGAAGCGAGCTAAATTATGGCATGATTCTAAATGTATAATTTCTTGTGGTGGCGCACCATTAGAAGTAGTCAAAGAATATATCAAAAATCAATCAGGAGGACTAGAAACTAAGAAATAAGGACGCTTCGCGGGTTACTTGTTGGTCGGGCATTCATCCCTAAGTTATAGAACTTTAGGGAATTCTGCCCGACATTCGGTTAAAAATTTTTTCCTTTTAAACTTTAATCCCCCACCTATTTCTTTTATGACTTTATCTATGGTTATCCCATTAGCCGTACAGAATTCTTTCATTGCTTCTACTTGGTTAGATAATTCGGGTTTTTGAGCATTTGAGGACACCCGACAATAAATTATATTAATACGAGGGTTTTTTATTATTCCTTTAATTTGATTAATGTGTTCATCTGTATAGTACCTATGACCCCCTACCGTTCTTAATGGCTTTAGTTTTCCAGAAGAGTCCCATCGATGTAAGGTTTTGACACTGACTCCTGCTAAATCAGCAAATTCACTTGGTCTATAGTGCATCCTAGACATTATGTACAGGTATGTCTAGTGTTGTACAGGTTTTTGTCTTCTAGAAGAAACTCATGATCATCTTAGCAACTTCCCGTATAAACACACTTAACTCCTTGAGAACCATCTTGAGAAGGCTTAGTATTTTTATCAGACTTATTATTTTCTATATTTTCTTTAATGGTTTCGGCATTAACAGGTGCACCGAAGGCAGAAACATTGATATTAACATTAATATTAGTAAGTAAAGCAAAGGTTAAGACGATGGCAAAGGTGGGGTTGAATTTCATTGGGTTGGCTCCTTTTCTCTATGTTCTTATAATACGCAGTTATTCTGAGAAAAGTTACCGAGGATATGCCTGACTTTGAAGAAAAAAAGTTCCCCATCTACGTATGCTCACATCTTGTACCTTTGATAAAATTAGCTAGTTTAGAGAGGGAAGAGGGAACAGGGTTTATTTTGATGGTAACTACTTAAGAATTTATTTTCTGTCTTTTGTTGCCAAGTTTTCCTGTACTGGTGCAAGATGTCAATATGAAGACTTGAATTGAAGTCAATGCCCGTAGGTTCTACATAGGGATCAAATGAGAGCCCAATGGATCTAGATATTTCTACCTAGGAATTCTAACGTCTTCTTAACGTTTATCGAATCATACCATCTTTGAATCTGATAACTCGTCGGGTTTGTGAAGCAATATCTGAATCATGAGTAACGATGACAATGGTCATACCTTGTTGATTTAGCTGCGTCAGTAAATTCATTAAATCTTGAGATATTTCTGTATCCAAGGCCCCAGTTGGTTCATCGGCGAGGACGATACTCGGTTGATTAACCAAAGCGCGGGCGATAGCAACTCTCTGCTGTTGTCCACCGGACAGTTGATTAGGACGGTTATATAAATAATCGCCCAAACCAACCAGGGAAAGAACCTCGGTTGCCCTTCGACGACGTTTTGATTTAGGTACGTTAGCGTAAATCATGGGCAGCATAACATTTTCTAGGGCAGTACAACGAGGTAAAAGATTAAACTGTTGAAAGACGAAACCAATCCGTCGGTTACGAATATAGGCTAAAGCATCATTGTCTAAAGCAGTTAAGTTTGTTCCGTCAAAATAATATTGTCCGCTAGTGGCACGGTCGAGACAACCCATGATATTCATCAGGGTAGATTTTCCCGAACCCGATGCTCCCATGATAGAAATATATTCCCCTTGCTCAATGGTGAGGTTAACTCCTTTTAAGACGGGGACCTTAACCTCCCCCAGACGATAGATTTTAGTAATTTCCTGCAAAAAAATCATGGCTTTTCCAGATTATTCTCTTCTTAACGCATTAATCGGTTCTAACTTAGCAGCATTGCGAGCAGGAATGACACCCGCCAATAAACCAACAACCAGGGATAGTCCCACACTGCCAAAAATCGAAACAACAGAAATCATAAATGGGAAGGCAAAGATATTGGCTGCTGCTAAAGCAATCAGAATTCCCGTTACCATACCGATGACTCCTCCTATTTGGGAAATCAAAACGGATTCAGCTAAAAATTGCTGTAAAATAGCGGAATTAGTCGCTCCTACCCCTTTTCTAATCCCAATTTCTCTCGTTCTTTCCACCACCGAAACTAGCATGATATTAGCAATACCGATGCCCCCAACCACCAAAGAAATTCCAGCGATCGCAGCGACCATCACCGTTAGTAGCCCCACAATAGCGGTGAAGGTATTAACCACATCGGTTTGATTACGAATACTAAAATCATCATCTTGAGAAGGGGAAAGGTTGTGCCTGATTCTTAACAGATTAGTGATTTGAAATTCTGCCTCATCCATTCTCTCTTCATGGTTAACTTTGACATAAATACCATTAACGGCGGTACCACTGAGAGAATTATTGCCAAAGATGCGCGAAGACATATTAATCAAAGGAATAAAAACCTGATCGTCGCGATCAATAGAACCTTCTGAACCTTTCGTTTCAAAGACACCAATAATTTCGTAAATGTTACCTTCAATGCGAATTTTCTCCCCTGAGGTTTGAACCCCTTCCCCAAAGAGTTCATCGAACACCGTATGACCCAGAATAGTCACCGCCGTTCCCTTATCCATTTCTTCCTGGGTAAAGAAACGTCCCTGAATCAGTTGGGTGTTCCTGGCTTCTGGATAGTTAAAATCGATGCCCACAATATTAGTCCCATGATTATCTTCTTCATAGACAATCTGTCCAGGCTGTTGCAAATAGGCCGAAACAATTTCGGCCGACGGGACTTGCGCTTGGATCACTTGAGCATCTTCTTCGATCAGGGTACTGGTTGAGCCTAACCCTTGACTGATACCCCCTGTACGGGCTTGTCCTGGAAAGACTTGCAACACATTAGTGCCTAAAGACTGAATTTCTTGTTCTGTGGCCTTTTGAACCCCTTGTCCCACAGAGGTAATGGCAATGACAGAGGCGATGCCGATAATCACCCCTAACATGGTCAATAAGGTACGCAATTTATTGCTTAATAAAGCAGCGATCGCCATGGACAGAATTTCAGTAAGAGGAATTGAATGGGGACGATAATTATTCATGGCTTGTATTTTTTGACCTCAAGCATTACTTTTTCTGTGTTATAGAGGGGGACGGCCACCTGGGGGACCGCCACCTGGAGGATGGTTATGAGAACCGCCCCTAAATAAATCACCCAGAGAAAAACTCGGTTGTGGGGGAGCATCAGAAGGAGGGGGTTCGGTCAATATCTGTTCGCTGCCATCGAGTCCACTTTTCACTTCGATCAGACTATCAGAACTCGCCCCAGTGACAATGGAGACGAATTCAGGGGCGAAGTCCACACCGACAATATAGACCCCTGTCCGATTGTCTTTACGGGTGACGGCAATGGTGGGAACGGTTAAGACGTTGGTGAGTTCGTCTATATAAAATTCCACGGAGACGTTCATTCCTGACCGTAACTGTTGCTGCGCTTCTTGGGCCAGTTCGATTTTGACTTCAAAGCTAGTGACATTTTGTTCCACGGTTGCTTGGGGAGCAATTTGTGACACCTTGCCATCAAAAATGATCCCAGGGAAGGCATCGGCTTCGATGCCCACGGCTTGTCCGACTTTGATTTTGGCGATATTTTTCTCCGATACGTTGGCCAAAATTTCATTTTCTGAAGCTAAGGATAAAATGGAGGTTGAAGTAGCCGAAGAAACTGAACTTCCTGAGGTCATGGGTGTGACAAACGCCCCAGGATCAGCATACTTACTAGAGACAATACCATCAAAAGGAGCGCGAATCATGGTGTCTTCAATTTCGGTCTTAATGGTCTTGAGGGAGCCTTTTGTGGATTGAACCTCGGCACGGGCTTGAGCAATTTCTTCTTGTCTCGTACCTTCTTGTAGTAAGGATAATTCTTCTCGTTGCGCTTTGACCTCGGCGCGAGCTTCTTCGATTTCTTCTTGTCTGGTTCCTTCGTTCATTAACGATAATTCTTCCTCTGCCTCTGTTACTTCGGCTTTGGCTCTATCCCGAACGGCCTTTTTTTTGTTGAGGGTGAGTCGAGCAATGGCCCCTTCTTGAAAAAGAATTTCATTGCGTTGCCATTCATCTTCTGCTTGCTCAAAAGTCGCTTTGGCATTGGCCAATCTGGCTTGAGATTGAGCAATTTCTTGGGAACGATTACCATTGACTAGCTTTTTGAGATTGGCTTCTAATTGTTCTAATTTTGCTCGAGCTTGGGCGATTTCTTGAGAACGATTACCGTTGATTAGTTTTCTCAAGTTGGCTTGGGCTTCTGCTAGGTTTCCTTCTGATTCAAGTAACTGTCCCAGCAAATTAGAATCATCCATCTTGGCGATCAGTTCTCCTGTTTGGACATAATCCCCTTCGTCAACGTATAATTCTGCCAAGATACCTGCATTTTTAGGGGTAACATTCACCAATTTTTTCGGTTCGACTGTTCCATTGGCAGAGACAGTCACTTTCAAGTTAGCCCTTTCTGCACGCACGGGTAGGGGTCGTTGATCGGGATGGGTCTGCATGGTCAACCACTGACGATACGTAAAATACAGACCACCTGTTATCAGCAATAAGATAATCAGCTTTGTTATCCAGGATCTAAGACCCTTTTTTTGCTTTTGGTGAGGGCGATATTCTGAACCTTCCGAGTTGGGAAAATCCTTATATGGTACTGATTTAGGCGCATGAGCATTCATCGGAAATTACCCATTAAACTCTTTGACAATTAACAAACAAGAGGGAAGAGAACAACTTTTTCACGGTTATCAACAGCTTATATAGCGTTCCTCGGACTCATGAGGTATATCTCACCCCTGCCCACCCCTCTTTGTAAGGGGGGAACTAAAGGGGGGATTACCTCCTGCTTCAAAGCGCACCGCGAAGCGGATCTCTTCGAGATCGTTATTTATACCCCACAAGTATGGGAACTCCTATCAATGACTAGGGTTGACAGTTGTTGTATGGATAGAGTGGCCCCTGTTCGTAGTCATCGCGAGCATAAGGGATATAATCGGGATGATGGAATTGTTGTGCCACTTCGTCGGCAAAGAAAGCACCCAGTTGAGTCAGTTGAATTTTTTCCTCATCTTCAACCAATAAGCCAAAAGACTTGAGGGCTTCAATTTTGAGACGGAACACTTCATCCAGGGAAACCCCTCCCGTCACTTCGCTATAGTATTGTTTCCAAACACAGCGATTTTTCAGGGGCAAAACAATCGCCCAGCGCATCTGCTCTTCATGACTTCGGACCTTACCACGGTTTAAGGGAAGTTTTCCTTGACTAATTTTCTGGTAATAGTCTTCAAAAAATTGAGTATTAAGGACAAATCTATCTCGAAGGCTACTAAAAGCGGTTAAACCGAAGCCAACCTGATCTAATAAGCCGCAACATTGGTTATCCGCATAGTGAGAATAGTATTTTCGTTCCTTGCTGTAGACCCGTCTCAGGTTTTCCAGGTAACCGTTAGCCTTGAGGATATCGATGGCGATTTGTTTCATCATGATGCTTTCTTCCACACTGGGGAAAGCTTGTAATCCCCTTTCTCTGACGGCTTTGATGGTGGCTTGATAGTCTCCATAAGCCTCCACTTTAAGACGATAGAGTTGAATTTCTTCAACCCCTAAGGAAACCGCTTCCTCCATCACATCAATCCAGTTATCTAGAGTTTGTCCTGGATAGCCAAAGATAAATTCGATATCCACTTGATAGCCAAATTTTTGGGCATTTTCAATGGAGAGAAGGGCTTCTTCTGTGTCGTGATGACGGTTCATCATCTTGAGAATCTCATCGTCCAGGGATTGAACACCGATAGTTAAGCGATCGACACCGTAATCACGCATCATCCGTAACCGCTCTTCTCCTTCCAGTCCGATTAACGTGATGGGATCAACATCATAATTAAACTGGGTACAAGTCGATACATCAACTCTGGTGACAAAAAACTCTAAAAAACGCCGTAACTGACCCAAACTCAGAAAAGTCGGCGTTCCCCCCCCCACGAGAATCGAACGCGCTTTGATTCGCTCCAATCCCAGTCGTCTGAGATAGAGATCCATTTCTTTTTCTAAAGCATCGAGATAAAGGTCTTTTTCTGCCGATTGTTCCCCCAATTTCACGGGGTAGTGACAGAAGACACATTTCTTCTCGCAAAAAGGAATATGGGCATAGACATCTAACAACCCATCGGCCGGAGTGGTGTAATCTGCAAACAACTCCTCTTCGCTGATGGAATCATACATCGTAATGGGGGGATAGTGAACGGAGGGAAAGAAGTCCCCACTCTTGCAAATTAGCCCTGCTTTTTGAAGATGGTGCAAGTCTTGAACTCTTTGAAGAGATTTTTTAATTAAGGCTTGTCTATCTATGGATTGCCTGTCTGTTAAATCAGGTATGAGAGTCTGCATATCATATTTACTCCCTACTAAATCCAATTAACTATATTGTATGACCAGATTTATGTGAGCATCTATGTCGTTTTCTTTAATTTACACAAATATACAAAATTTTATATTTTTTGGATAATTTTTAATATATGAAAACGAAGATTTACCAAGGGCAAAAGCACCGATCATAATCCTATATTTTCTCATAATTTATAGTATATTAGAAGTAAGTTACCACTTTTCAATCTCTTTTAAATTTAACGATGAAGGAAAACCAGCTATGAGTTACCTCACCAATTCAATTAACATTCTTAAACTTGCTTGTGCTTCTGTCCTAATTGGTTTGTGGGGATTACCCGGTTTGTCCCAAAATCCTCAACAACCTAACGTTCCTGGTCCTGAGATTATCATGAATCTCCCTGGTGCTATGCGTCCTGCTTCTGATCCCCTTCGCTTATTACAAAGTGAAAAGGTTCAAAAAGAATTAAACTTAACTAGCGAACAAATCGAAAATATCGACAGGGTAAGGACTCAAGCCCAACAACAGCTATCTGAGTTTCGTGGAGGGTCTAATTCACAAGAAGATATCAAAAGACAAATAGAGCAAACTAAACAACAAGTCGCTACTATTTTAGAACCTAGACAATTGGAGCGTTTCCGAGAAATTCTCTTGCAAGTCAATGGTTGGCATCCTGAATCTGGACCGGGCAATCGGGCTGCCAATAAGCAGCATTCAAGCACCTTAACCTTGTCCAGTCCTATCCAGTTAACCCCTAAACAACGAGAACGCCTACAAGATTTACAACAAGAAACTCTAGAGAATATCGGTCGTCATTTTTCTCCCCCTGAGAGTAATACCAGAACCTCGCCAAATCCTCCTCAGATGAGTTGCAACCCCGTTAATACAAATCGTAATGCTATTGAGCCTTTGGTAGACGCTTATCAGGAAAAAACCCTAGGGATTCTCAGCAATGAACAGCAAGCAACTTTAGAAGAACTCAAGGGAGAACCCTTTGAAATTGCTGATCCCCGGTGTCACTTCTAAATTAAATTGATTCTCAAACAATCTCAGTTGACTGTTGAAAAAACAGTGAAGGGGTGTTTTTTTCACCCCTATTTTTTGATAGTTTGGCAGAAAGTTTAATTTTTATAAATATAATATTAAAAGATAATTATTAAAAGTAATTAGTTAAGTAAAAAGAAAAGACAATAGAGTTAAACCCATAAAAATAAATCATCATGATACAACTACCAGTTCAAAAACCTCCGGATATTTCGCACCTGAGCCAATCCGAATTAAAAACATTAATTCAAGCGCAAGGAGAATTACAGCAAGACTTATTCCGTCAAGCCAGAGAAGTCCGTCAGCAAGCAGGAAGGGATGAAGTTTTGCTGCGAGGAGTCATCGAAATTTCTAACTACTGTCAGAAAAACTGTGATTACTGTGCGATGCGTGCAGCCAATCCCCAAATCCATCGATATAGAATGTCTACAGAGGAAATTCTTGAGATTGCTGACCAAATTGCCCAAACCGATATCTCGATTCTTTTCTTACAATCAGGGCAAGATCCTCAAAGCGATTCTGTTGTCCAAGAGGTGATCCCCGAAATTAAGCGTCGCTATAATTTTCCGATTCTTTTGTGCATGGGAGAAAGACCCCAAAAGGTTTACCAACGATTCGCTCAACTAGGGGCAGACTCTTATATTCTCAAGTTTGAGGCTTCTGATCCCCAACTACATCAAAAAACCATTCACACCCCCCTTGAGAGAAGATTACAGTGTCTGCGCTGGCTCCGAGATGCGGGCTTTGAAGTGGGTACGGGCAATATTGTCGGTTTGCGTGGACAAACATTAGATCATCTCGTAGAAGATATCCTGCTTGCCCTCAAAATTCAGCCCAATTTTGTTAGCAGTTCTCCTTTCATTCCTAATCAAGATACACCCCTAGAGAATATTGGCTACGGAAATCTAGACTACACCCTAAACACGATGGCCATTTATCGCATTGCTTTGAAAACTCCCCTGATTCCCACAGTCAGCGCCCTCGAAAAAATTCAGCCAGACGGTCAACTGATGGGTTTAAATGCTGGGGCGAATGTGATGACCATCAACTTTACACCTCCAAAATATCGTGAAAAGTATGCTATCTATTCCAAAAAACGTTTTATTGTCAGTTTAGACCACGCCCTAAATACCATCGAACGGGCAGGGTTACGACTCAAAGTTCGGTAGTTCCTAGAAAACAGGGGAGGTGAGGTTAGAAGAGGTTTGGATGAGTTAAGTTAATAGGCGATCGCCAAGAATCTTCAGACAGTCCCCTATGCTTATCTTCAAATGGTGAAAGAAAGAAGAAAAAAAAGAGGCTTATTAGAGTCAAAGACAGTCTCATAGCCGTAAAAGAAAGTAATTTTGGGCAAAAGACCCATGACAACTCCTAGATTGAGTCATGCGACTTTAAAAGCCTCCTTCAAGATTTAACGGAGTTAGCAATAATGAATAGAATCCTAACAAAAAGTACATCGCGATTGAGTCGAAGAGTTGCCTTGTTTCTATTAACTCCTTTATTCCTATTTTTGACAAGAAAAGCTCATGGTCAAGAAGAACCTCAAACACCAGAAGGAGAGTGGATTAAAATTAACTCTAGGGTTTCCTTAGTCCACTTAGGGAGTATCGACTCTTTCGATAAAACAGCAGCAGGAATTGCGGCAGCTAAATTGATGCTTGATGCCCTAGAAAACAACAATTTAAAGTCTGCTAAAGAAGCAGTTTTAACCTATGAAAAAATTATCCCTAACGAAAATTTTGGGGGAGAATATACTGCGCTTCAGTGGTTCGGAGAATATCTACTGGCATCCCCTCAACAGCAGCAACAGTTCTTAAA
Organism: Crocosphaera sp.; assembly: GCA_030066295.1. GTDB lineage: Bacteria > Cyanobacteriota > Cyanobacteriia > Cyanobacteriales > Microcystaceae > Crocosphaera. Next base: position 10,262 of record JASJBX010000151.1, read on the forward strand.
AGAGCCGTTAGTTTTAGAATTCTTTAATTTTTTCGCTGACAATGATTTTGCCAATCTCAAAGAATATCTCAAACGTAAATATGAAATAGAAGAATTGGAAGATGACGGGTCAGAAGAAGCCACTGAGAGAGAGAGATTTTTAGAAGATTTCATCCTCTTTAATAACCCAAGACGAGAAGAATGGGAACAAACGAGCAAGATGTTGGACTCTTTGAACGTCCAACCTGGGTATAACGTTGCTGACATTGGTTGTGGTCCGGGATACTACACCTTTAAATTTTCTAAATTGGTGGGTTCTCAGGGAAAAGTGTTAGCCGTAGATACAGTGGAAAATCACCTCAACTATGTTAAAAACATTAGCGAAAAATATGGGGTGAATAATATTGAGTTGGTCAACAATACTACGGATAATGCCAAGCTGCCACCTCAGCAAATGGACTTGATTTATATGTGTTCTCTGTACCACATTATTTACTCAACTTCTCTGGAACCAGTCAAAGATCGTTTTGTTGAAAGTATTAAACAGGCACTTAAAAAAGAGGGCCGGTTGATTGTGGTTGATAATGGAGTCGTCGAAGATCAAACCCTCCCCTATCACGGTCCCTATATTGCCAAAGAGTTGATTATTAATCAACTTAAATATTATGGCTTTCGTTTAATCGATCAATATGGCTTCATTCCCCAACGATATGTTTTGGTTTTTCAAGTAGGGTAGATGTTAGGAAAAAAACGATGGATTTTAGGATAATTGGAACTGCTGCGGCCCTAGGTTCAGCATTTTCTTGGGCGGTTGGTGCCATCTTATTTAAGCGTTTAGGGGAACAAATTTCCCCTTTAGGATTGACTCTAGCCAAAGGGAGTCTCAGCGCAATTCTCCTCGCAGTCATTCTCATTTTGACTCAATCTCAGGGGGTTGAACGCCAATCCTTATTTTTGTTGATTTTGAGCGGTTTGTTGGGGATTTCTGTGGGCGATACCCTTTTCTTTGCTGCTTTGCAAGATTTGGGAGCCCACGCTTTGGTGCTATTGTCAACTCTTGGAGAAGTGCTGACCATCCTGTTGGCGGTATTTTTTCTAGGAGAAAGGCACAATTTCACCACTTGGATAGGCATTCTTTTTGTCATCTCTGGTATTGCGGTTGTTCTGCAAGCTAAATTGACGGAAGAACAACAAAAATCAACTTTCAGAGGGGTTATTTTCGGTTTACTATCCGTTTTGTGTATGTCAGTGTCAATTATTGTTGCCAAGGAAGCACTAGCCTCAATTTCTGCCATTCAAGCTACTTTCATTCGTATGGTATCTGGCACTCTGGGAATCTTCTTTTTGGGGATCACAACCCAACAGTTAGGGGGTTGGATCGTTCCATTGCGGGATTTTAAGTTAGTGGCTTATTTATGGCTGTCCGTTTGTTTCATTACCTTTGGAGGATTTTGGTTATCTTTGGTGTCGATTAAATACGTGGATGTTTCTATTGCCAACACTTTAAATACGACTGATCCCATTTTTGTCTTGCTTCTCGCTGCTATTTTTCGTCATGAAAAGATTATGTTTAAAGCAGTGATAGGTACAATTTTAACCATGATAGGAATTATTCTTTTGATCAAAGTGAACTACCTACACTGACCTGACGGTACAGTGTAGGCTTCTGGTATCCCCTTAAGGACTGCCAGAACTTCCTTCGTGGTACTATTAGTTTGAGTTTTAACAATTTTCCCACTACGGCGGTTTATAGTC
>JASJBX010000152.1 GCA_030066295.1 Crocosphaera sp.
AAAGGTTGGTCTTTTTCCTGTCCCGTTTTAGGTGTACCGCACGAGACATTTGGTAACAAATGTCCTAGATAGATAACTCTCCATTGAACAGAATCCGGCTTACGTCCAACTCTTTTCTCTTTCAACAATCTGCTAATGTGTACTTAAATCAACTCATTTTAAGTACCTTTATGACTCAATCTCCCTCTCTCCCTGTCATCAGCGTCCAGGAACTAGCAGAACGGTTAGCTCAAGACACGACTGAGTTACAATTAATCGATGTTAGAGAACCAGAAGAAGTTGCGATCGCCTATATCGAAGGGTTTGAAGTGCTATCCTTAAGTCAATTTGAACAATGGTCTTCTGACATTGACCAGCGTTTTGATCCTCATAAAGAAACCCTTGTTCTTTGTCACCACGGAATGCGATCGGCGCAAATGTGTCTTTGGTTACTTAACAACGGTTTTACCAATGTTAAAAATATAACGGGAGGCATTGCAGCTTATGCTGCTAGAGTTGATGCTAACATTCCCCAATATTAATGACTAAAAACTGCTTTAATATTAACAACCATTTTATCCAGTCTTAGATTGACCCCTTAGACCATTATGAAAGTTCCCACTTTATTAAATCAACGTCATCAAGATATTTTACGAGCTACTGTACAACATTATATTGCCACAGCCGAACCGGTTGGCTCAAAAACCTTAGTTACAGAATACGATTTTACTGTCAGTTCTGCCACCATTCGTAATACGTTAGGAAAACTAGAAAAAGCCGGTTTTTTATATCAACCCCACACTTCAGCCGGACGGATTCCCTCTGATTTTGGCTATCGTATTTATGTCGATAATTTAATGACTCCTAATGAAAAAAGTGCCAAAAAAATAAAACAGAATTTAAGTCAACAATTTAACCAAAAAACCTATAATTTTGAAACAGCACTACAGCGAGCCACCCAAATTTTAGCTCAGTTAAGCGGTTATATTGCCTTAATTACCTTACCCCAAACCTCTCCTAATCAACTCCGTCATCTTCAACTAATTCCCATCTCATCAAAACAAGCAATGTTACTGGTGGTTACTGATAGTTATCAAACCCAATCAATTGTGGTTGATATTCCTGCTACTTTGGTGAAAGATAATGAAGAAGATAAAGAGTGGTTAGAAGAAGAATTACATATTCTTTCCAACTTTTTAAACAGTCAATTAAAAGGTAAATCCTTATTAGAATTAAACCAGTTGGATTGGCAAAAAATTGATCAAGATTTCATCAACTATGCCGATTTTCTCAAAAGTTTACTGAAACAATTAAAAACTTATTTAAAGTCCTCTGTTGCGACTCAAATGATGATTCATGGCGTATCAGAAGTTTTACTTCAACCTGAATTTTCCCAGTTACAACAGGTGCAAATGTTACTCCACTTACTAGAAAAAGAACAAGATAAACTCTTACCTTTAATTCTAGATATCTCTGAATCTGAACTAACAAATCGGCGTGTTACCCTCAAAATTGGCACAGAAAACCCTTTAGAATCTATGCGCCCTTGTAGCCTAATTTCTGCTACTTATTGTCAAGGGAATATTCCTGTCGGGAGTGTGGGATTAATCGGTCCAACCCGAATGTTATACGAGAATACAATCCCTTTAGTTGAATCAACAGCCGACTATTTATCAGAAACCTTAGCTGCCATCAATTGATAATAAAATGACACAATATTGTTAGCTTGTCACGGTTTCCCTGATGGTGTTATATTAAATTACCCACGAGTAGAGATCGAGGTTAACCCTTGCAAAAGTTACTAAATATTGCCAAAATTATCGATACCATCAATGAATGGATAGGAAGGTTAACTTATTGGTTAGTTCTCCTCATGATTTTTGTAGGGGTTTGGAATGTAGTTGGACGAGATTTAGGTCTATTGATTGGTCAAAAACTAACCCCTAATGGCTTAATTGAAGTGCAATGGTATTTGTTTGATCTTGTCTTTCTTTTAGGGGCTGCCTATACCCTGAAACATGATGACCATGTTAGAGTTGATCTATTTTATAAAGATTGGTCACCAAAGCGAAAAGCCTTAGCTAATTTTATCGGCGTTTTTATCTTTTTAATTCCCTTTTGTTTAATGATCATTTATTATTCTTGGGGTAATGTTATTAATTCTTGGAAGATTTTAGAAATGTCTCCTGACCCCGGCGGACTTCCCCGCTATCCCATTAAATCCATGATTATTGTTAGTTATATTTTACTCATTTTTCAAGGAGTAGCTGAAGCCATTAAAAATTGGGCTATATTTACCGATCAAATCACAGCCCAGGAGGAAGATCATGATCCTAGCATATGATTGGTTAGGCCCGTTAATGTTTCTCATAGCATTAATTTTATTATCTTTTGGTTATCCGGTTGCCTTTTCTTTGGGTGGGGTTTCTATTATTTTCGCCCTGATTGGTGTTATTTTAGGAGCATTTGATCCCGTTTTTTTAAGTGCGTTACCCAGTCGAATTTTTGGCATTATGGGGAATTATACCCTTCTAGCTATTCCCTATTTTATCTTTTTAGGATCGATGCTGGAAAAGACAGGAATTGCCGAAAAATTACTACTAACAATGGGAATCTTATTCGGTAGATTACGCGGTGGCCTTGCGTTAGCAGTGGTTATTGTCGGTGCATTACTCGCAGCAACTACCGGAGTCGTGGCCGCAACAGTGGTGGCTATGGGTTTAATTTCTTTACCGATTATGTTGCGTTATGGTTATAACAAAGAGTTAGCATCAGGGGCAATTGTTGCTTCAGGAACTTTAGGTCAATTAATCCCTCCCAGTATTGTTTTGGTGGTATTAGCCGATCAATTAGGAATTCCTGTGGGTAGTTTATTTATTGGGTCTATTATTCCAGGGTTAATGATGTCCAGTGCCTTCGCTCTTCATGTTATTATTGTTTCTTTCATTCGTCCAGATGTTGCTCCAGCTTTGCCTCCCGAAGAGCGAAATATTAGTAAGAAAGCATTAATAAAACAAGTCTGTCAAGCCATGCTTCCCCCATTATTACTGATTTTATTGGTATTAGGAAGTATCTTTTTTGGCATTGCCACCCCTACCGAAGCTGGTGCCGTGGGTGCATTAGGGACGATTGTTTTAGCAGGATTTAATAAGGAATTAAATTGGGTAACCCTGAAACAAGTTTGTGATGCAACGTTACGCATTAGTACCATGGTGATTTTTATTCTCTTTGGTTCAACCGCTTTTAGTTTAGTGTTTCGAGGGGTTAATGGGGATCATTTCATGTTAGAAATTTTAACCACCTTACCCGGCGGAAAATATGGGTTTTTAGCCGTAAGTATGATAACCGTATTTATTTTAGGGTTTTTTATTGACTTCTTTGAAATTGCGTTTATTGTGGTTCCGATTTTTAAACCGGTGGCAGAAACCTTGGGGGTAGATTTGATGTGGTATGGCGTTATTTTAGCTGCTAACTTACAAACATCCTTTTTAACCCCTCCCTTCGGCTTTGCTTTATTTTATCTTAGGGGAGTGGCACCACCAGAGTTAAAAACAGAAGAAATTTATCGCGGGGCTATTCCGTTTATCTTGCTACAACTGTTAGTCTTAATGTTAATCATTATTTTTCCGTCTCTGGTTAGTTTCTTACCCTCTTTGAGTACCGCTAGGGGCTAAACAAACTCAAAAGGATTCATCTAACTCTCGTCTCCCTTCTAAGGCCCGTGCTAAGGTGACCTCATCAGCATATTCTAAATCCCCACCCATGGGTAAACCAAAAGCAATACGAGTCACCTTAGTAAAAGGTTTCAGGAGTTGACCGATATATAACGTCGTGGTTTCCCCTTCCACGGTGGGACTAATAGCTAAAATAACCTCTTTGACTCCCTCTTGCGTCACCCGTCTGACTAACGGTTGAATATAGAGTTGTTCGGGGCCGATACCATCCATGGGAGACATCACCCCCCCTAAAACATGGTATTTACCCCGATATTCTCGGGTTTTTTCCAAAGCAATCACATCACGGGAGTCTGCCACCACACAAATGGTTTGACCATCACGGTTAGGGTTGCGACAAATATCACAGATAGGTTGTTCAGAAAAATGAAAGCAAACCTTACATAACCCCACTCGTTTCTTCGCATCAATTAAAGCTTTCGCCAGGGCTTGAACTTCATTTTCAGGACGGTTGAGGATATGTAAAGCGAGGCGTTGGGCCGTTTTCGGTCCAACCCCAGGTAAACGTTGTAACTGTTCAATTAAGCGGGCTAACGGAGGGGTATAAATAGGGCGTATCTCCAAATTTAATTAGACAATTTATTATATAAGTTAGGGAACCATGATGATTGAAAACAACCGTGATAATCAGCCCTATTCATCAGACTTTGGCTTCTGAATCGTCGGTTTTTTGGGTTTATCAAATTTTCTCATCGGTTTTCTCTCTCCTCTTGGGGGTGGGTTTCCGTCGGAGGTGGCTTTGACTGGTTTTTTATAGCGGGGAATTGATTGAGTGGGGGGTTCTAAATCTTTATCCCATCCCCAACAGTTACGAGATGGAATAAACTTAAAATTGCCTTGAACAAACCAACGGCGAGGTAAATCTTCCTTAGCTATTTTGGGGTTAAAACGGAAAGGTTTGGCCTCATCGTCTCGCCTCATCAACACAGGAAGATGGGACGCTTTAAATTTCCCCTTCGGATCATTGGCATTTTGATTACGATAAACAGAAATCACTGGCGTTCTCACTTGGGGAACAAATTGCCAAACCCCTCTGAATTTAAACATCCCCGGGTCTTCTTCCCAAGGGTTTTCCTCTTCCCAAGCAGCCACTTGAAAATAAATTTGAGGATCTTTGCGAGGAATCATCAAACATTTGGGATACACCCGCAAAAATAAAGTTTGGTCGGGGTTAGCAGCCATTTGCTTCAGCCAAGCTTGATAGCGGTAACCAGCAATAAAGAGTTTATAGCGTTTTCCCCCTAAACGGATAAAAAAGTTACCCTCTTCATCTTGTTCCGGTTTCCCTTTGAGGGTGCCGATCGCTTGAAACAGAAGAGGATTTTCCTCAACTTCAGCCTTAGGGGTTGAAGTTTCTTCGGATTTAGCGGGTTGAGAGACCTCAGTAGTGAGTTCTTCAGGGACAGACATTTTAGCGTTTCCCAATAGTTTTTGGTGGTTAATCTAACAAAATTTATCTCGATCATAAACCCCTAGATACCATAAGTCTAGGGGTGTTATAATCAGAGCTTTGACCATAGTAACTATCTAGAAATGCAAAAAGAGTACTCCCGTTATATTTCTCCCGAAAAAAAGACTCATAGAAATTAACGGGAGATGACTCGCGCGTTCCCAAGGCGAGGGAACCTCGCCGGGGTCACTCGTCTTTTTGCCAACAAATAAACCGACTAACGGGAGACGACTTACAGGGTTTGACAGATTGTGTAGATTAAGTTAGCATGCGGAGGGTATTAACAGTGGTCAAATTAATGCTCACCTTGACTTACGAATTTAAGCTAATTCCAGATAAGCAGCAAACGGAGGTAATTGAACACACCTTAGATGTTTGCCGTTCCGTCTGGAATTATGCTTTGAGAGAGCGTAAGGATTGGTCAAACTCTAGAAAATCACCTGTAAATGCTTGTTCATTAATTCAGGAATATATCATCTCTCCTGATGTCCTTTATCCTAATTATCACAATCAAGCTAAATCATTAACAAAAGCCAAGAAAACTAACGAAATTCTTAAATCGGTGAATGCTCAAGTTCTACAACAAGTTTTAAGGACTTTAGATAGGTCTTTTGCTGATATGCAATCTAAAAAGTTAGGCTTTCCTCGCTTTAAAAATAAGTATAGGATGCGCTCTGCAGTAATGCCTAGTCAAGAATCTGTGAAGCAGGAAATCTTGAATGTGAATTTAAGAATCCCCCGTTATAGCGACGTAGGAGCTTAACGGCGGGAGTGTGTCAAATGTATTGTCTAGGATTAATGAGTGGAACCTCCGTGGACAGTATTGATGCTGCCTTAGTGAAAATTACAGAAAAAGACCTTGATTTAACCATCCAATTTGTGTCTGGGGTCAATTATGATTATCCCGAAAAAGTAAGACAAACCATTTTAGAAGTGGCTGGGGGAAAACCACTGTCCATGGAAGCATTTGCCCAATTGGATGAAGAAATCGCCCTCTGTTTTGTCGAAGCAGTCAATCAAATTAAACAAAATTATCCCACCATCGAACTGATTGGTTCCCACGGACAAACGGTTTATCATCGACCCCCCATGCCCCAAAAATTAGGGTATACCCTCCAATTAGGCAGAGGGGCAATCATCGCCAATTTGACAGGAATTCCCACCGTTAATAACTTTAGAGTGGCTGACATGGCAGCCGGCGGACAAGGGGCCCCTCTTGTGCCGAAAATTGATGCTTATCTGTTAGCCCATCCCCAGCATCACCGTTGCGTGCAGAATATCGGCGGTATAGGTAACGTCACTTATTTGCCCCCCAAACAAGGAAACCATTGGCAAGATCAAATTATGGGGTGGGATACAGGACCGGGGAATGTCTTAATTGATTTAGCCGTACAAAAATTAAGCAACGGAACAAAAACCTACGATAAAAATGGAGAATGGGCTTCCCTTGGACAACCTGATTCAGACTTAATTGAACAATGGTTACAGCAAGACTTTTTCCAACAACCTCCTCCCAAATCAACCGGAAGAGAATTATTTGGGGCCGAATATTTAGAACAATGTTGGCAAGAAGCACAAGACCATCATTTATCAGAATCGGATTTTTTAGCCACCCTAACCGACTTAACCGCCGCCTCCATTGCCCAAAGTTATCAACAGTTTGTCGAATATCCCATTGACGAAATTTTATTATGTGGTGGCGGCTGTCATAATTTATACTTAAGAGAACGGATTAAATCTCATTTTCCCCCGAACACCATGGTCAAAACCACCGATGAGGTGGGACTGAACAGTGATTTTAAAGAAGCGATCGCCTTTGCCGTTTTAGCCTACTGGCGATACGTAAGTAAGCTTCCAGGAAATTTACCCCAAGTAACAGGGGCTAAACAAACAAAGTTACTCGGTGACATTCATCTACCCCTTGACTAACCAGTAAACCAATCACCAAAAAATATCAAGTTCTGTTAGTTTTTCGTAAAGTTAGGGAAATCTAAAGTAGAGAAACCTAAGAGTGATAGGAGTCAGAGTATTTAAAGGGAAGTCAAACCATTCCTCAAAAATGAGTCAGTGGACAAGCGGCCTTTTCCTCGATTTTTTGACTTGAACTCTACCTTGTCCCACCTAGGATCTCACATTTGCTCACCATCGTTTAAAGAGATTAAGGAGTGGTATCTTGGCTCATAGCTTTTTAATGGAAGCCGGACGCTGGACAATTGAAGGAAATTGGCTCGAACGCAATGAAATGCCCTTACCGGTTAAGGGAAAAAGTATCGTGGCTTGGAGTAATGATAATTGGTTCACCATGGTCACCAAATTGGTGTTTCCCCGCAGCGATCGCCCTGAAATTGCCTTTCAATATCGGGGACATCTCAATGGAGAAGAACGAGAATATACCTATGTTCTTCAGCAAAGTGTCTTAGGCAAAGTAGAAGGAGAAGGTTGGATCGGCCCTGACTCGATTATTCAACGCTATTGGGTACTCAGCGATCGCCAGCGACGGAGTGGCTTTGAAACGTTTTACCGTCTGAATAATAATACCTATCATTTTTCTGGGGGACTGTTGGCGGGCCATTACCTCACTAGCACCATGGAAGCGATTTTTGAACGTCAATTGTAATTTTTCTGGTTTAACCCACAGTCCCCCAACCCCTAACCCCTAACCCCTGATTTTTTCTGCCTCTCTCACCATTAATGAATCATTATGAATCCCCCAGTTACCATGAAAGAAACTCATCAACGTCGCTTATTGGCGAACCGTTATCAACTCATCGATCTCGTTGGCAGTGGTGCGATGGGTCAAGTCTATCGTGCTGAAGATAAACTTCTTGGTGGTGTTACCGTTGCCGTTAAATTTTTGTCCCAGGCCCTTCTCAATAGTAAAATGCGCGATCGCTTTGAACGAGAGGCCACGGTTTCTGCGTTATTGGGGGAAAAAAGTAATCATATTGTGCGCGTACGAGACTATGGGGTAGACGAAAAAGAAATCCCGTTTTATGTGATGGAATTTCTCAAAGGGGAAAGTCTCAGCGAAGTCATTAAGTTTCGTCCCCTATCCCTGTCGAGATTTTTAAAGATCACGCGACAGATTTGTTTTGGCCTCGAATGCGCCCACAAAGGGATCATGTTTGAAGGGGAAATGTGTCCCATTATTCACCGAGATATTAAACCCAGTAACGTTTTGGTCATTCACGATCCGGCTTTGGGGGAGTTAGTCAAACTTCTCGATTTTGGCATCGCGAAATTAATTCAGTCGGGAGAGGCGCAAACCCAGTCATTTATGGGAACCCTAGCCTATTGTTCCCCGGAACAGATTGAAGGGAAAGAACTCGATAGTCGTTCCGATATCTATAGTCTGGGGGTGATGATGTATGAAATGATCACGGGGGAAATGCCCATTTTTCCCGAAAATTCTTCTTTTGGGGGTTGGTATGAGGCCCATCATTACACCAAACCCAAACCCATTCCGGCCAAACTTCGTCTGCCATCAGACCTCGAAAACTTGATTCTCCAATGTATGGACAAAGAACCCGATCGACGTCCTCAAACGGCAACAGACATTTTAAAGGCGTTAGATAAACTAGAACCAACTCAAGTGGAATCTCAACAAGAAACTTTAGTGGCCAACCCGAAACAAGGGCTGGATAAGTCCACTAAATCCACTCGCTCCACTAAGTCCACTCGCTCCACTAAGTCTACCTTCAGAAAAACCTGCCCCAAAGGGGACGACATCTGCTTAAAAATGTCTTGGCCTGAGGACAAACCCCAACAAAAAATCGTTTTTCCCCACATCATCCGCGCCCCAGAAGGGAACTTTGCCAGTCTTTGGGTAATGCTCAATGAAGAAGATATTGCCAATCGTCTCTCGAGTATTCGTTATAACCAATTTGTCTTTATCACCAGTCCCCATCCCATGATTTTGTGGATTACCGTCCTCTATCATCGTGAACACGGACCGAGATGGTTACCCTGTTATCTCGATCTCAAAAGTTCATCGGGTCAACGGTTTGCCCGTTTATTGGGAGAGTCGGGTTCCTATTGGATTTTGTTTTTCGCCTTGGAAAAGGGCAAAGCTTGTCAGCACGTTTTAACCACCAACATTGCCCCTAACCAATGTGAAAATTTACGGGACTGGGCCGATAAAAGTCAACTGTTACGAGGGGGTAAACCTCAAATTACCAAACGAATGCTCAAACAAGAGTTTGAAAAGCTGAAACCCACCATTGAGAATAAGCTCAAGGGGGCTTATACCACCTCTCGTAATGGCTCTAATTTTTAGTTATTTTTCGGGGGAGAAAAATAAGACAGGAAACCAGCTATGACTCAAAATATCATTCGCTAAACTGGGGGTGGTCCAAGCCAGGAAATTAGAGCGATAATGACAAGCTGTGGCGATCGCACTAATATCATAATCAATAGCTGCGTCTAAAATTTCGTGTAACGGGTTCCCTTGCCGTATTTCTGTGGTTACTGTCAGATTGAAGGTTTCAAGTTCTTGTTGAACTTGATTGAGTTTGGCTTGTGCTTGTTCTAGATGATAGTCGGTTAAATCTTGAGAACGACCGCCATCATCGATGACCCATAATAATAAACATTGCTGCAAAGATCCATCAGGCTGATTTTGCGTCATCTTTTTAATTTGTTTGAGTAGATACTGGGCTGAGTCCCCATCGTTATAAGGAATCAATAAATACCGCCAGAGATGATTGCTGCGTAAACTTAACTCTTCGTGAGTGTAAGTGGAAATGAGTTGGGGCCGAAACACCATTAACGGGGTGGGGGTTGCCGGGGCTAACTCTAGGGTATGACTACCAAAAAGCTTGGTTTCAAAGGCATTACGAATGGGCATTCCGGTGAAAACAACGTCGATGTCATAGGTTTCAATCAGTTGTAAAACAGAGTCTTTCACCTGTCCAGAGAGAACCTCAATTTTGACTTCTACCCCTTCAGGAACCTTATCTAAAGCGGGGCTGAGACGTTGTTTAGCTTGAGCAATCTTTTCTTCATCTACCCTAGCCACTTTTTCATCTTCCCAGACGGAAATACTATGAAGAAAGACAATGCGCTTCAGGCCATTACTAGCTAACTGAGGAACAAAGTCGAGCAAACGATAGAGGCCATCTTTAAAATCGGTACAAATTAAACAATTTTTAAACATATTACGGTTAGTCCACTCTAATAGGCTTTTCCTATTTTTAGGATAAAATAGTCCGAGTTAATTTTAAGAAAATGACCGGGTTAAGATTTAGTGATTAAGCAACCTTTCTTAATATAAACCTTATAAAAATACAGCAAATTTAATCGGGCGTTTTAATCCGTCGCTATGGTGAGAAGTAAGATTACTCATCACACACACTTGCTAATCATGCTTTCTCCCATTTTAAGCGAATCCTTGAAGGTAGAAAGGTTAACCATCCCGATTAAGGGGTTATCCTCTCTCCTGGAAGGAACAAAAATAGTGCAACTTTCGGATTTGCATGACGATGGATGTTGTTTATCCCCCCAACTCCTCACTCAAGCGATTAACTTGAGCAATCAAGAACAACCCGATTTGGTTATGCTCACAGGGGACTATATTACTAACCAAGCCGACACCATTTACACTTTAGCCCCTAAATTAAAATTATTACAGAGTCGAGTCGGCACTTATGCTGTTTTGGGGAATCATGATGTCTTGTATCCTCAGGCTAAACCCAAAGTGACGGAAGCGTTGAGTGAGGTGGGAATAAAGGTTCTCTGGAATGAAATTATTAGCCCATTGGGGGACAATTTGCCTATTGTGGGGTTAGCAGATTTCTGGTCAGGAGAATTTAACCCGGAGGCGACCCTGTCTCGATTATCTGAGTCGAAACCTTGTTTAGTTTTGTCCCATAATCCCGACACTGCTAAGATTTTACAACATTGGCGGGTTGATTTACAATTATCCGGTCATACCCATGGGGGTCAAATTGTTATTCCTGGTTTTGGACCGGGTTTAATGTTAGTACAGCAAATCCGTGAACGGATACCTTCACAGTTACAAAATTGTATTCCCTATATTAATCATTGTTCGGGAATTCTCAAAAATTGGCAATGGCATCAAGGATGGCATCATATTAGAGGTAACCAACTTTATGTTAACCGAGGACTAGGAACTTATTTTCCAGGACGGTTTTTTTGTCCTCCAGAATTAACGGTTATTACCTTAGTTTCTGCGTGACACACTCCCACGCTAACTGCTAGGCAGTACAGCGTGGGCTTCCTAACTCGCGTCTTAACAACATTTAAGTAAATCTCTCTCACATTGTTGAGATAGACGAATCAAGATGAAATCATCTGTAACCCACTAAAATATTTTCCCGTTACATTTTTTAACTCAGGAGCTTCAACCAATCTGGCTAATGCTCGTCCTGATTCTTTGGTACTATTAATTTTGGGAAAAAAACTAAAAAGAGGAAGAATATAATCCCAGACCATTTTCGCCCTTGGGGGATAGTCTTGAGCTAAGCCTGTTCCTGGCATTAACCCCGGAGTGAACACATTGACTGTAAGGGGATGTTCTTCTGTGCTTAATCCCTGTTTTTCAAGACGACGAGATAATTCGTAAGCACACAAGATATTGCAAAGCTTCGAGGTGGTGTAGGCAATTCGACCACGATCCGAAACACTTTTATCTTTGAGCGTTGGGTCTAATTCGGGGTGTGCTAGTAAATTGGGGTCTTGAAAATTAGGGGGTGGCATCCCTGTTATCTTACTGGGATCATGAGTATCGCTACTCACAAAAATAATTCTTCCGGGTGGTTTTAAATGCTTTAAAAGAAGATTAACCAGTAAAAAATGTCCCAAGTGATT
>JASJBX010000153.1 GCA_030066295.1 Crocosphaera sp.
AAACATTGAACTAAAAAAACATTACCATTATAAAAACGAGTCCATAGCTCTTTTTCTTCTTCATCTAATTGCCAATCATAGCAAATATGACGGTAACTGATTAATAAAGTGCGAAAGCTATCTACCCATTCTTGACCTTGATTTATCCACCAATTAACCAGAGCATCTTTTTTTTGTTCCAGGTCAGGAAGTTGTTCCTTTAGGGTCTTAAAATCCTTTAAAAAATCCCCATCTAATTTAAACTTTTCTTCCATTTCCAGGCTCAGACGTAAACTCAAGAAAGGTTTTATGTTGGGATTTTTAACTAAAATCAAACTATCCATAAAACAGCGAACTAAACTAGAATCAAGTTGAATATCTTTGCTTAATTTAGTTTGATAAGCAAATCGAGAATCTAAGGATAAAGCTAAATTAAAATCTCGATGATTAAATAAAGTGAAATAGAAAGCTTTGACGGCTGATTTTTTTTCAGATAAATTTAGGGATTCAACTTTTTCATCAATGGATTGTAAGCATTTTTTTAGCTTACTATTTTGCTCAGTTAAGTGATTGAGATACTCTTTCAATTTTAATAATAAGATATCAGCCTTGGGTAACATATCAACGGTTAATAAAATAACTTCTTTCCAACTTTCATCCGCCATTTTTTCAGCCAAATCTGTTAATCGATGCTCTAAATTTTGACTATCACTAGCGATAATATAGCGAGCCGTAAAATACTCTTGAAACGTAAGATGAGAAAAGGAATAAATATCCTTCGCCCTTTCCACTAAAACGCCATGCTGTATTTCAATAGACTTTAATATAGCTTCACTGGTTAACCATAGAGATTCCATATCCTCTTTGAAATTACAATGATTGCATAGGTAATCTTCTATAATTTCTTGAATTTCACGACCTTCAAAAAAATAACGCCCTTCAGCAAAAGTAACTGCAGCAATTTTAGATAATAATTTTCGCTTATCTAGTAAAGGCAAATCGTGATAAAAATCATCTCTTTCAATTCCCCGAGAACGATCCCAACGTTGTAATAAAATATCTAATCCGACTTCGTATAATTTGGCTCGTTGACGAGGAAATTTAGATCGTTCTTTAAACACAGAACATAAGAGATTGAGTAAAATAGGAGTAACGGCCAATTCTCTAATTGCCTGATTGTCAGGATTATTTAATTCTTCTAAAAATTGTTGTGCTTTTTTCTTACCCTCTGTTTTATTTTTGCTAGTTACGAAAAACCACTTTTGAACACAATCTTGAATTCTTTTGTGTTCAAAATCTGCCATCTCTACATAAGTAAAGCCTCGAAAGTGAAACTGTTGTGCTGAATTTCTAGAAGTAATAATCAACGAGTTTTTATAGAAGGCTTGGGAAAAAACTTGAATATTTTTAGATAATATTTCCCTATGCTGTTGCGGGACTTCATCCAAACCATCTAATAATAAAAGAAATTTTCCTGCTTCTAATAAAATTTGGCTCTGTTGCTCAGATAATCCGCAATTTTGAGTATAATTAAACAAATAAGTCTGTAAATCAAGAACTTCCTCATCCCCTTGATCCCATTCAGTTCTTAATTGAATAAAACAGGGAATTAAATCTCGTCGATACTTTCTCTTACTGCATTGTAAAGCGAGATACTGTAAAAAAGTCGTTTTTCCGGCGCCTGGTTTCCCTAAAATGACTAATTTATCTCGTTTAGTCACTAATTCTAAATCGAAGACAGTGTTAGAATGGGGGGTAGAAAGACGCAGTCCATCAGCCTTAGCCAAAGAATCTTCGAGGTCTGACACCTCTAACCACCGTTGATAGCTAGGTTCGAGGTAGAAACTGGTCTGAGTGTAAATTTTCTCTAGAGGGGGTTGGGTTAATTCAAAAGAAGATTGCAACTGATTACATTGAGTGGTGATGGTTTCTTTTACGCGAGAACGCATCACCGACAGTAATTCTGACACCTCTAAACTCTGGATGGTTCCCTCAGAAGTTGCTACTGAGACAGCCTTATCCGGAAGATCAGCAACGGTTTCCCAGTCCAAATTGAGTTTAAAACAAAGTTCTTTAAAAATCTGGCGAGAGACAGGACGACCTGATAAAAATTTCCAAATACTTTGGCGACTGGATAACCCGACTTCTCCTGCTAGATATTCTTGAGTCCAACCTTTAGACTCTAAGATTTTTTTCGCCGCCTCTATTCCTTCTGACGTAGCCGATAATGATCGATGAGTCATGCTAATGGTTGAAAAAATAACAACAATAATATAGAACTATCCTAAACACTCAAAAAAGTTAAATTACGTATTTTTATCTTGTTATAGATAGCATTTTTGCATTCTACCTAATGAAAACTACCGAGTCAGTGATAACTATCACTAAAAATAAATGATCATAACAACAGTAGGAGAGAGACTCAAAACATAGCATTTTTGTGTCAGACGAGACATGCTAGAAGAAAGTTTTGGTTATTGATTTAACTTAAGTTTGGGACAAAAACAGATAACGTAACTGATGATTCGATCTGACCGACATTTAATTGGTTGTTATTAGATTATTGTTCTATATTAAGTATTGTAAACTTGAAGGGAACAAACTCTGATAAAATTAACTAAATATAAACTTTTACAAAAACCTCTTGACTAGCTACACAAATAAACCCCCTTTTCTTTAAGATTGTCTTTCTAATAACCAAAATCCCGTAAAACCCGATGATTGACATCCATATTAATTAAGTTTATGAATTTGAGCCACCTCACACCTAATAAAATCACCCTAAGATATTTAGGGTTGACCAGTCTTGGTTTACTCTTAGCCCAGTTATTATTTGGCGTTATTCAGATTCGTTGGCGATATTATCAACGCGTAGACAATTTAACAACGAGAATAGAAGACTTAAGCAAAGAAATTCGCGTTATTTCCCAAGATTCTAACCTGCAACTAGATGATGGAACCCTAGAACGGCTGATGAAAGACTCCAGTGTTGGCAAAGATTTACTCTACAGTGTTATTGTCAACCAAGAAGGAATGCCAGTTAGTAGCTTTTTCAATCAAGAACATTCCACCATTGCTATCACCCTTTCTCAATCAAAACAAGGAAAAATAGGATCACAACTAGAAAAACTCGTAGAACAGCCCGAAATTAGAGAAATACGGCAACCGATTATTGCTGCAGGACAATCTTTAGGGGAAGTTCGCATTGCTTATACCCTACAACCAACCCAAAAAACGAACCTGAAATCAGCCAGCAAAATTTTAATCGCTTCCTTTATTGTCAGTGGCGTTTTAATCGTGATCATGTTCGTCATGTTTAGACGAGAAGTACAACTTCCCTTAGGGCAATTAGTCCAGAAAACCCAATCTTTACTGCCAGAAGAAAAACGCCCAAATTTAAAGCAATGGGATGAAATTTATCAATTAGAGCTATTGATTGCCACGTTAGGTCAGTATTTCCAAGACCTTCAAGATTTACAAAGAGAAATGGCGCAACAGAAAGCCTCAGAAAAAGCCCTTGAAGAACTTAATCTGGCCAAAAGCGAATTTTTATCGATGATTGGTCACGAAATTCGGACTCCCTTAAACGCAGTATTAGGGATGACCGATCTGCTACAAGATACAGAATTGAACGATCAACAACAGGAATTTGTCAGCATTATTGGTAATAGTGGGGAAAATCTGTTGACCATGATCAACAATATTCTCGACTTTTCCAAAATTGAAGCCCATAAATTAGAGTTAGAAGAAGCCCCCTTTGAACTAGGGCCTTGTATCGAAGACGTATTACGTTTATTTGTTTCTGAAGCGTCCACCAAGAATCTAGAACTGGCTTATTTAATCGAATCTAATACCCCTCGGGCCATTGTAGGAGACAGTACCCGATTAAAACAAATTCTCGCTAATTTAATCGGTAACGCTGTCAAATTTACCGAGCGAGGGGAGGTTGTGATTTATGTCAACGCCACAGCCCTCGACTGCAACGAAGGAGAGGAAGAAACCCTCAATTATGAACTACGTTTTGCCGTCAAAGATACAGGAATTGGCATCCCCTCAGACCGTTCTCATCGACTGTTTCAACCCTTCAGTCAAGTAGACGCTTCGACCACTCGACAATATGGAGGCACCGGCTTAGGATTAGCCATCAGTAAACGATTGAGTGAATTAATGGGGGGAACCATGTGGGTTAATAGTATAGATGGGAAAGGTTCCACCTTTAACTTTACCCTCCATACCCAAGCTGCCCCTAGCTTGTCTCCCGTTACCTCCCAACAAGGAGAAGGGGACTTAATGGGTAAGCGGATGTTGATTATTGACGATAATTTAACTAATCAAAAGATTTTAATCAATCAGGCACAATCTTGGGGGATGTACACTTGTGCAGTAGATTCTGCCGAAAAAGCCCTAGAATGGTTACAACGGGGAAATACCTGCGAGGTCGCCATCTTGGATATGAATATGCCCCAGATGGACGGTTTAGAATTAGCTCATGCAATTCGTAAACTACCTCACTGTGAAAATTTGCCCTTAGTGATGCTCAGTTCTATCACCAAGGCAGAAATGGCATCTCAAAACAGCCAGGGAGAATTTGCAGCAATATTAATTAAACCCGTGCAACAGTCCCAACTATACTATACCCTAATGCAGATTTTTGCAGGGAGGCCTATCGTCATTACACCACCCAAATTCGATCCTCCTTCCAAAGAACCGTTGCTAGGAGAAACCCACCCCCTGAAAATTTTAGTCGCCGAAGATGTGGTGGTGAATCAACAGGTCATTCAATCCTTGTTAGAAAAATTGGGTTATCGGGCAACTATTGTCAGCGACGGTCAAGAGGTTTTAACTGCCTTAAGAGCATCTGCCTACGATGTGATTTTAATGGATGTTCGGATGCCACAAATAGACGGGCGAACAGCGACTCGTCATATTCGTCAAACCCTCTCCTACCATCAGCAGCCTCGGATTATTGCCATGACCGCAGAATCCATGCCAGGAGATAGGGAAAAGTCTTTAGAAGCGGGAATGGATGACTATATTGCTAAACCCATCCGCATCGAAGAACTAAAACAAGCCTTACGCCTCTGTAAACCGCTCTTGGAATTGGAATCTGTGGCCATTGATAGGAAAATGCTAAACCAATTACGCAACATGGCAGGGCAGCGAACCAATGATATTATTAGGGTTTATCTCGAAGATGCCCCCCTCCGTCTCGACGATCTGAAAAAATCCATTGAGAATAACGATCCTGAGCAACTGCGTCAAGCGGCTCACGCCCTGCGATCGCCTAGTGGTAATCTTGGAGCCACCGGCCTCTGTAACTTATGTGAAGAAATGGAAACAATTGCCCGTCAAGGAACCATTGAGGGAGCAGCCCAAAAAATGGATCGGCTCAGAATAGAGTATAATCAGGTCTGCAAGGCTTTAGCAAAAGAACTCGAACAGCACCAGCCCGTCCCACAATAAGTAAGTTGTCAATCGAAGATAAATGGTGAATAATCCCACTTTTACACGAGAAGATTGCTTAATTCTGATTGTTGATGATGACCGCACCATGAGACATCTCTTGAAGATTGCCATGGAGGAAGAAGGCTATCAAGCGATCGAAGCCAAAAACGGCCAACAATGTTTAGAAGAATATCATCGTCACCAGCCTGATATGGTGCTATTGGATGCCATCATGCCAGAGATGGACGGGTTTACCTGTTGTCAGAAACTGCGTTCTCTTAACAATAATCATTATCTCCCCATTTTGATGATTACAGCCCTTGATGACCAAGACTCCATCGACCAAGCCTTTGAGGCAGGGGCAACGGACTATATTACGAAACCTATTTTCTGGTCAGTTTTATCCCAACGGGTTCATCATCTCCTCTTGACTTGCCAAACCCTAAGAGAGTTAAACATCTTAAAAGGTCACTTCGTCAAACAAGAGCAATGGCAACGTCTGGGACATCACATTAGCCATCAATGGCAACAATCGTTTCAACTGAAATCTCTGTTTCAAGAGGGTCTAGAGCAACTACGAAACCAGGTAGAAGCAGAACGGGTGGGTATTCACCGAATGGACGGAAAACTAATTGCTGAGTCCATCGCGTCCGGTTATCCATCAGCCAAAACTTTAGAATGGGACAAAATTACCTTATGGAGCCAATATCGATCAACTTACGAACAAGGAGAAACCATCAGACTCCATATGTCCCAAGAAAATGACTTATGCGAGGAAGCACTGGCCTCGTTTGAGCAATTAGCCTTGAAACAGTTGACCCTAAGCCCTCTTTTGGTCAAAAAAAACCTTTGGGGGATTCTCTGGATTCATCATTGTAGCTTGGAATATCATTGGGAAAGCTGGGAGATAGACTGTTTGAACCATTTCAGAGATTTATTAGCCATTAGCTCTAAGATTGGGAGTTAATATCGAAAAATTCAGCACTCCGTTACATTGATTACATCAGCCTAAGAGGATCTACCATAAACTGAAATTAAGACATAAAGTCAATTATCACCCTCCGATTGCTTATTGCAACCGCCCACCCTTCAGTGGCGGTTTTTCATTTGAGAAGAAATCTTATGAATTGCTTGAATTACTCTATCCATCTCTTAAAAAAATCAGTACAATAAAAGAGTGGGAAGCTTATAACGTTCCTCAATCTACCTTAACCAAAAATTAGAACTGTCATTTTATGGAATCTAGTAGCCCGTCAGGGAAGGTTTCTGAACCTCCTGCCCATAGATGGACTCACATTATGGGAATAGCGATCGCCATGCTAACCCTTATAGTGCCGATATTAGTCATTGCCTATTATTCTTCAAATCCTGCAACCCGTTTCCAGGTGGAGAATATGCAAAAATGGACGAATGTTGATGGAAGCCAACCAGATATGAATCCCGAAAGGCAGACGAAAACTGGAGTTAGATAAGTCAACCTCAAAATGCAGTATTCAGCAATCAGATTATAACAAAATACGGGAGTACGAAAACTTTTCTCGTGCGTTGCCGCTCATTTGTCCCTTGCGCCGAAAACCGACGGGGGACAAGGTGCAGGGAATTTTTCAACGCCGTGAATATCGAGAAATAATATTGAATAAATTAATATCAAAATAAAACACGATTACCTATTTGCAGTGGGAGGTTTGCGCTGCCCGTGCTATTCTGTAAGACCAGTGCATTGCGATCGCCGTTTTCAAGTCAATTATGGTGCGTCTTCCCATTCGGAAGTTAAGATACGATAGTTAAAATCTTTGACCCCTGGATGACAAAGGACACAGCTTTTTGTAGTAATAGGTTCACTAAACTCCACACGAGGATGAAGAATCTTGAAATACCGAGATTGTTCGATATAATAGGGAACCGGGGCATCTCTAAGCCAAATAGGACGAGAATTGGTTTTGAGATAATCCCAAATTAGGATTTGACTCAAGCGAATCATATTCGGGACTGAGGTTCCATAATGTTTATGGGGGTTTTCGAGAAGTTCTTGCCAGGTTTCTGTGGGTAACACTTCTGGGGGAATGGCAATATGACACCCTGAACAAGTGGAGACGTACAGTTCTTTTCCTGCCTCAACGGTGGACCGATTGGGGCCGAGGGGAGGTAAAGATTGAGATTGAGCTAAGATAGGGCTAGGTTGGGCGGCTATTGCGTGGGTGAAGGCTGAACCGATACTGATACACCATAAAAGAATCCCGAGAGAAATGACTAAATATAAAAGATTTGATCGTTTAAAATGAAAGAATTTTGATAGTTTAAACATATTTAATAGGAAATCTTTTTATACAATAATTACCCATTGGACAATTTTATTATATAGCACTACGCATTTTGGTTAGAACATTCACAAACCCTGAAACTCTTTTCTGGCCTAATGATTGACTTTTGACTTTTGCATGAGTGACTTTCGCGTAGCGGTATAGTTTCTATCTTAATCAATTGAAAATCAGAAAGCAACAACCAAGGGTTTAGCAATGCTAAACCCTTGTGAGTCTGAAAATTTTAATTTTTTCTACCACCAAATCGATAATTATTTATCATCTTAGGGAAAAGAAAAAATCATAACTCCGAACTCCGAACTCCGAACTCCGAACCCAGTTTTTGATAACGTCCTAAAGCAATCAATGGGAAATAATGACGATAGAAATGATAACGGATGTAGAAATGACAGGGAAAACCGGTCCCAGTAAACTCCGCTTCTTCCCAAGTTCCTTCCTCGGTTTGGGTGTTTAATAAATAGTTAATTCCCCGTTCAATGGCATCCATTTCAAAGTGGTTTAATGCTTCTCCTGCATCCAATAAACCAATGAGAGACCAAGCGGTTTGGGAAGGGGTACTTACCCCTTTTCCTTTAAGAGTTGGGTCATTATAACTTCTACAAGTTTCTCCCCATCCTCCGTTCTTATTTTGACAGCTTAATAACCAGTTAATTCCTTGTTCCATTTGGGATTTATGTTTTTCGGGGTTGATAACAGCTAATGCGGATAATACCCCACTGGTTCCATAGATATAATTAACTCCCCAACGACCAAACCAACTGCCATCTTTTTCTTGTTCTTGGTAAAGATAATTGAGGGCCTTATTAAGGCGTTTACTGGACATTTCTAGGTCACAACTTCCCACCATTTCTACTACCCTAGCAGTGACATCGGCGGTGTTCGGATCGATCATCGCTTTTAAGTCACCATAAGGCACTTCGTTTAACCAAGCTTGATCATTATCCACATCAAATGCAGCCCAACCTCCTGCTTTACATTGCATGGTTTCTATCCATTGTAAACAGCGATCAATGGCGGCTTTTTTTCTAGCTTCATCGGGTAATTTGATGTCATTTAATGCCATAACCACGGTAGCAGAATCGTCGATATCGGGGTAAAAACGATTGGTAAATTCAAAAGCCCATCCGCCGGGTTTTCCTGTTTTATTTTTAACCGCCCAGTCCCCATATTCGAGGACTTGTTTATCTAATAACCATTTTCCTGCTTTAACCAAAGAAAAATGATCTTTAGGTAAACCTGAATCTGTCAAAGCCCGTACACACCAAGCCGTATCCCATATAGGAGATACACAAGCTTGTACCCGATAAGTATCATTTTCTTCGATAGAAAAGCGGTCAATGGCTTCAAAACCCAGTTGAACAGATGGGTCAGCTACATCATAGTTTAACGTACGAAAAGCGATTAAAGAATTCAACATTGGGGGCATAATCCCCCCCCAATCTCCTGTTTCTTGTTGATGGTTTAACATCCATCTTTCGGCTGCTTTGAGTCCTTTTTTTCGGAAGGGGACTAGGTCCAGTTGTTCAGCAAATTTGAAGAGTTTATCTAACCCTAAAAAGATGTCACCCCAATTATTATTTTTCGGTAATTCATACTTGACATTTTTGACACCTTCTGCATATAATTCATCCAAATTAAAGACAGGATCAACCGCAAAAACAGGCTTATCGTTAAAGACAATAATTAAGGGAACTGTGCTTTCTCTGGCCCAACTTGCCATTTCATAGATAGTGAAAGGAAAGCTATCAGGAAATAACATAATCCAGGGGGGAATAGAAGGAATTCCTTTCCAGTCATAACAACCGATTAAAGCAAGATGAAACTTAGTAAAAATTCGAGTTTTACTAACACCCCCTTTACTAAGAATAAACTCTTTAGCGCGAATTAAAGCTGGGTCATCTTGGGGAACCCCTAATAAACGGAGGGCCATGTAAGCTTCTACAGAGGTACTAATTTCTCCCCCATCTCCATAGAAGAGTTCCCACCCTCCATGTTCCCGTTGTTGCTGACGTAGATAAGCTTCAACTTTCTCTAGGGGACGGGTTTTATCGGTTCCCCAAATTTTGTGGACTAACACCGTTTCAGCGGTTAAAGTAATATTAGATTCTAACTCAGCCCACCAGTACCCTTGAGGATATTGTCGAGATAGTAGATAATTTTGGCTGGTAGTGATGGCATCCTTGAGGGATAAAGCGGGTTTATGAGTCTGTCTGTCTCGCGTTTGCATCGGTAATTCCGTTAAACTCCTTCTATATTCCTTGACACAGTCCACTCACTTCAGGAAGTGGATTATTTCAATTATGCTTATGGTAGCTAATTTTCCGTTAACCATTGAACACACCCCAACGCTCATCACAGATTATAGTTGGGGTACAGCTTGCACCCAGAAGTTTCTAGACTCCTGAGCGTCTCCAGAGTTACTGGTGTTCGCAGTGTATTTGTAGAACTTTTGCTAACAAATACCCTAGAGAAATACTTATCGCCAATTAAGACAGAATACCAATACCTTGCTCCGATATTATAGGTCGCGGATAAAAAGGGCGAACGATGGGACTTGAACCCACGAATGCCGGGACCACAACCCGGTGCCTTAACCACTTGGCTACGCTCGCCATACATACACCTTTGTTATTATAGCATGGTTTTCTACTTCTGCACAAAAAAACGTAGAGACGTTCACAGAACGTCTCTACATAATACTCCGATTAAGGTTAGGGGCTTAACCAACAAAGGCTTTACGGGGTTCAGAAACGCCAGAAGATTCGGTTCCTTTGAGGTAAGCTAACATGGTATCAGCGTCGGATACTTCAAAGGGATCGTCGGGACAGTTATCGCTATAACCGGGTTCCGCAAAGATTTTTTCAATCTTACAGTCGTTAACTAACATAGAATAACGCCAGGAACGCATTCCAAAACCAAGGTTAGCTTTATCTACTAACATCCCCATTTTACGGGTAAATTCGCCGCTTCCGTCGGGTAATAAGAAGACGTTTTTCGCTTCTTGTTGTTTACCCCATTGGAACATAACAAAAGCATCGTTGACAGACATACAAATAATTTGGTCAACTCCTAACCCTTTGAACTCCTCATATAACTCTTCGTAGCGAGGTAAGTGGTTAGAGGAACAGGTGGGAGTAAAGGCACCAGGTAAGGAGAAAACGATGACTTTCTTACCTTTGAAAATTTCTTCGGTGGTTAAGTCTTGCCAACGATAGGGGTTGGGTCCAGGAACGGATTCATCACGAACACGGGTTTTAAATACAACACTAGGTACGGTTTCGATAGCGCCCATAATTCACCTCTTGACAATCAGTTTTGTATCAGCTTTTGCTGTCTTATCTCAGAATAATTCTTACTTAAGAAAAAGTCAACAGTAAGAATTACCTATTTTCTTGAATAATCTTAATATAAGACCTAATTGAAGAATTCTTAAATTATAATATAAAAAGGCATCACTAAGAAAAAGTTAAGACGATGAAACAGGAAGCGAATACCATCGTAAACACGCTGAAAGATAAGAAGTTAAGGGTAACGCCGCAGCGTTTTGCGGTTTACGCCAATTTACTCAGCAGAACGGATCATCCGACGGCTGAGCAGATTTTAAGCGATCTCAATAAAAATGCCCCAACTTCGTCTCAAGCAACGGTTTACAGTGCCTTACAAGCATTACGTCAAGTAGGGTTAGTTAGGGAGGTCTTGCTAGAGCCAGGGGTTTGTCGCTATGATGCTAATGTGGAGTCCCATCATCACTTTCGTTGCCGTTGTTGTGGTGTGATTGAGGACATTCCTTGGGAGACTTTTGAACCTCCTAATTTACAGGGGTTACGTGAGGGAATTAAAGCAGAAAGATATGAAGTGATCGTTGAAGGTATTTGCGATCGCTGTTAATAATAAGAGTGGAACCAGTTATAAAAACGCTCAATTACAGTTAATTGCAGGGGACGTAAGACGGGTAGAAACCAAAACCTCCAAGAGACAACAGACGCCCACTAGCAATGAGGGTTCCTTCTGCACCTGAACCACAATTTGAACAAAATCGTTGAGCGCAGTCCCCATCTAAAATCTATCTGATTTAGATGGGGTTAGCGAAACGCAGTAATTACGATATAATGATAGTATATGGTACGGTAAAAGGTAAAACCTGGAG
>JASJBX010000023.1 GCA_030066295.1 Crocosphaera sp.
AGCTACTGCGAGAGTGGAGATAGTTAAGCGGTCTGAATGAGCCAGTAATCCTTTCGCAGTGATGCTTGGAGAATCCACTCACTTCAGGGAGTGGAGTATGTCAAATAGGGTCTTTATCATAGACGAAAAGGGAAAAAATACTGGATTAACGGCTTATCTATAAAAGGAGTAAACAATGAAAAAAGTTCTTTCTACTTTAATGGCTGGCTCTGCTGTCGCTGCCACCTCTATAGTTTTCGGTTCCACTGAAGCGATGGCGTTAAGTTTCACCTCCTGTGTGGGTGAAGGTTACGATATTTCTGGTTCGGTTAGCGGTGCTGTTGATTGTACCATTTCTGATGCTGAGCAAGATTTTTTAAATACTGACCCTATTACTGTTAACGAAACCCCTGGTTTCTTTGGTTCAACCAACTGGGAGTTTGTTGAAAGGGGTGAAGGTGCCGGTAGTGGTGCAGAAGGAGCATCTGGCACTTATAATTTCGTTGAAGATTTGATGGAAGGCTATCAATACATGGCGGTCTTCAAAGATGGTAATGGCACCACCCTTGTTGGTTATTTACTTGAAACGGGTACTGATTCTATTACTTGGGAAACCCCTTTCCTCAATCCTCCCTTTGATTTCAATGGTGCGCCTAACGGAAAAGATGTTTCTCACATCTCTATTTACAAAAGCGTTCCTGAACCTCTCACTATCTTAGGTGCCGGTGCTGCTATTAGCTTCGGAACTGCCTTTAAGCGTAAGTTAGGTCTAGCTAAAAACAACGACAAAAAAGCCTAAATTTTGAATATATCAGAGCAAATCTTTGATTCTTGCAGGTAAGTTGATACCTGCATTTTTTTTGTTTTGGAGGGTTGAGGGGATTTAACGAAGTCAGAAGTCAGAAGTTCCATAACACTAAGCATTGTGGTTAGGATATTGACAAACGCGGCAACCCCTTTCTCACCTACTTTTACCTTTTGCCTTTTGCCTTTTGCCTTTCGCGTAGCGGTATGGGGAGATGGGAAAAAAGCAACTTTAACAACAAAAATGTTTCTAAAGTAGTGTAAGATGAGTGTAGATTCAGGTTAATTGACCGAGGTTTCCGCATCGGTCGGCACGAGGAATACTCTTAATGCCTTCCCCACCAGGGATATAAGCCTTCACTTTTA
Organism: Crocosphaera sp.; assembly: GCA_030066295.1. Classification (GTDB taxonomy): domain Bacteria; phylum Cyanobacteriota; class Cyanobacteriia; order Cyanobacteriales; family Microcystaceae; genus Crocosphaera. Next base: position 1,150 of record JASJBX010000023.1, read on the forward strand.
AGGGGATAAGCTTACGAACAGACAAGAAACCTCCTGCCTCCTTTTGGCCCGATTTGTCGGGGTTGAAAACGGAAGAAACCTGACGCAAGAGAGACTGTAACTGCCGATTATTGATTGTAACTGCATGAATAACCCAACCCTCACTCAAATCAGTTCAGACGACTACTTAAACCATCTCTTACAGCAGTGTCAAGAGACTCCTCCCGTCATTGACACCGACTATCTCCAAACCCTACGGAAAAATGCTGTTGCTCAGGTCAAAGAATTAACCCTTCCTAGCAAAAAGGACGAAGAATGGCGGTTTACCGATCTCTCAGCGTTATATCAATTAGAATTTAAGACAGTCACACCCCAGACAGTGACTCAAGAGACTGTTGATAACTTTATCTTACCTGAAGCCAAAGAAAGTTATGTCGTTTTTGTCAATGGACAATACGTTTCTGAGTTGTCTAATGTGTCCGCATTACCCCAAGATGTCTATGTTGGCAACTTAAGCCATGTGTCTGATGCACAAAAAGGGAAAATTGTCAAGTATTTAGGTCAATCAGAAGGAGAAAAAGATACTTTTACTGCTTTAAATACAGCCGGGTTTCAAGACGCTGCGGTCATTTGGATTAATAAAAATACTGTAGTTGAAAGCCCCATTCAGGTGCTATTTCTGGCGGTTGGTAATAATACGGCAAGTTTGCTCCAACCCCGCACATTAATGATAGCAGAAACTGGGTCGAGTGCCACTTTCATCGAATACTATGGAACCGTCACAGAACATTGTTCAGATGAGGAACAAAATCATCCTTATTTGACTAATTCCGTGACCGAAATTTGGTTAGATAAGAATGCTCAAATCAACCATAATCGCATTCAAAGAGAATTAGGGGATAGTTTCCATATTGGTAGAACTGCTATTACTCAAAATCAAGATAGTAACTATACTTGTAACGAAGTAAACTTAGGGGCAAAAGTCTCCCGTCACAGTCTACAAATTTGGCAAAATGGAACGCAAACCGAAAGCCATCTTAACGGGTTAACCATGATTGATCATCAGCAAGTTGCTGATACTCATACGGCGGTTTGTTTAAATCATCCTTATGGGGTTACCCATCAACTTCATAAATGTATTATTGATGGGAATGGACGGGGAGTATTCAACGGTAAAATCTTCGTTCCTAAACCCGCCCAATTAACCAATGCAACCCAATTAAATCGTAACCTATTACTGTCACCCAAAGCCCGAATTAATACCAAGCCGGAACTACAAATTACCGCAGATAACGTTAAATGTTCCCACGGGGCAACCATTAGTCAATTAGAAGCGGATGAACTGTTTTATTTACAAAGTAGAGGCTTAAATGAAACCGATGCCCGCCACCTTTTAATTGACGCTTTCGCTGCTGAAATTTTAGAACGAATTCCCTTAAAATCTTTGCAACAACGATTAACTCAATGTGTAGTTTGTCGTACGGCTGAAGCGTAAACAATAAACAAACTTCTGACTTCAAACTCCTGACTTCTGACTTAATTATGACTGCTATTCAAGAAAAAACCCTCGCTGTAAAAGTTCGTAAAGATTTTCCAATTTTGCACCAAACCGTTCATGGTAAATCTTTAGTTTATTTAGACAATGCTGCTACCTCTCAAAAACCCATAGCGGTATTGGATGCCTTGCGCCATTATTATGAACAAGATAATGCTAATGTTCACCGTGGGGCCCATAGTTTAAGTGTGAGGGCAACAGAAGCCTATGAAGGCGCAAGGGATAAGATAGCTAAATTTATTAATGCTGCGTCTCGCCAAGAGGTTATTTTTACGAGAAATGCCACCGAAGCCATTAATTTAGTCGCCTATAGTTGGGGATTAAATAATCTGAAACCTGGGGATGAAATTATTACTTCGGTGATGGAACATCATAGTAACTTTGTCCCGTGGCAAATGATTGCTAAACAGACAGGGGCAGTGATTAAATATGTACCCTTAACTAAAAATGAAGACTTTGACCTAGAAGGGTTTAAATGCTTATTATCTGATAAAACAAAGTTAGTGACCATTGTTCATGTTTCTAACACCTTGGGCTGTATTAATCCTGTTGAAGAAGTGATTAAACTCTCCCATGAAAAAGGGGTAAAAGTATTAATTGACGCTTGTCAAAGTATTCCTCATATGCCCATAGATGTACAGGAAATGGACTGCGATTGGTTGGTGGCCAGTGGTCATAAAATGTGTGGACCATCTGGGGTGGGTTTCTTATACGGAAAACAAGCTATTTTAGAAGCCATGCCTCCCTTTTTAGGCGGTGGGGAAATGATTAACGAAGTCTTTTTTGATGGCTTTACCTGTGGAGAATTACCCCATAAATTTGAAGCCGGAACCCCTGCCATTGGAGAAGCGATCGCGTTGGGGGCCGCAGTGGATTATTTAACTGAGATTGGTATGGATAAAATTTATGCTTACGAAGAAGAATTAACCGCTTATTTATTCCGTAAATTGGCGGAGGTTCCCCAGATCAGAATTTATGGTCCACAACCCAGTCAAGACGGGAAAGGAAGGGCAGCTTTAGCCGCTTTTAATATTGAGGGAATACATGGAAGCGACTTATCCACTCTTCTAGATCATGAAGGGGTTGCCATTCGTTCTGGACACCATTGTACTCAACCGTTACACCGTTTATTTGATGCCTCGGGAAGTGCGAGAGTCAGTTTATATTTTTATAACACTTATGAAGAGATTGATCGATTTGTCATGGTTTTAAAAGAAACTATTGATTTCTTTACTAACATCATGGGATAAGAAACCTATAGCCTGCGTTTTTGGGGGTGGGGTCTTCCCACCTTTTTCATGTCTACAATTTCAGTAAAATAAGATACAACTTATCTTATTGTTTTAACTTAGTTTCCGTATATTTACTGATTTAAGAAATTCTCATCGTTTTCTCAACAAAATTTAATTTTTGAATGATTAGAATAGAAATATAACTTTTCTCTATCTCTGATCACTTATGTTTAGAAGTCTGGACCATCAGTCAGATCCAACCCCTAACAAAAAATCCAGATTACAATGGCTGAGAAGTCGTTTATCTACACCAGGGATTATTTTTTTATTATTACCTATAATCGGCTTTTTGATAGCGATTGGTTTCTCTAACGACTCATCAGTGGTAAAGCTTGAGTTGGGTACAATTTATTTATATGTACCAACTATTATTTTAGTTATTTTAACTCAAATTATCATGAAATTATCCCCTCAGCCTACACCTTGGTCGCGGGGATTGATTGTTACGATTTTAATTGGGTTAACTTTACGTTATTTACATTGGCGATCGCTATCTAGTTTAAATTTATCTAATCCCATCGATGGAGTTTTCAGTGTGGGTTTATTTTTGATGGAGTTACTGGTTATATTTAGTAGTTTGTTGCAATTATATTTAATGTATCATCTGAAGGATCGTAAAAGAGAAGCTGATTTTTATAGTACTCAAGTCATTAATCACGAATATTCTCCTTCGGTTGATATTTTAATTCCCACTTATAATGAATCCATTTTTATTTTAAAAAGAACGATTATCGGTTGTACCTTATTAAACTATAAAAACAAAAGAATTTATGTTTTAGATGATACGAACCGCGAAGAAGTGAAACAATTAGCCAAAGAATTAGGATGTTATTATATTAGTCGTTCAAATAATATTCATGCAAAAGCAGGAAATTTGAATAATGCTTTAAAACAAACGAATGGAGAATTAATTGTTGTTTTTGATGCTGATTTTATTCCAACGACTAACTTTTTAGAACGAACAATTGGCTTTTTTCAGAACCCTAAAATTGCCTTATTACAAACCCCTCAAACCTTTTATAATGCTGATCCTGTCTCAAGAAATTTAGGATTAGATCATATTTTAAATACAGAAGAAGAGGTATTTTATCGTCAAATTCAACTTATGAAAGATGGAGTGGGGAGTGTTCTTTGTGCAGGAACTTCTTTCGTAGTTAGACGTAGTTATTTAGAAGAAGTTGGAGGATTTGTCACTGAATCAATTAGTGAAGATTATTTCACAGGAATCCGTTTATCTTCTCAAGGTTATGAGGTCATTTATCTATCTGAAAAACTCAGTGCAGGGTTAGCAGCAGAAAGTATTTCATCCCATATTTCTCAACGATTAAGATGGGGTCGAGGAACCTTACAAGCTTTTTTTATTAAGGAGAATCCTTTGACGATTCCTAACTTAAATATAAGGCAAAGATTAGCTCATTTAGAAGGACTTTTAAATTGGTTTAATGTTATTCCTCGTTGTATTTTTTTAATCCTCCCGTTTATATATTCTTTGTTTAATATCATTTTTATTAAAATTACTTACGATGATTTTATTTACATCTTTCTGCCTTATTATCTTACCCAGGTTATTGTTTTTCATTGGTTAAGTGATAAAACAAGGTCACTTATTTTTTCTGATGTTTATACTTTAATTGGTTGTTTTCCCATTGCTTATAATACAATTCAGGTGATGTTAAAACCTTTTAATAGTCAATTTAGAGTCACTCCCAAAGGAATCTCTCGTAAAAACTATACCTATAATTTTAAAATAGCATGGCCACTGATGTTATTTTTTATCTTTAATTTAATCAGTTTAATGGTTAGTTTATTAAACAGTTCAAAAACAATTATGGGAATTAATTTCACTGGTTATTGGAGTTCTTATAATTTATTGATTATTGGGGTTGCTTTATTGGCGTTTCTTGATAAACCTAAACCGAGTTTATACGATAGTTTTACTATCAAAAGAAAGGTGAAAATTATTGAAGGGAATCAAGTGATTTTCGGTAAAACTTTAGACATCTCTGAAGAAGGAGCGACAATTTTAGTTTATTCTCAAAACTATATAGGTTCAGACATCATCTTACAATTAGGTAGCTTAAAAATTGATAGTTATATCATCGAAAATAGATATAATAACCATCAATATCAAATCAAAATTAAATTTAATAACCTAACACTAGAACAACACAAAGAAATCATTCATCTTTTATATAGTCATCCTCACCGTTGGAAAAGTAGAGAACTCAAGTTAAGTCCTGGGGAATTAGTATCTTTAAAATTAGCGTTTATTGTTCTGTTGCAATTTTTGCTGATGGTACTAATTCCTAAACGAAGAAAAGAGACAACTGTTATTAATAATTAGAACTGGTCTGCATATTCAAAAATTTAGTTAATTCTGGTTGAAATAAGAGTCGAACGGTTCCCGTTGGTCCGTTACGATGTTTGGTCAAAATAATTTCAGCCACCCCTCTATCTGGTGTATCAGGATTATAATATTCCTCCCGATATAACATCATAATTAAATCGGCATCTTGTTCAATGGCACCACTTTCTCGTAAATCTGACATCATTGGACGCTTATTATTCCTAGCTTCAACCGCACGACTTAACTGAGATAATGCGATAACAGGGGCTTTAATTTCACGGGCTAAGCCTTTCAAAGAACGGGTAATTTTTGATAATTCTTGTACCCTATTTTCACTACCTGCGCCTTCCATTAACTGTAAATAATCGATCAAAACTAAACCAAATTCTCCCTTCCTCTCAGCCAATAAACGACGAACTTGGGATCTAATTTGTGTTACCGTAATATTAGCAGCATCATCAATATAAATGGGTAAATTCGATAACGTCCCGATGGCAATACTCAACTTTTCTACATCATTTTGAACAAATCTTCCTGAACGTAAACGGTTACTTTCAATCCCAGCTTCTGCGGCCAACAAACGCATCGAAAGCTGTTCCTTTGACATTTCTAAACTAAACATGGCTACCGGTAAATCAAACTGTTTAGCAATATTTGCAGCCACCCCCAACCCGAAGGCCGTCTTGCCCATGGACGGACGACCCGCTATGATAATTAAATCAGAACGTTGTAATCCTCCTGTCATGGCATCCAAGTCATAAAAACCTGTTTCGATACCAGGAAGGGCAGTTTGTTCGTGGAGTTTTTCCAACTCATTAAACGTTTTAATAATGGTATCAGAAATGGGAATTAATCCCTCTTGGGGACGCTTTTGAGTTAAGGCAAAAATCTTCTTTTCTGACTCATCTAAAACGATTTCTAACTGTTGGGTGGTTTCAAACCCTAAATCGACAATTTCGTGACCCGCAGCAATCAATTGACGGCGTAAATATTTATCCATCACCAACGCTGCGTAACGGTCAATATTAACCGCAGAAACCGTTCTATCTAATAACTGAGTTAACTTATTTAACCCCCCCACTTGTTCTAATAAATGATGGTCTTCTAAGGTACTTTTAACCGTTAAAAAATCCGTCGGTTGTCCCTGTCCATGTAACTTTAACGCTGCTTGATAAATTTCTTTGTGGGACTGTACATAAAACGCTTCTGGGTTCATTACATCTACCACTCGTCCCATGGCTTCAGGGTCCAGTAAAATTCCCCCTAAAATCGATTCTTCTGCTTCAATATTTTGGGGGGGAAGGGATTGACTAATGACCATAAACAATTGAATAAGACAACACCCCAATTTTAGCGCAATTTTTCTCTTTGAGGTAACTATGTACTAAATATTGAATCGCGACTCATGGATCAGCTATGCTAAGAAATATAACAATAATCATTTAAACGATGAAAATCGCAATTACTGGCGCAACTGGATTTGTGGGAACTCGATTAGTCAATAGCTTAAAGGAGGAAGGTCATCAATTTATAATCTTCACACGCAATGTTAATCGCGCCAAAACCATATATCCTGCTTCTACGTTCCCCAATGTGGAACTGGTTGCTTACAACCCTACCGAATCAGGGGAGTGGCAAGCTAGAATATCAGGGTGTGATGCTGTGGTTAATTTAGCAGGAGAACCCATTGCAGAACGATGGAGTCCTGAACATAAAAAGGCTATCTTAGAAAGTCGTCAGTTAGGAACCCGAAAAATTGTCGAAGCGATTACTAAAGCGACCGCTAAACCCTCCGTCTTAATCAACCCTTCTGCCATTGGTTATTACGGAACCAGCGAAACCAAAACCTTTGATGAAAATAGCACCCCTGGTGATGATTTTTTAGCCGAAGTTTGTCAAGCCTGGGAAAGTGAAGCACAAGAAGTAAAAAAAGTCAATGTGCGTTTAGTTATTTTAAGAATTGGTATTGTTTTAGGCAAAGGCGGGGCATTAGCGAAGATGATTCCCCCTTTTAAACTATTTGCCGGTGGACCATTGGGAAGTGGTCGTCAATGGTTTTCTTGGATTCATATTGATGACTTGGTACAGTTAATTAAAGAGTCTTTAAAACGGTCAGGAATTGTGGGAACTTTTAACGCAACAGCCCCCCATCCTGTGCGGATGAATGAATTATGTGAAACCCTGGGGGAAGTGATGAATCGACCCTCTTGGCTACCGGTTCCCGATTTTGCCTTAGAAGTCCTCTTAGGAGAAGGATCAAAAGTGGTTTTAGAAGGGCAACAAGTGCTACCCAAAGAAACCCTATCCCTAGGATTTCAATACGAATATCCCACAATTAAATCCGCTTTAATGGAGATTGTACCCAAAATATAGCAGTCAGGTTTCCTTATGATTAATCCATGCTTAATATCTTCTTTCTCGTCCCGATAACCGTTTCAAAAGTTGATTTGACTCAGAACTCAAGTACCAATTACCGAATAATAATCGGCAAGATTAAACCGATAACAATTATGAGTGAACCCGTAACAAACCCACTAAATCGAGGATAACTTTTGATGGTTTTTTCCTTATTAGATAGCTCCATAAAATCAAACCAAGGAGCCACTCCACGACGAAACCATCCCACCGTTCCCACAGGGGTTCCTATTAATTTTTCTGCTTGAGTTGCCCCAAGAAAGAAGTTACCGATCGCACCAAATCGAGAGGCATAACGGGTGAAAATCATGCCGGTTTTATCCTGCAATTTCAGGTCTGAACCGAAGGCATAACCCGCTTCTCCTCTACCAATTAATTGACCTTTTAGTTGCACGGGTTTACCCCTAACAGGACTACCATAGGGATCGGACATTAACGTTAAAATATCGGAATCTTGTGCTTTTGTAAAATCGGGATACATTAAAATGGTTTTAATCATAAACCCTGAGCCAAATCCAAAGGCAACAAAACTAATTAATAACTTATAGTTTTTCAGAGAAATGGTTAAGATTAGTCCAAAAAACAATCCGACAATTGCCCCAATAATATGACTGTTGCCTATCACTAAATCGACTAAAAAATCAGTCATCAACTTTTGTTTATTTAGTTTATTTCCTTCTTTAATAACACTGGCCATATTAAATTGAGAACCAATATTCATCTGTTCAGCATAGGTACATAATGCTTGAATTCTTTTCCCAGTCAAGGGATGAGTAGAATTAAATTCAACTAATTTAGCCCAAGGATTAAATAAGTCCCAAATAAATGTCTTACCTAACCGTTGAACATCAGATTTACTGCGATAAAGGGTGCCAGCAGCCACAGACCCTTTGCCATCACAAATCCCTAAACCACGGGTTCCTTCTAGTAATCGACTGGTTTGGGCATTGTTTTTAAATTCTTCCGTAATTCCATAAGCAATTTTAATCAAAGCTCTGGAAAGTCCGTTAGGATTTCCTGTGATTTCAGCAGCAAAATGATCGGCATAATATTCTCTGGTTCGAGATAAATAAAGCATCAAATAAGTGCCAATTATATAAAAAACATAGGCAGCAATTGAAGCAACTTTTAAGCCATATTTTAACTTGTTATCACTATTCCCGTTATCACTCCAGCCCCGAACAAATAAGTAAACTAAATAAGTAATTTGCACTAGGGTAGAAGCCAAGGTCATAATGGCAAAATCCCAATTAATAATATGACCTAATTCGTGGGCGTAAACTGTGGCAATTTCATCATCGTCTAAATAGGTAAATAACCCCTCACTGACCACTAAACGAGCATTGCCTGGGAGGGAACCATAAGTAAACGCAGTGGGGTTTTGATCCGCAATAATACCTAAACGGGGATGAGGTAATTGTCTTTCTCGACAGACCCGTAAAATCATTTCGGCTGCTTCGGGGCTGTGCCGTTTAATCTCGGTTAAGTTGACCCAACGGGTCTTATATAGCCATTTTTGGCTAAAATCCATAATCATAGGGGAGAGAAAGAATGTTACCCCATTGAACACCAAGGTAACAGCCAGAGAAATCATCAACCCTAAGAAGAGATGTTGACGATCAAATAGTAAAAATACCCCTAGGGATAGGGATAAAACCATTCCTAACAAAAGAATAATGGTGAAGTTGGAGGCAAAAGCGAGACTGTCGGCAATTCTCGGCATCATTAACCTAACATCAGTCTGGGCTGCCCTTCCTGCTACTTTAGTAAACTCTGGTTGATGATTATATCCATTGCTGTTCATCTCATCTTGATTGACGATGGATAAAAAGGTTTGCGCCCATTCTCGAATTTCTCGGTTAGAGTGCTTTTGTAACGTCTGGGTGAGGGTGATGGCCTTGTCTTGTTGTCCATTACCCCGATAAGCCCTGGCTAGGGCAATCAATCCCTGAACGTATAACTCAGAATTGCGATCGGGATAATGTTGACAAAAATGGCCTAATAAAGCGACAGCTTGGGCGTATTGCTGTTTTTGTAAGGCTTGTATTCCCTCATTCAGTAAATCTATGGACATGGGTTGCCTTGGAAGATTTGATCACAGTGTCTATATCCTAGAAGTACCCAATTTTTACTTAATAATTGACAGCTTATTGTTAAAATTCCTGAAGAATGCCGATGCAAGGAAGTTTGGCCGCTGATTTTTTCTATCTTTCGACACTTTTTTCTACTTATTCAAGATCAATTTCTACATAAATGCTTGAAATTAACTGATAAATTCCACTTTTTTTAGGACTGACATCTAAAAAAAAATTCAGTAACTTTAGAAGAGACAGCCCAAAAACGGGCAAAAACAAAACAATCTTCGTGTGGAGTATTCTAACCATGAAAAACGTACTTATCGCTCTCTTAAGCTTAACCACCCTTGGGGTTTTAACCGGTTCTGCTGTTGCCAATGAAACAGAAGTTTCGGGAGATAAGGTCATTATCCAAAATTCCTACCAAGGCAGTTTTCAAAATGGAACGAACAACCGAAATATTCAAGAAGGGACTCAAGTTCATCGGGAAGTGAATGGCAAAAAAACCCGACAAGAGGGTAGTTATGGTTCTGTGCAAACTATTGATCAATATCAGGAACAAATGGGACAAGGAAATCGTTCTCGACAAACCATCATTCAACGGACTGAAATGAGAAATCGTAGAGGAAACCGTCGCTAAGTTATCTCTCTTGTCTTCAACTGTGCTGAACACTAAAAAAGACAGGGTGAACGATGAGTTTACCAGTTCCCATCATAATCATCTTCTCCTGTCTCTTCTTTCTTTTTTACTTAATTTCCAGTTTAGCATAGTTCCGTTCTCAACTTTTTGTGTTGTTTCATTCTTACCATTAGGAGGGCAAACCATGCACGGGAAAGCCTTCATGATTTTACTGGCCGCTATCATGAATTTTTCAGTCTCGATGGGGTCTGATGCAGGGGAAGTACAAGTCCAAACCGGCAGAATCAATATTGAACATCGCCGTCACGGTAACACTAATATTGATACAGAAACTATTAAGCTTTCTGTTCCTAATCATCGCTCCCGTTTTCGTAATTATTTCCCTGATAATTCTTCACAGCCATCTACCTTGAATGGGTGTCGCAATGGTCGTATGGTTCATCAGTCTAGTCAACAAATTAATGACTCGAATCGGACTAGCAGCCGTAGTTCTATTTCCCATCATCAATGCTACTAAATTAATGGCTTGGTGACTAATTTTATGAATCAAATGCTAACCATTCAAGCATTTGATTCCCCCTAACTTTAACTGAATTTAGAGGAGTGTTTTGGATGAAAGGAATTATATCATTGGGCAAAGTTTTGCTATTTTTTTTGATGTTTGAGTCTTATTTTTCCACCCCTATTAAGGCTCAATGTGTGCAAGGAGATGTGTCTGTTCAGTATAGCATCAGTGGTTCTGCAAAACCCAGTCAAAGAACCAATGATGTCATCATGGAAAGTGACCCTAAATGTCGAGGCAATAGCAGTGTGACGACAGGGGTTCAAGGCCATATCGGACCCAATAATGCCCAACAACATCGTCATGTTCATCAAGTTCAACAGGGTAGCAATAAATATCCCCACCTTCCCAATGGCAGAACGGTACAAATCCGCTCTAATGTACAAGTTGATGTGGATAATCCTGCTGATAGATTTCCCCATCATCGCCAAAAATAAGGGCATTTTTTGAGGTATAGCTATGTCTTTGAAACCTTTAGTATTAACTGGTTTATTTACCGTCATTTTGTCTGGTATGCTTCCAGGGAACCCTCAAGAAATGGCTGCAGTTGCTCAAATTCAAACTTCAATTCAAAGTAGTTCTATTAACTTGAACGTCAGTGAACTCAATCAACCGCTTTGGTTAGACATTACAGCTTTAAATGGGGCTAATCTTCAAGGCGAAGTTAAATTAAATGGACAAGTGATTAAAATCTTACAAGGAAGTCATAACCAGGTTAATTTGTCTAACTATTTAAGTCGAGGAAATTACGAAATTACGGTTAAGGGTAACTATTATCCTTCTCGGGGTTCCGTGATGATTGAATTAAAGGGAAATGAAACTCAAATTACTCAACAAACCAGTGGCAATGGGTCACTTAATCAACAACTAAATATGCAGGTCAGATAAATATCATGTTCAACAAAATGAGTCAAATTACATGGGTGAGTTTAACCTTACTCAGTTGCTTAACTTTTCCTAGTCTTGCACAAACAACTACCAGTCAAACAGGTAGTATTGAAGCGAATGTTCAAGGAAATAATAATCAGCTTTACCAAACGATTCACCAAACCATTATTAATCATCCTGGTAAGGGGTCTATTAACAGAAATCCAGGAAATTACCCTAAAAGACCAGAAAAGAGTTCTCGTTCTTCTTCTCATCGTCATTCTGAGACGATAGGACATCCCCGTAATCACCGTCGTTAACCGGGGTTTGGTGTTAGGGGTGAGGAGTTATCGTTAGGTACTGGGAATTATCTTGTTAAGATGTTTTCAGTACCACTGATTGCTTTTAACAGATGAAAGTTTATTTAAAAGACGATATTTTATATATTGATCAGGAAGATTTACCTATTTATAAAAAGGGTGGTTCTATCGTTAGAAATAGTTATTTTTGGGCGTTAAAATCTATTAGTTGTTATTCTAGAAAAGGACGGGATTGGGAATTTGATGCAGTGGTTTGGGTTGCATTATCTCGGATGTTGTTATCTTTTGCTGAGTCGGGATATTTGGGAGATTCAGAAACATTACTAGAGTTTGACTTAGATACTCCTATTCCTCCAGCGTTACGGTCAGTTTCTACTTGGTTATGACCAATAATTATCTGTTTGAAAAGTTACTTGATTTTATAGATGTAAAATAACGGGGTTTCTTTAAATAATTCGTATTCATGATCAAAATTCTGGAAATTTTCAGACAGTGGTTTGGTTTCCTTGAGTCGATAATCCCCTAAAGATTCGTATTTGGTATACAGTAAATAAAAATCTTTTTCGCATTCGGCTACAAAAGTTAAATCTTGTTGATTGATGTATTTATTAATGTATTCTTGATTACGAATATTTCTATATCTTTCTTGGGGATGACAAAGGGTTGATTGAGGAGGAATATTTTCTAATACTTCGCTAATATCCGAGGTATTCGCAACCCTTGGTATTCCTCCACGACTATTAATATAATTAGTAAAGTATTTAATATTAGCTAATAGAGAAATGGTTATACAGACAATAATAAAACCGATAAAAATCTTGTCTAACTTTTTAGAAAAATCTAGATAAGCTAAACTACAAATTGTCAAGAATATAGGAGATAAATAGATTAAAATTTTATAAAATACAGGATTATAAGTTTGTTCTAAATCTGTTGATGAATAAGCTAATAGAAAAACCGCCCAAGTTGTAAATAAGCTATACAAAATTGTTTTATTTCCGTTAAATTTATAGACAGCTATAACTAAAATAAATAATAAGAAAATAATAGAAATTATCGCGCTTTTTTCTGAACCACCAATAAAATAAACATCTTTTCCTAAATCAATATAACCTGAAAAAATTGCTTGAAATCTTTGCAATAAAGAAACACTCCGTCCTTCTTCTGTACTAGAATCAAAAACCAGTTGAATTATGCGCTGTGTATTAATCCAATTACGTCCTAATTCTCCTATCCAATAAGGGGTTAATGTAACTAAGGTTGTGAGAATAGCAAGACTCGGTAAAATCCATTGTTTTTTACGTTTTGGATTTTGAAAAATATAATAAATCATACTAACAATAGCAACAGCAGTAATAACATAAAGGGAAGAAAAGTGTAAGTTAGTAATAATGGCAATAACAAAACCATAAGCTATCCAACTTAATATTTCCAATTTAGGTGATAATTTTTCATTCAGTTGATAATCATATAAAAGAACTAAACAGAGCAAGAAAAACGGAATAGAAACTGGATTACCCCCTAAACTATCCCCTGTACTCATGACAATATTTCTGAACAGGAAAATATACCAAAATCCCGACAATGCCGATAGAAAAAAACGCTTATCTTCCTCAACATTTTCTAATAATTTATAAACCGTAAAACCCAACAAAGGAATGCTTAAAAAAGTAAACAAAGCATTGGATATTGCTTGAGCAGATAAATCGGGAGTTAATAAGGTTCCGGGGAAGACTAAATAATAGTAAAGAGGGGGTAAATAAACATCTCCAACCAGTCCAGACCAAGCAGCAGGTCCAGGGCCTAAGGTTGGCCAAGACCCTTCCCAGATTCCCATAACACGATAAGCATCATTGATTTGATCGCCACTGTAATTGCTGAAATTTACAACAACAAAACTCAGAATCAATATGCCATAAACCAAGGATAGAATAATCAGTATGTTTCCAATATTTCTGAGATTTTTTTTCATGTTTTTTGATTAATATATGATTTTATTTTTAAAGTTAAAAAGGATTTTATCATGGGATTAGTAAAACAACTACAATCCGATTAATTCCCTATTGCCTTGTATAACTTCTCCAATTTCATAAGCAGCAATTTCTTGACTTTTAAACCATTTTATGCTGTCATCCGTTTGACTTTTAGGAACAATAATAACCAAACCAATCCCCATATTAAACGTATCAAACATAGCCGAATCTTCCACATTACCCATATCAGCAATCCATTGAAAAATAGGTAAAATTGGCCAACTTTCTGGATAGATTGTAAGAGACTGATTTTTCCCTAAACAACGGGGTAAATTTTCAGGCAACCCCCCCCCTGTAATATGAGCCATGGCCTTAATTTCCATACCTGAATTTAACGCTTCGAGAATGGGTTTAACATAAATTTGAGTTGGGGTCAAGAGAACCTCTCCTAAAGGTTTATCCCCTAATTTTTCAAAGCGATCGCTCCAATTAAGTCCCTTAACTTCAACAATTTTACGCACCAAACTAAAGCCATTACTATGCACACCACTACTGCTTAAAGCAATAGCAACATCACCCACATTAATCTGCGATCCATCCAGTAGTTTACTTTTTTCCACAACCCCCACACAAAACCCGGCCACATCGTATTCACCCACGCCATAAAAACCGGGCATTTCTGCGGTTTCTCCCCCTAATAAAGCACAACCACTAAAACGACATCCTTCTACAATTCCTGTTACCACATCACTTAATTGTTGAGGGTTTAATTGTCCGGTGGCCAAATAATCCAAAAAGAATAACGGTTTCGCCCCAGAGGTCAAAATATCATTAACACACATAGCCACTAAATCAATACCAATGGTGTGATGAGAATTGATTGCTTGGGCGATTTTTAACTTTGTCCCCACGCCATCGGTACCAGATACCAAAACAGGGTTTTCATAACCCTTGGGTAACTCAAAATAGCCCCCAAACCCCCCGAGTCCTCCTAAAACCTGGGCAGTATAGGTACTCTCCACAGAACGACGAATTTTCTCGACAAATGAGCGGCCGGCTTCAATATTAACCCCTGCCTCTTGATAGTCCATAGAACACCGAAGAAACTCTTATAAGCTATACTCAGTCATTGTATCTGATATCGTCTGAACCATCTTAGAAAAATTCCTAGTTGAGAAGGAACCAACAACGTTGACTAAAGCTATCATAATTAAATCATTTCTTAAATGGTTACAATCGCTTGAAAACCCGTTATAACATTATGTCTTTTAATCTTAATCAAGTAGAAATATCAGTTATTGTGCCTTGTTACAATGAGGAAGAGGGGCTTGATGTGCTGTTTGATAGACTGCTGAAGGTGTTAAACTGCTTGAATCTATCTTATGAAATTGTTTGTGTGGATGATGGGAGTAAAGATGAGACGTTAAACCATTTAATTGATTATCATCGTCGTTATCCCGCCATTAAAGTGATTAGTCTTTCTCGCAACTTTGGTAAGGATGTTGCCTTAACAGCCGGGTTAGAAAATGCTCAAGGACAAGCTATGATCCCCATTGATGCGGATCTACAAGATCCTCCCGAATTAATTGAACAATTGATTGAGAAATGGCGAGAAGGATACGATGTGGTCTATGGCAAGCGTCGTTCACGCCAAGGGGAAAGTTGGGTGAAACGGACAACTGCCAATGCTTTTTATCGCATTATTAGTCGGATTAGTAGTGTTCCCATTCCTCGAGATACGGGGGACTTTCGTTTATTAGATAGACGAGTGGTAGACGCGATCAAAACCATGCCGGAACGAACCCGTTTTATGAAAGGGTTATTTGCTTGGGTTGGTTTTAAACAGACTTACGTATTATACGATCGCCCCAACCGACTCCAAGGAACGACGAAATGGAATTATTGGAAGTTGTGGAATTTTGCCTTAGATGGCATTACTTCTTTTAGTTTAGTCCCGTTAAAAGTGTGGAGTTATTTGGGGTTATTTTTATCCTTATTAGCCTTTACTTATGGCAGTTTTCTGATTATTAGAACGATTATTTTAGGTATTGATGTACCGGGTTATGCGTCTTTGATGGTGACCATGCTATTTATTGGCGGTGTACAGTTAATTACTTTGGGAATACTGGGAGAATATTTAGGCCGCATTTATGAAGAAACCAAACAACGTCCCCTTTATTTAATTCGAGAACGATATGGGTTTCACGATGGCCTGCAGTCTAGAGAGTTACAAAGAACTAATGGACGTTGAGAGCAAGAATGTCCCGTTACAGATTGTAACGGGAGAGGGTCAAACTCTAGGCTAAAGCTACCTCTACTTGTGGCCAACGATTAACGGTTTTGCCGATGATGGATAAATCCTGCATAACACGGTCAAATTTATCAGGAGTCAGAGATTGGGGTCCATCGGATAAGGCTTTGGCCGGGTTAGGATGCACTTCGATCATCAACGAATCTGTTCCTGCTGCAATCGCAGCAGCGGCCATAGAGGGAACATAATCGGATTTTCCCGTGCCATGACTGGGATCGATCATGATGGGTAAGTGGGTCAAAGACCGTAAAACCGGTAACACAGATAAATCCAAGGTATTACGGGTGTATTTCCCGTCAAAGGTGCGGATGCCCCGTTCACAGAGAATAACATTAGGGTTACCAGCGGCCAAAACGTATTCAGCGGCCATTAACCATTCATCAATGGTAGCTGACATTCCCCGCTTCAGTAACACAGGTTTATCTTGAGCGCCGACTTTTTTGAGTAGGGAGAAGTTTTGCATATTTCTGGCCCCTACCTGGATCACATCAGCCACTTCACCAATTTTGTCTAAGTCGGCTGCATCCATCACTTCTGTGATAATGCCTAATCCACTGGCTTCTCTGGCAGCAGCGAGTAATTCTAAGGCACTTTCTCCGTGGCCTTGGAAAGCGTAGGGAGAGGTACGGGGTTTGTAGGCCCCACCCCGTAAAAATTTAGCTCCGGCGGCCTTGACTCGTTTTGCGGTTTCAACGATCATGGCTTCATTTTCCACCGAACAGGGGCCAGCTACCACGGCAACGGGATGATGTTTCCCCACAGTCACGGATCCATTAGGGGTATTAACAATGACGTCACTGTATTCGCCATGACGGTATTCTAAACTAGCCCGTTTAAAGGGTTGTTCTACTCGTAGAACCGTTTCGATCCAAGGGCTAATTTCCTGTATTTGTAGGGGATCAAGGGAAGCGGTTTCTCCAACTAACCCAATTACCACCTTATGCTTACCGACGATTTTTTCAGGACTTAAGCCCCAGTTGACAAATTCTTGGCTAATCCGTTCAATTTCATCAGCAGGTGAACCAACTTTCATGACAACAATCATAATTTCTTTTCCTCTAGGGTCAATGGTAAGGGTTTGTTTGGATTTTGTTCTCTTTTGTCTTAAGGTTTGGGGACTTATGAACAAACAACCAACCAGAATTATAATGCTGATTGTTTGCGTCTTTATTCAGTTTATCTTGCTTATAAGCCTTAATGGGTGCTGTGAAGAAAAGTTTAACAAGGTCAAGGTGTTCGGGTTCTTTTTAGACATTGGTCTTTTTTCCTGAAAAAAAATCCTGACCGAAATAATATCGACCAGGAACAGGATATAAATGTCAACGAAAAAAAGCTAAAAGCTTAAGCGAGGGCTGCTTGACGTTCCTTGGCTTCTTTAATGACTTCTTCTGCGACATTGCTTGGACAAGGAGAATAGTGGGAGAATTCCATGGAGAACTGACCCCGACCGGAAGTCATGGTTCGTAGGTCCCCAATGTAACCAAACATCTCACTTAAGGGAACATCGGCTTTAATACGGGCCCCCATAGGTGTCGAATTCTGGGACTTAATCATGCCACGACGACGGTTAATATCACCGATAACATCTCCCATATAATCTTCAGGGGTGAAGACATCCACATTCATGATCGGTTCTAGGATTTGAGGACTGGCCTTAGGAACCGATTGACGGTAAGCAGCTTTGGCGGCGATTTCAAAGGCGATCGCAGAGGAGTCCACCGGGTGGAAAGCCCCATCTGTTAAGGTTACTTTCAGGTCAACACAAGGATAACCTGCTAAGACCCCTTTATCGATACTCTGTTGAAACCCTTTTTGAACGGCGGGCCAAAATTCTCTGGGGACGTTACCACCGGTGACCTTGGACTCGAACAAGAAGCCACTTCCTGGTTCTCCGGGTTCGATGATGTAATCGATCTTACCAAATTGACCGGAACCCCCAGATTGTTTCTTGTGGGTATAACTATCGTTAATGATTTTGGTAATGGACTCCCGATAGGCCACTTGGGGTTTACCCACTTCCACTTCTACCCCGTGGGTCCGTTTAAGAATGTCCACTTTAATATCGAGGTGCAATTCTCCCATACCTTTGATGATGGTTTCACCACTTTCTTGATCCGTTTCCATGTAGAAAGAAGGATCTTCTTGTACCATCTTGCTCAGGGCCATGGACATCTTTTCGTTGTCCCCTTTCTTCTTGGGGGACACAGAAACAGAGATCACGGGGTCGGGGAACACCATGGGTTCTAGGGTGGCAGGGGCTTTAGGATCACAAAGGGTGTGTCCAGTTTGTACGGTTTTCATGCCAACAATGGCCACAATATCCCCTGCTTGGGCGGTTTCGATTTCTTCACGGGAGTTGGCGTGCATTTCCACTAAACGACTGACCCGTTCGCTTTTCCCGGTGGCGTTATTGAGAATGGTATCCCCTTTGGAGATGGTTCCCGAGTAGAGACGGGTGAAGGTTAAGGCCCCGAAGCGATCGTCCATGATCTTGAAAGCTAAGGCCCGTAAGGGTTTTTCGGGGTCAACATAAGCAAAGGCCCCTTCGATTTTGTTGCCTTCTTCGTCCATTTCGGGCTGCGGGGGAACTTCTGTGGGGTTAGGAAGATAATCAATGACTGCATCGAGAACTAATTGTACCCCTTTGTTTTTGAAGGAAGAACCGCAATAGGTGGGGAAAAAGGCCAGTTCACGGGTTCCTTTACGGATACAAGCTTTAATTTCATCGATGGTTAATTCTTCTCCTTCGAGATATTTTTCCATCATGGCATCGTCTTGTTCGATGGCCAGTTCGATCATGGCTTCCCGATATTCTGCCACTTGTTCCTTCATGTCTTCGGGAACGTCTTTAATTTCGTAGTTCATGGGATCGCCGGAATCATCCCAGAGCCAAGCTTTTTCTGTCAACAGATCAACCACACCCTTAAATTCCGTTTCGATACCAATGGGAAGTACCATGACTAAGGGGGTTGCTGCTAAAATTTCTTCAACTTGTTTGACAACGCTGAAAAAGTCAGCACCCGTTCTATCTAATTTGTTAACGTAGATGATCCGTGCAACTTTAGAATCGTTAGCATAACGCCAGTTGGTTTCAGATTGAGGTTCTACTCCTCCTGAACCGCAAAAGACCCCAATTCCACCGTCTAGAACTTTTAGGGAACGATATACCTCAATGGTGAAGTCTACGTGACCAGGGGTGTCAATAATGTTGAGTTGATGGTCTTTCCAGAAGCAACTGGTAGCCGCAGACTGAATGGTAATCCCCCGTTCTTGTTCTTGTTCCATGAAGTCGGTGGTGGCTGCGCCTTCGTGAACTTCACCGATTTTATGGATTTTCCCTGTTAGTTTGAGAATTCGTTCGGTTGTGGTGGTTTTTCCCGCATCTACGTGAGCAAAGATGCCGATGTTTCTATAAAGAGTAAGGTCTTTTTTCATATTTACTTCTAGCGTTAGGTTTGATAAATGGTTAGCATCTACTGAAAGGGTGTCCCTACAGAGGATTCGGCGTTGCCTTTAATCGCCTAATTGAGCTATGCTAAACCACTCTCGATTATAAGTTTTGAGGTTTTGGCTATCTCAATTTTAGACAAGTCTTTTGTCGCCTTTTTCATTACCAATTGTAATCAATTTTGACATACTCCACGCCTTATAAGTACGTGGATTCTCCAGACATCACTGCCAAAGGATTTCTGATTCAATGAGTTCGCTTACATTAAAGTCTTTTCAGTCTTTAACCCAGAGGCGATTCTCTCCTCAGACGTTCACCCCATTTCAGAGGTCTGTTTTCGTATGCCCTACGATACAGTTCAAATTATACACATTTTTCCTATATCCCCTAGAAAACCGTCCTCCAGGTTGCTGAAGGCTTGCCCTGAGCTTGCCGAAGGGAGGGGGCGTAAACTAAGGTTAAACTAGCCTTAAATTGGGATAGTTCAGTAAAACGTCGTCTCTGCTGAGGGTGTCCCCTTGAGCTTGGGGTGTCCACAAAATTTCAATGGCCAACAGGCGATCGCTACCCATGGCTGCTATTTGTTGCAGGGCCCGTTGAAGATGGTTAACTTCGTTGATCTGGGGTAAGTCTAATTTTCCTTGAACCCCAACAATGATTGAGGCCACAATATATTCTCCTGTTTCGGTGAATTTAGATAAGTCTCCTTTTCCTTCTAATAATTGTGTGGGGGAACCCTCTCGTAATTGATTATTGACGTTGGAGAGGGTTTCGGCACTAAATTTACTTCTTTCGGCTAGGGCCAGTTGATTGAATTTTGCTTCTGCTGCGTCGATACCGGTGGTATTGGTTTCGGTTAACCCGGATACCCAATATTCAGGATGACGCAAGAGGGCTAAACTGGCTTCTTGTAGTACGGTTGCTCGTCCGGATGCGGTGTTGGTGTCGGCAGTTTGGGCGAGTTCATCGAGTTCTGTTTGTAGGTAACGGCCACTAGCTAATAGTCCCACCTGAACTTTAGCCACGGAGATTTTGGGGTTATTGTAACTGTTTTCCATGCTATCCCCCCCGAAGTTCCTGACGCTTTTGATCAAAAAGTTAGCGATCGCAATAAAAATCAGGACGGTGAATAAGCTACCAAAACCCCCAAAGCCAAAAAAGGGAATCAAAAAGGGAAAGCCAAAGCCACCCCCTCCATAGCCGTATCCGCCTCCATATCCCCCGCCTCTAGGAGAGGTATAAGTACGACTCGGACTTCTAAAAGACCCCCCGCCAATTCTACCTCCTGTACGGGCTGCTAAGGCACTGCTAAGGTCTCCAAAAACCAGGGTGATGACTAAAATGACAATGAGTAAGGGTTTCAAAAAGGGTTGGATTTTCTTAAACATACAACGATTATAAGTGACTCTATTTATCTCTTCACTTATAGTTTATCGAGATTTTGAGTTATGGAAACGCTACCGCGTTAGTTTTTTTGTTGGCAAAAACTCATCTCCCGTTGATTTCTATGGATCTTTTTTTCGGGAGAAATTTAACGGGAGTCCTCTTTTTGCATTTTCAAGATAGGAATTGTCCTTACTGAAACCATCGTTACTGGTTGTCGGTTCTAATCGATGCCAAACCTCTTGTAAGAGTTCCCCAACACCTGTTTTCGTAACAGCAGAAAGAGCAAAAATAGGAACCCGAGTCAAGGATTGTAGTTCCTCTGTCATTAGGTCTAGGGTATCTTGATCACAAGCATCAATTTTGTTGAGGGCAATGATTTGAGGGCGATCGCTTAATCCCCGTCCATAAGCGTCTAACTCCTGTTGAATCACTTCATAGTCTTGAATGGGATCGACGGATGTCACGTCCACTAGATGTAATAAAAGACGGGTGCGCTCAATGTGTCGCAAAAATTCGTGGCCTAACCCCACCCCTTCGTGGGCCCCTGCGATCAACCCAGGAATATCGGCAAATACGGTTCCGTCTCCCGTGGGTTTTCTCACCACCCCTAAGTTGGGAACCAAAGTGGTAAAAGGATAATCAGCAATTTTGGGTCGGGCTGCCGATAAGGAGGCGATTAAGGTGGATTTGCCAGCGTTGGGTAACCCAATAATCCCCACCTCGGCCAATAACTTTAACTCTAATCTTAGGTGACGGTGTTCCCCTTCTAAGCCGGGCAACGCGTATTCTGGGGCGCGATTTTGGTTGCTCAAAAAATGCTTATTTCCTAACCCTCCTTTTCCTCCTTCAGCAACGCAAAGGGTTTGCCCCTGCTCCACTAAATCCCCTAACATTTCTTCCGTTTCTAGGTCGTATACCACCGTACCGCAGGGAACCTCAATAATGATATCTTTGCCCATGGCCCCCGTACAATTATTGGGTCCCCCTCGTTTCCCATCATCCGCTTTGAAACGACGGGCATAACGGAAGTCCAGTAGGGTTTGTAAGTTTTCCTCTGCCTTGAAGATAACCGATCCCCCTTTACCTCCATTTCCCCCCGCCGGTCCCCCCGCCGGGACATATTTTTCTCGTCGGAAGGCTACCATCCCATCTCCTCCCTTGCCTCCTTCCACTTCAATTTCGGCGCGATCAATAAACTGCATTCTCTATCTGTCAAGTGAGTAATCCTTCTTTAATTTTAGTCTAGTTTCCACTTGGCGCGACTTAAATCATTTTGAATCGACAACTCTCGTCTCCCGTTGCTTTACAAGTGATTTCCTCCACAGTAAATTCTGGTAAGTTATTAACTGAAGCCAACAAACCTTCAATCATACCCCGAAGAAAATAACAGCTAGGAACATCGCTGGTTTTATAGAGACAAAATGGATTCGCATGAACCTGCAGTTCATTATCCTGCCCTTCGGCGATCATAAAATAGGAAAGACTCGGAACAATCAGTTTATTAATAGCAGCAACCAAATTTTTAACCGATACCGATTTAATTTTACCTTGCTTTAGTAACCCTTTTCCCACATAATTTCCTAGTTTTAACATTTGTTGATCGTCAATATTTGGGTTGGTGTCTATCTCTCGTACTTCTGCCACAAAATCTGGGTAACAATCAATTAAATTCTGAGCCATATTGAGCAGTTCTTTGTCAAAATTATCGTTTTTTTGTTGCTCAGATAGGGAATAGTTGGTTTCTGTAATTGCTTCCCATTCTTCTCTGGATTTATCTTCTAAATAAAAAGTATTTTTGATAGGTTTAGGATTATCAATTAATTCTATGAAGGAAGCATCAGAGTTTTGAAGAATGGTTTGTATTTTTTTTACTGTTCGTCCAATTTCAGCCTCGAGAAGACCAGTTAATACTTTGCCAGTTTTGAGTAACAAATAGCTTTCTGGTGTGCAGTAAGCTAAGATTAAATACCCTTGTTGACTACGAATGGAAAGGGTTTCAATCTCTTGCCAGTTTAATTCCGCTTGGGTTGTTTGAGCCACGTATAGCATGGTTCCTGATAAAATTGATGTGGTTTCTTCATCAATTCCTATGGGAGTTATCATCGGTTGCCCTTCTTGAGAAATTAAGGCAATACCCTGAATATCTATGGGTTTTAGTAATAAATTTTTAAGAATAGTTTCAATCGTTAGAGGATTCATAAAGAGACTTTTATCTACTTGTGAATTAACTAGGGAAAGGGTCAATACTTCGTCAGAATCCAGCTTCGTTTTGTTGGTTTTCTCAGCCATTGTAATATTGGAATCGTTGGTTATAAATAAATTCATTAATTGCTCTTTTTTAAGAGCTTGTTCTGTTTTCTTTTTAATTGCTTGAGGAATATTAATTCCTAAACGAAGAGGCTGATAATCATCGTTATGAGGAATCATAAGGGTTGCTATATTATTAGGTGGATAGTCTCGACTTATCACCTCTATTGGTCCTTTTTCCAGAGAATTCCAGATAACATTTAATTGAGAAAAAGTGAGTTTTTCTAAGAGGATATAGCAAATAAAATAAGGAATATTCGCACGATCAAAGTCATCACTAACATCATTATATAACCAACCAAAAAAAGTTTCTTCTAAGGATTTTTGTAGGATATAAACCCCTTGATAGTCAGCATCAGGGGGATTATAACTATCCCAATATTGTTCAACAATTTTTTTCAAGAAAAATTGCTTGATTTCTAGAGAAATTAATGGACTTGATAAGGGGGTAAATCCAATATTAGAAAAACTTGTGTAAAAAATTGGTTCAACAGATAAATTCATACAAAATCAGATAATAAATAGCCTTTTCTGATTCTCCACACCAATAAGCTTAGAGAAGCTTTGTTCAGTGAATCATCCCCATCGGGAACTTCTCAGTCGGAAGACAAGAGATTATTCTACTATGATAGTATGTTAATTACAGAAACGGAGTACGTAATTCGTCGTTGTACGGCGAATATAAGGCGCACCCAAGATCGGGGTTAGTTCTCCGATCATCGTTATTTAACTGGGTGATTATAACCTTAATTCCCTTATATTTGATTAAGTTCCCTTGATTCCTTCACTATAAATCTTTTGTTTATTTCAGTTGTATCTTAAGGTTATTTTTTTGTTTATTAATCTATTATTTAATACCCATTGTTTGTTTTGTTTAATCATTAATGAGTGTTTTTGTGTTTATTTCCTGTAAATCCATCTCTCTATAATATTACTATGTCCCAAAGAAAACTAATCAAGACTTTAATTTTATTACTTTGTGGATTCATCTTATTTAGTGCCATAGGATTAGTTATTTTATGGTCTAGAAATACTGATCAAAGTAATCTATCTCAGATAACAAATTCTTCCAGAATTTCTGAAGTCTTAAACCTCGAAATTAGTCAAGGAGAAAATCCATTAATAAAAGATGAAGGAACAGAAAAGAAAAAAATCGCGGCCCAAGCAATAGCAGAGAAAAACTATCAAGAAGCTATCCAGGAATTAACCCAATCTTTACAAAACAATCCCAACGATCCAGAAGCTCTGATTTACCTTAATAATGCACAAATTGCTAACAATAAATCCTATGATCTGGCTGTGGTTGCTCCTATAAAAACTAACCCTAATGGAGCGAAAGAAATTTTAAGAGGGGTTGCCCAAGCACAACAAGAAATTAATCAATTAGGTGGCATCAAAGGAACTCCTTTAAAAATTATTATTGCTAATGATAATAACAGTCCCGAAATGGCCAAACAGATGGCTCAAGAATTAGCAAATAATTCAGAAATTTTAGGTATTATTGGTCACTGGAGTAGTGATGTTACCTTAGCTTCAGCCGATATTTATCAATCTGAGAAATTAGTAGCTATTTCGCCAATTAGCACCTCAGTAGAATTATCATCTTTTGGCAATTATATATTTAGAACTATTCCCAGTGATCGATTTTCTGGTAGTGCGCTTTCTCGTTATATGGTCAATCAACTAGGAATGAATAAAGCAGCAATTATGTTTAATTCACAAAGCAATTATAGTCAATCTCTTAAAGATGAATTTACAAAAAGTTTGTTTAGTGACGGCGGGGAAGTGGTTGGTGAATTTGATTTATCACGACCTGATTTTAATCCACGTAATGATTGGCAGCAAGCTAAAAATCAAGGGACTGAAGTGTTAATGTTAGCCTTGACAACTGACACCCTTGACCAAGCATTAGAAGTGATTAAAATTAATAAAAATGAGTTGTTTTTATTGGGGGGCGATGATGGCTATAATGCACAACTTTTAGAACAAGGAGGTGCTGATGTGGTGGGGATGGTTTTAGCCATTCCTTGGCATATTGCAGCCCATAAAAATGATCCTTTTGTCCAGGTAGCCCAACAGCTATGGGGAGGAGAAATTAACTGGCGTACCGCCTTAGCTTATGATGCTACCTTAGCCTTTATTAATGGGTTAGAAAGAACATCAAATCCCACACGCCAAAGTTTACAAGAAACCTTATCTCAAGCAGATTTTTCATTTCAAGGAGCCTCTGGTTCTGTGAATTTTTTGCCATCAGGTGATCGGAACCAAGCGGTTCAATTAGTAATTATTAAAGAAAATAATCTTTCTGAATTTGGTTATAAGTTTGATGTCGTTCCCCCTTTCAATAATAATTAATAAATCAGATGTCAAAACAAGCTTTTAATGCTACAATTGTTAAAATTTAAAGAATATCCCAATCAAAGTTCACTTATAGTGAGAGCTTAAGCCTCTATCCAAGCTATCAAATTGATGGGATTTACTCTATTTTATTTTGGATATTTTCAATATAATGTCTCCAAAACCTATTTTTTCTAATAGTCTCAAGTCCGATACTCGACCTTATTCTCCGTCAGTTGAAAATTCTGTTTGTCCCTACATCGGCCTCAAGTCCTTTGAAAATAATGGCAATGATCAGAACTTTTTCTTTGGTCGAGATACCTTAACTCACCAACTCTTAAATCATCTCCACGAGCGTAATTTTTTAGCGTTGGTGGGTGCTTTGGGTACGGGTAAGTCTTCTTTGCTTCGGGCGGGTTTGTTGCATCATCTAGAGGCTTCCGAACAATGGGATGTTAAACTGATGCAACCTAGTCAACACCCCTTAAAAACTTTGGCTATGGCGTTTGTTGATAACCATCTATCTACATTACAGAAAGCTGAAAAAATAGTAGACATTCAATTTTGTTTAGAACAAAGTCCTGACGGTTTCTCCAATTTTTTAAACAAGGTTTCTACCCCTAAGTTGCTCTTAGCTATTGATAATTTTGAAGAAATTTTCACCCTCTGTCACAACTCTCAAGAAAGATGGCATTTCTTAACTGCTTTACTCACTGCTTTAGAAAAACATCCTCATCAATTAAAGATTATTATCATTATTAACGAGGAATTTTTAAGTTATTTTCTTGAACAAAAACCAAAAGAACTGGGTCAAAAAATTCAAGACAATTTCATTTTTATTTCTCCCCTTAATTATCAAGAACGCTATGATGCGATTACCTTACCGGCGCAAGAGGCGAACCTAGAACTTGAATCTCAATTGGTTGACCAATTACTCAAAGATACTCAAAATTTACACGAAAACCTCCCTTTACTACAATATTCTCTCTGGCAAATTTTCCGCTTGCATAAAAATTTCCGCTTAACTTTAGGGAGTTATAAACAATTAGGAAATGTCAGCAAAATTTTGGATCAGCAAGGAAACCAAACTTTTTATCAATTAAGTCGAACACAACAGAAAACAGCGAAAAAACTGTTTTTAAGTCTGATTAAAACCCACGAAGAAATGGGAAATATTTGTCATCTAGTTCCTCAAAGAAAATTAGAAAACTTGCCAGATTTTCCTTTCGTTTTCAATCAATTTAAGCAAGCTGGTTTTATTCAAACGGAACAACGAGATAACCTAGCAAATCAAGAAAATTTCCTGCGATTATCTCATCCAATTATTATAAAGCATTGGCTCTTGTTGAAACAATGGTTAGAGCAACGTCACTATTACGTCAATCAACAAAAAAATCTGGAAGAAACGGCTCAAAAATGGCAAACTTCCCAAAGAAATACTCAGTATTTATTAACCAGCAAACGATTAAAGATTGTTAAATCTTTACGAAAAAATAAAAGCAATTTCGCTCCTTTAACCGAAGAATTTGTCCGTAAAAGTTATCAAAAACAATCTCGAAAAACTTTTTTATACGCAATTTTACCCCTTAGTCTGATTGTTTCATTGGGTGCTTTTGCTTAT
Source organism: Crocosphaera sp. (assembly GCA_030066295.1). GTDB lineage: Bacteria > Cyanobacteriota > Cyanobacteriia > Cyanobacteriales > Microcystaceae > Crocosphaera. The sequence goes on from JASJBX010000023.1 coordinate 28,585, forward strand.
CGTCATTGGGACATTAAAAACGCATGGCAAACCCTAAAAGTTGTCACTAATAATCCTTATGATAGTCGTCGTAAGGATGCTTTAGAAACACTTAAGTTTTGGAGAATTAATTTTAAACAAGTTCCGTTAACAGCCACTTCTCTTAAGGATATTAATCTGTCTAAGACTAATCTCAGTAATATGGATTTTTCTGGAACTAATCTTGAGAATGCTAACTTGTTTAAATCAGATTTAAACAATAGCAACTTTAAAAACGCTAATTTAAGCAATAGTTATTTAGTTAAATCAAACCTCTCTCAAAGTAATTTGCGTTTAACAAATTTAGTTCAAGCTAATTTAAGTAAGGCTAATCTATTTCAATCAAACTTAACCTTTGCTTCTTTAAACTTTGCCAATTTGTCGTCAGCTAATTTGTCACAATCAAGTCTTTCTTTTGCTAACATAGAAGAGGCTAACCTCTCTCAAACAAATGTGAGTTTTAGTAATCTTTCTGGTGCTAATTTATCTTTTAGTAATCTTATGTTTGCGGATCTTTCTGATTCTAACTTATCATCGGCCAATTTAGTAGAAGCTAATCTTTTATCGGCTAATTTGACCAATACTAATCTCTTAGGAACTAACTTAATTCAAGCTAAAAATCTTGAACCTTCTAACCTAAAACAAGCGTGTTTCTGGCAATATGCTATCTATAAAGGACAATGGAACAATGAGCAACAAGAATGGGAAATTGATGAACCTGCTAATCGAGAATTTATTGAAAAATTAATGAAGGATAAAACTTCAGACCCTAAGATAAAACCTAGTTGTTAATAGTAATCTCTGATCTTTTTAAAAGTGTCATGAGCTATTCTAATATAACTTTAATTTTTTTTAAATACCGTTTCTTTTGACTTAAATAAAGCTAGTAAATCAAATTTTTTAAAAAATAGAATCAATTACAAATTATGAACTTTTTATCATCATCTTCTTTTGAATATCCCCATTTTAATCTGCTTAGTATCGGTCAACGGGGCGTAGGAAAAACCGTATTTTTAGCAGGTAGTTATGCAGAAATGAATCAAGTTTATAAAGAACAAAATCATCAGAAAACTTGGTTTGAATGCGAAAATGGAAACGACAAAAAGACCCTTGATTCTATTTTGGACTATGTTAAACGAACCGGTTCTTACCCTCCACCCACACTAAAAATGACTAACTTTGAGTTTATTTTAAAACAAAAAAATAACAGGAAAGTTAAAACCCTTTGTGATTTTAGTTGGTCAGATATTCCAGGAGAATATTGTGATTTTAATCATCCTGATTTTCAAGACTTAGTTCTTTCTTCTCATAGTTGTTGTGTCTTTATTAATGGGGAAAAATTGGTTAAAGATCCTAACTATATTGAGGAATTGCAAGGATTAGTTAAACAAGTCGTAGCCATTGCTATGTTAGTAGATGAAAAGGCCATTGACTATGGATTTGCTCTTATTATTACACAATGTGATCGCCTTCCTTCTGGGTCTATGACTCGGTTACAAATTGAAGAGAATTTGCAATTTTTAACCACTCGTTTAGAAGCAGCAGATGCAAAATATCAACGGTTTTATTCAGGAATTCCTATTGTTTCTAAAAAGGACGAATATTGTTTTGAAGTTAATGGTTCCGCGGCTGCTTTTTTATGGATTGTTTCTGAATTAGAAAAAGGTTCTTTTTTATCCCGTCATCATCAATCTTTAGATAATTCTCTTAAGCTAGATGTTTCTTCATTACAATATTGGTTGTCTCCTTCTCCTAAGATTATTTGGCCCTTAGTGGGAATGGTTGGAACTTTATTTGGGTTAATAGGAATCGGTTTATTTCTATTAAATGGGTTATCAGATAATAAATATGATAATCAAATAGTTCAAGAATCCATTCAACAATTAGAAACTACTATAAAAAATAATCCTAATGATACTCAAAGCGCATTAACTTTAGTCAATTATTACCTTAACCAAGAACAATCACAACAGGCCATTGAGCTTTTAAACAAAATTGTTCGGCAGCAACCTAATAATTTAGAAAATAAAGTTCAGTTGGCCCAAGTGTACGAAAATATAGGAAAAACTCAAGCAGCAGAATCTATTTATGATGGAATATTAACCCAAGATTCTACTTATTTTGATGCTTTATTTCATAAAGCTTTAATCCGCCATAAAGAAGGAGATTCTACTACAGCAAAAGCATTACTACAAAAAGCACAAGAAAACGCATCTTCAGAACCCCTGAAAGTTAAGACTC
>JASJBX010000154.1 GCA_030066295.1 Crocosphaera sp.
TGCCTCTAGAATTTTCTAGCCTACGCAGTAGGGGGTCGGGGATTTCAACCAACGACATTCTAACATAAATTTCCCTAACTATACGCCGTAAACGGCGGGGCTTTAAACCCCTAATTTTTCGGTAATAACTTTCTAACACAAAGTGGTCACCGCAAGAAAATACGCGCTACACTATAAAACAGTCAGACTCAATATGCCAGCCTAGAGTATAGGGGTGTCGATGGTAACCTTTATGTCTTATCTTGGGGTTTAATCTTAGAAAAACTAATAGTAAGCCTTTTTAATGAAAAGTTAAAGTTATCTATCCACCAATCCAAAAAAGCTGTGTATAATAGGATGATGAGTGAGGCTATAAACTCTGTAGTCAATCTAAATGGTGTGAGGAAAGCTGAAAATGCTGAAATTATTATGGAAAACCCTGCTGGTTAGTCCAGCTTTCGTGGGTGTCGTGCTTGCGTCTAACTCTGCTCAGGCTCAAAGTGCGTCCCAGTTTGAAATTAACGAAAGTGCCACTCAAGGGGTAGAACTTGCCCAGGCACAAGACGAACTATTACAAAAGCTTGAAAACTACAGCCAAGAAGGTAACTTAAACGGTAAGGACCAAGTTACCAGCGTCAGTGAATTACGGGATGTTTCCCCCACTGACTGGGCTTATGAAGCGTTAAGAAGCTTAGTAGAACGTTACGGTTGTATCGTTGGTTATCCCGACCGTACCTTCCGAGGCAACCGTGCCACCTCCCGTTGGGAATTCGCTGCAGGTTTAAACGCTTGTTTAAACACCATGGAACGTTTAATCCAAGAAAACGTTGCAGTGCTTCGGGAAGATATCGAAAAGCTCAAGCGTTTAATGCAGGAATTTGAAGCAGAACTCGCTGCTTTAGGCGCACGGGTGGATAACTTAGAAGGTCGGGTTGCTTTCTTAGAAGATCACCAATTCTCCACCACCACCAAGTTAGTTGGGGAAGTGATCATGGCTGCAACGGCTGCTGGTGGTAGCCGTTCTTCTGAAGATAACCAAGCGGTTCTTCAAGATCGGATTCGTTTAAGCTTCAACACCAGTTTCAGTGGAGAAGACCTCTTAGTTACCCGTTTATCCGCTAGTACCGGTACAGGTAACGATCGCTTTACCTTAAACGAGCCGAACCTACGGGTCATTAACCCCAACACCGGTCAACCCATTGGTATCGCTTTCGCAGAAAATACCCTAATCAACCCCACCGCTACCCAAACCTTTAACATTGGGCCTCGTCGTAACGAAGAAAATAACGACGTAACCATTGACTGGGTTGGTTACTACGCGCCTATTGAGCCGTTAGACAACTGGAAAATTGATACCTACGTCACCGCCTGGGGTGGACGTTGGCACCACTTCGTCCCCACCTTAAACCCCTTCTTCGAGGACTTTGACGGTGGTAAAGGTTCTTTAAGTACCTTCGCTCAACGTAACCCCATCTACCGTATCGGTGGTGGTGCTGGTGCTGGTATGAGCTTCAAAGTTGGCTTCCTGGAAAGTATCCTCGGACCCACCTCCGTTAGCTTCGGTTATTTAGCGGGAACCGCAAATAATCCTTGTCTCAACGGTGGAGGAGATGCCACCCGCGATGATTGTATTACTGGTAAGTCTACCAACCCGGCCACTGGTCAAGAGTACGCAGAAAGCGATGGCGGTAACGGTTTATTCAACGGTAACTACGGTGCCTTAGCTCAAATCAATGGTAACCTCTTTGATGTGGTTAACATTGCTTTCACCTACGTCCACGCTTACCACAAACCCGACTCCCCCATCTTTGGTTCTGGTATTCCTTACGGACCTGGAGAAGTGGGTACCTCTTTTGCTAACTTCTCTCGTTCTGAGTTAAATAATGCCTTTGCTGGCGGTTCTATTGGAGAGCCTGGAACCGATACCCTCGCTTACAACACCAATGGCGATAACGCCAACGATCCTTTACAGATCAACCCCTTCGACATTGGTGGTAAAGTGACCAACAGTTACGGTGGTCAGATGACCTGGCGTGTTGCTGAATGGATGAACTTCAGTGCCTATGGTTCTTTCACCAACGTTCGTTTCATCGGTCGTGGTAAGAGTGCTGAGGTTTGGACTGGTGGTGGCGGTTTCGCCTTCCCTGACCTCTTCAAAGAAGGGAACCTCTTAGGTATCTTTGCTGGGGTTCAACCCTATCATGGGGGTCGTCAACGTCCCTATTTAGGGGAAAGACAAGGTTTCTTCAACCTTCCCAGTCGCAACCCCATCACGGCTGAAGTCTTCTACCGTTATCAAGTTACCGATAACATTTCTATCACCCCTGGTGTGATTTGGATCGCTAACCCCGATCAATTCGTTAACATTCAGGGTGCTGACGATGAAGTGATTGGAACCCTTCGTGGAACCTTCTCCTTCTAAACTCTGATAACCCTAATTTGATCCAAGCTCAAGTGTTAATTAACCCTGCTCTGTGCAGGGTTTTTTTTAATCTGAAAAAATCAGAACAGGAGCTAAGCCATAACCTGAGCGGTTATTATCACCAAAATGAATTTTATAAACCATCGAACCATCTTCGTGTTTAACACAATGACCAATTCTTGCCATAGGTATAATATTTGTACTTTCCTTTGTATATGCAGTCATAAATCGCAACTCTACAATTTTTTCTAACCCATCATCAGTTTTAAATATTTTGTAATTTACCTTACGTTGTACCACATAATCGAACAGCCTGTTCTCTTCTATTAATTGTTTCAAAATAGTTTCAGTCGGTGATAAGATAAGGCTAAAACCTGCAGCACCTTCTTTGTGTTTCCAAACATAATCATGGTAAGAAAGGCTGCCATTTAAGAACTCGGAGACCACATTTTTCAACTCGAAGGCAGGTGGATTAAAAGGGTGATCGAGATAAGGTAATAGTCGTTTAGATACTTCAAATAGTTTTCGTGGATGATTAATAAATTTCAAATCTTGATACAATTTGTCGTACCGAAATCCCCATTTTAAATTGGTGGGATAATGGTCTTCATAAATCGCTTCGGAAGGTAAAACCCTGTTGTAGAGGCGTTCTATTTTTGTCTTTTCTTTATTTGCTGTTTGATAAAATAGCATTGCATCTTGTTCAAAAACATCTTCAACATCCACTATATCTACAGGGATACCTAGTTCTTTTTGCATAGCATAAAACTCAAAATTAGTCTTTTGATTTTGTACATTTCTATCTATTAAGACGATAGGCTTTTTATATTTTCCTCCCATAATAGTTTGATAAATGCTAATAAAATTAGTCCAAGTTTCTTTTTTATTGTTGGCAAAAATGTAAGTATTGGATAAATCCAGTTTATTTTTAATAAATTGATTGAGCTTTGTAGCTGTAAATGGATAGGTCACTATAGCTTGAAACTCAATGCTTTGCAAACCATCTTCTGTGATTGCCATATCAAAACTCGCAAAAGAAAATTTGTTATTTTTTTCAAAATCGGTTAAATTTTCATCTTGACTTGCAAAACCTTCAGGCAAAGTTATTTCAGGAAAATTATTATTTTTGGTTTGTGCTACTACATGATTAATAAAAGCAATAAATTCATCGGAAAAACTCTGTGATATCCCAACAAAATAATTAGCTAATCTCATTTTACCACCATTTTCAGACCCATTCAAAAAATAATATTCATTGCTTAATAAGTTGACAGCTTCCCCATAAATTTGATCAGAAATACGTTCTAAAAATATTTTATTATTCATCTTTTAAGTGGTGGAACAATGGTTGAATAATTAATTATACCAAATTCCCTTATAATAATAGAATAATGAGACTTCTATGATGACTCAGTATAATAAAATAGAGAAATATTAAAGAATGGTTTAATTTATGTTATTGACTCCCCATCAAAGAGAAAAACTGGACCCCAACAACGATCAAGAATTTTATACTTTTCCCCGTTTTGTGACCCATGTTGATCAGGGGTTTATCGATCAACTCACTAATCTTTATCGAGAACGATTACAACCCCAAACAAGCGTCTTAGATTTAATGAGTAGTTGGGTGTCTCATCTACCGGATGACCTTCAATTTGACCATGTAGAAGGTCATGGAATGAATCAAGAAGAGTTAGCAAAAAATCCTCGTCTTGATCATTATTTTGTTCAAAACCTTAACGATAATCCTAAATTTCCTTTAGAAGATAATCATTTTGATGCGGTTTTGATTGCCGTTTCAGTTCAATATTTACAGTACCCCGAAGCCATTTTTTCAGAAATCCATCGTATTCTTAAACCAGGGGGTATGGTGATTGTTAGTTTTTCTAATCGGATGTTTTATCAAAAAGCCATTTCTGCTTGGCGTGATGGAACAGATGCTATGAGAATTCAATTGGTTAAAAACTATTTTAGGTCGATTTCAGGGTTTAGTAAACCAGAGGTGATTATGAATGTCTCGAATTTACCGAGTTTCTTACAAATGTTAGGGATGATGGGGGCTGATCCTTTTTATGCCGTCATTTCCCTGAAATCATCCCAATAAAATTAAAGAGAATGGGGTTTTTACTCCCCATTCTTGGCTGCGGACTGACTCTTTTATTCGCTTTCTTGATTTACGTCTGGCTCATTTTTTTCCAGCTTTTCCTCACTTTTTTCTCTTTTTTCTTCCGCTTCATGTTCTTCTAGGAGTTGGACAACTTTTTGGCGAATTTGTTGATGTCGTTCTACCCCTTCGTAGGCGAAACGATTAAAATTATTGCGGACAATTTCTGCCTCAATATATTTGACGCGATCGCTGGTATCCGGGTGAGTCGATAACCAAGCCGGGGGACGGTTTTTGTTTTCATCCTCCATCACCACCATTAAGTTACGCATCCCATCAGCCGCGTATCCAGTGGCAGCCAGTAATCTTGTACCAAATAAGTCCGCTTGTTCTTCCATACCGCGACTGTAACTTAAAATAGCTAAGTTACTCGCGATCCCTCCCACATAAGGAATATAGTCTACTACGCTACTGGTTAACGCCCCTTGCGTCATTTGTTGGAAGCCGTGAGACAGGACAGAATGGGCTAATTCGTGGGCTAATAACCCCGCAATTTCCGCTTCTGAAGAGGTTCTGGCGATCGCCCCGGCATTGACAAAGATTTTACCCCCTGGTAGGGCAAAAGCGTTAATATTCTTGTCCATCACCACATAAAATTCGTATTCAAATTCATCTCTTCCGGCAACTTTGGCTAATTTTTGCCCAATTTCATCGATATATCCTGTTACTTCGGGATCTTCGATTAAGGTGAGACGATTTTTAAATCCATCGGCATAACTTTCCCCAATAGCTGATTCTCCTTGCAGTAAAAGATAGCTGGTTTGCAGGGTGGAAAGGGGGGCAAAAACGTTCCCCATTAAAGCAGCCCCAATACCCCCCATGATGGCATTTCCTACCACATTCCAGGTCATTTGTTCCTGGAGATCCCCTTGATAACGATCTAAATTTTGATCCGCTAATTGTTTAAATTCATCCCGTAAGAAATGATCTTGATTAAAGACAGCAAATTGACGGGCAGTTAAGGAAGCTGCCAACCAATTTTCCGCCTGTTCATCTGCTTCGATTTTTGCTTTAACTAAGGGGGCTTCATTGGGGTATAAGGTAACCGCTTCTTTTAACACCTTTAACGCTTCTTCTGGACGGTCTTCTTCTCTCAAAATTTCTGCATATTTAAGATGACCGGGGATGAACTCTGGATGGTCTTCTGATAACAATTTCAACGGGGCAATGCGCTTGCTTTTATACACTTCGCTTTCGTTCAAACTTTCTTGGTACAGTCGCCAGTAAACTGCACCTCCAGGCAATAAGTATTCTGGCTCGTAAATCGCTTGAGCTAAGATTTCACGGTTTAATTCTTCTTCATTGCCAAAGGGTTCTTTTACCTCTCGATAGAACCTTTCGGCTAATAAAGTTTCACCACATTGATAAAAATGATCTGCCTTAGCTAGAGTCGGGTAATGGGTTATTTCAGCTTGAGAAATTTCGATAATTTTGTCTTCTTTTTCTTCTTGATTTTCAGGGGTTTCTTCTTCAATTTCAGTCGGTTTTTCTAAGGATAAAGCCTGAGCATTATTTTCAGAGGTTTCTGTTGTATTTTCAGCTACTTGTACGGGGTCTACGAGGGGATGGGTAACTTGAGGGGGTGCGCTTGCACAACTATCAGTAACGGCTGTTGTTGTTTCCTCAGTTTCTTCTGAGTTTGGGGTTTTGTTTGTGTTAGAAGTCGTCGTTTCGACTGGGTTAGATTGTTTGTTTTCTTCTGTGGTATGGGATAGGGTTGACTCAGGAGACGGTTGACTATTTTCTGGAGTATTACTATTAGAGAAATCTGCTATTTCAAAGGATGTGTAATCTTTGGGCAGATTTTCTACGGTCATGTTTCCTTTTAAAAAGGATGTTTGATTCTCGTCTATTTCTTGGGATAAAACCAGATTAGGACAAAGAAAACTCAGTAAAAGGATGGATAAATACCAGTTAAGTTTCATTTTTATACATTCATTGACAACAAATATTCCTTCTATCTTATAAACTATTTTCTCAGGGATCACTATTTTTATGATCATTTTATATTTTAGTCAATTGGTTTTCTTGATAATTAAAATAAATTAATGACGTTTATTTCATAAATCTTAATGTTTTGAAAACTGAAGATTCACAAGAAGATTTAGGTAACTTTTAGTAAAAAAGTATAACAATTCTAGATAAAAGTTAATTAAAGCAATGGTCTTGACAGTTGAGTTATAATAGTTATATAGGGGTAAAAAGTTCCCCGATATTATTAATTAATAAATCAACAAAGTGTGGCATGGGGAGATAATCATTCCATTCTCAAAAGATGCCATGAAAATTATCCCTTCTCTTTTGATTACCGTTAGCGTTCTTTTCATTGCGCCTAGTGCCGTTTCCCAGGTACTTCGTTCCTCTGACTTCAACACTTTAGCAACCACATCCAGTGAAGATTTAATGGGGGTTCAACCGAGAACCATCGAAGATTGGAACTGGGAGGCAATCGGGGGTGAATATCCGATCATTGTACGTCCACCCTCAGAGTCTAGGTATGAAATCAGGGTCAGACAACTCAATGAAGCTCATCAAGATTCCGATGATCACTTAGGAGATTATGACCGTCCGACCCGTCGTTTTCCCGTGGTTGATTTTTAAAGCAGTTATCAGGTGGGTAAGACCCACCCGACAATCTACACAATAGGTGGCGATCGCCTAATTAATTTTGCATCTCTTGTTCTCGATATTGGAATCTTTCAATTAATAGTTTTACAATAAATTTATGGAACGCTGATGCCAGTTTGGGTTCCTCTCTTTCCATGCGCTTAAAAGCATGACTTGAGAAAAAATAGACGGTACTGTGTTCATCAGCAATCACCGAAGCTGAATGATTAGATTGACTATAAAATCCCATTTCTCCCATAATTGTTTCGCTTTTATAGGTTCGTAAGCATTTAGTTTTACCGGGTGCTATTTCTTTGACAACACTAAGTCGTCCAGATTCCAAAAAATACATTCCTAAACTTAATTGTCCCTGAGTAAATAATACTTCACCTGGTAATAATTTAAACGGTTTTAGATAACTCATCAGTTTGGCAATATTCACAGAAGGTGGCAAATAATTACTTAACTGGGTTTCTAGTAAGTGACAGCTTTTATGAGTTGGATAATATTGGGCAAGGAGTTGTTCTTCACACCAAGCTAAACCTATATTCATTTCTTCAAAAAGATGAATAAAATCTTCTTGTAACCCGACTTGTTTTTGTAATTTTTGCTGATCTTTTATAGTTAAGTTGGTGAGGATTAAATAAACGGAATAACTTTTCAGTAATTGTTTTATTTTAATAAAGTTGATTAATGCAGAAGAATCTAACCCATTGACAACACGGAAGTCTAATAGCACAAATTTTATTGAAGGTTTATCAACATCATATAAACGATTACGAATATTATTGAATAATTGATTAGCCGTTCCAAAAAATAGCCAACCTTGTAATTGTAAAATATAAACACGATCTCCATGCTTTTTGATAATTTTAGTTTCTAAAGATGAGCGTTGTACATGAGAAGAACAATAGCATAAAGAAGAAATCTTTTTGAGAATACTAAAACGACTAGATTTAATAACAAAGAGAATCATGGACACAATTAATCCAACAATAATCCCTTGTAATAATCCCAAATAACCAATAGAAACGACAATTAACAAAACTAAAAAATAATCACTTTTTGATAATTTCCACCAACCGTCATAAAGCCATTCGACTAAAAAATTTAAGCCTAAAAATAGAGTTAATCCTCCGATCAAAATTTCAGGCAATAAAGATAAAATTGACATCCCTCCGAACAAAGCTAAGGCACAAAATCCACTCAATAACCAACCAACAACACGACTAGAAGCTCCTAAACGATGATTAAGAACTGAACGACTTAATGATACATAGCTGGTTAAACCTCCTCCCATTAATCCCGATAAAATATTAGCAATTCCTGTTATTTTTAACTCATGATTAAGGGCGATATCTTTTTCTAAAGCTACCTCGATTCCGCTAATATTTAAAAGTAGTCCGATGACTCCTAAAAGAATGATAGAAAACATTTGAGGAAGGTTACGAAAAACAATAGAAAAATCAGCATTTTTTAAGTTACTAACTGTTAAGGGTGGCAGCAAATTCTCCTGATTTATAGGTTCCATTAATAATCCCATTCCCCTTGCTTCATCAAGAGAAATACCCGTGATTGATAAGAATAAATAGAACAAGATTACCGTCAAAAAAATCAGACAAGGCAGAAGCAAAAAATGTCGGTAAAAGCGCAGGATAATAACTAATGAAAGCGCGAAGAAAAACTCAGGAAACCAATGAATTAAAATCTCCCAAGAAAACAAGTGACTCAAATTATCAAAGCTAACTTTAATACCAGTATAATTATCAATAATTCCTGCTATTAATAGCCATCCTGTCCCTGCGAGAAAACCCCCAATCACAGGATAAGGAACATAGCGAACCAAACTACCTAGACGAAAAAAACCGAGAGTAAAAAAAACAATTCCACTCAGAACTCCTGTCAAAATAATTATGACAATGAGACTTAATAAAGTTGTTTCTATATTATCAACAGATGATTGAGTAATAATGGTACTAGCAATAACGCTTAAAATGGCGACAGGAGGCTCCTGAATAGAGGGAATAATTCCAGGCAATGATGTTCTTGAAGCAATCAATAATCCCGTAACAATATTACTAACTAGAATTAAACCAATACCAATGGAGATATAGGGAGATAACGAACCAGAAAAAATTAAATGACTAGAAGAAACAGCCCAAATAATGGAAATTAGAGCAGCGATTAAACTAGCAGTAACACTAGAAAAAAAACGCAGAGGATGAAACTCTTTTTGAATAAAGGTAGAAAGTTTTGAGAAGTAATAAGAATCTAGCACAACTTTCAGATATGAATTTTTTAAACTTGGATGGCTCATTATAACCTAAAGTTCCATTTCCAGTCTCTATTCTTTGAGTGACTCCACGCAGATTATCCATTCCTTGGCAAGTTATTTGCTGTTGATTGATTTTCAGGGGTCTATTCTTTGTAACAACATTCGATAAATAGGTTCATTTTTATTCAATGTTGCGATTTCCCTTTCCGTCGCAATGGGAAAGGGATTATCCGGTAACCAGGTGTCTTGATGTTGCTTTTGGAAACAAGTATCAGTTAAGAAATTATCGGCCATTTCTTCAGCAACTTCCTTAATATCTGATTGTAAAAAAACCGATCCCGTGTCAACTAAATAATCAGCGATCGCCTGAACTAAATTCGGTTGTACCACCCGTCTTTTTTGGTGACTGCGTTTAAACCAAGGATCAGGAAATTGAATCGTCACCTTTTCTAAAAGGTGAGGGGGAAAAGACGCTAATAATGGCTTAATGTAGAGATTAATATTACAGAAGAGAAAATGGAGGTTAGATAATTGTAAGCGATCGCGTTGTTCATTGGCTTCAATGACGAGAGGTTCTCTGATTTCCACCCCCAGAAAATTAATATGAGGATACAATGGAGCCATCTGTAACAAAAATTTTCCCCTCCCACAACCAATATCTAAGTGAAGGGGTTGATTAACATCAAGATAAATGTTTTCCCATTCTGGTAGAATCAGAGGTTGACGGTATTTTGCACTTAAAGGGTTAACGTGTTGACGGACACGGACTCTTGCCAAAATCAATCTCTCCTGTTTATGCCCAATAGTTAAAGACTTGTTGTAATGAACTTTCGCTTTGCTGTTATCAGTGATCCCCATGTTGCGGTTCCCCACACCATCCCAACTCATGCTAATCGCTTTCATTTGGTCGAAGTCAGTATTCTCGCCTTAGAAAAGGTGTTAAATCACCTAGAACAGCTTAACTTAGATTTTCTCCTCTTACCAGGGGATTTAACCCAAGATGGAGAAGTGGATAACCATAACTGGTTAAGTAAACGCTTGCAATCTCTTCCTTTTCCTGTGTTTGTGGTTCCTGGTAATCACGATGTTCCCTGTGTTACTCCCGGAGAAGGGAAGATCGGGTTTCATCAATTTCCTGGTTATTATGGTCACTGTGGTTATAACAGTCAACAGTTATATTATACGCAAGAAATTTTACCTGGAGTAAGAATTATTGGTTTAAATTCCAATCGGTTTAACCAAGAAGGAAAACAGTTAGGCTGTTTAGATGAGCAACAATTAACCTGGTTAGAAGATTTGTTACCGCAGGTAAAAGATCAATTACTTTTAGTGATGATTCATCATAATGTGATTGAGCATTTACCAGGACAAAGTAACCATGAATTAGGGAAAAGATATATGCTCGATAATGCTTCTGTGTTACTTAAATTGTTGAAGTCGGTTAACTGTCAATTGATTTTTACCGGTCATCTTCATGTACAGGATGTGGCCTATGAGCAAGGAATCTATGAAATCACAACCGGCTCATTAGTGAGTTATCCTCATCCTTATCGTATCATTGAAGTGAAACGACCGATTAACGGTTCATTGAGTCTTAATATTACCTCTCATCGGGTTAAAAGTGTGCCGGGATGGGACAATTTAGAAGAAATTTCTCGTCAGTGGTTAGGCGATCGCTCTTTTGGGTTTATGGTGAAATTATTAACAGCATCTCCGTTAAAAATACCCCATCAAGAAGCAGAAAATTTGGCTCCCTTCTTACGAGATTTTTGGTCAGATATTGCCGCCGGTGATGGCCTATTTGATTTTCCTGAGTTTCCCCCTCAAGTTCGTGCTTATTTTCAACAATTTAGTGCTGTCAACTCCGACGGGACACCAGCATTTATTGATAATAATCTTTTACTTAATTTATAATCTAACCCTATCTATTTCAGAAATAAATTTATCAACATAGAAAAGAGAAGTTTTACGGTTGTTTGTATAATTACTGATCAGTAATTACTCGAAGTTAACAGATTTGTTATAAAAATAGTCCTTTTATTTACGTATTTTCATCAACGACTAACCGTAGAGAAAATAAAAGAAACAAAGAGAATAAAGTTTAAATAAAGTAATAATGGGAAAATCCAAAATAATACTGATGTTTTTTGCCAGAAAATTATGAACAATTGAATCAATTGTAAATTCCTTATTTTTTAGAGGGTTAATTAAGAAAATCCTCTAACCATCAACAGGGGTGAACAGAACTTAGGAGAGAATTAATTGTGGTTGATCAACTGACGCGATCAAATCTGGATATTTTTAATGATTCTACGATAGATGATTCAGGGGGAGTCGAACCCCTCAGTAATCTGGATCTTTCTTCCCATCAATCAAACCTGATGGGAACTGATCTAACGTCTGACTTAACAACAGTCAGCGAAACGTTACAAGGATTAGTTCAAGAAAGTGGAGTCCATGCTGTATTTTCCCAAAAAAAACACCCACAAATCAGCGTGGGATGAATTGCCGTCCGAAATTACTCGTGAGTCACTTACCGATCTTCCCCGACTATAAAAATCATTTTTCATTGACATTTAATTTTCTCT
>JASJBX010000024.1 GCA_030066295.1 Crocosphaera sp.
GGGAGCTTCTGAGCGGGGAGAAGGGGAGATTATGTTAAGCTATTTTAGAGAAAATAAAGGTTTCAAAGGCTATAAATCTCTAGAAATCTTAATTTAACTCGCTATATTTTAATTTTTATCCTATTTCCTTTCTCCCCCGCTCCGTTCTCCCTGCTCCCCCGCAATCCTAACTAGGATCTTTGTGATCTACTGAAACTCCGTTATAGTTGGGGGACATAAAATAAAAGTTATTTTCTTTTAAGGTGACTGCCTATCGTGAGGTAATCTGAAAACAGGACAAAATGCTCTTTCAATCATTTCACCGAAACAAAGTAATTCTATGGGGACTGCTAATAAAATCTGGCTCTACGATACCACCCTCAGAGATGGGGCCCAACGGGAAGGAATTTCCTTATCCTTAGAAGATAAACTGAAAATCGCCCGTCAACTGGATAAAATGGGCATTCCCTTCATTGAAGGCGGCTGGCCAGGGGCTAACCCCAAGGATGTGCAGTTTTTCTGGAAGTTACAAGAAGAACCTCTCAGCCAAGCAGAGGTGGTGGCTTTTTGTTCCACTCGTCGTCCCCATAAACTGGCCGCAGAAGATCCCCTTTTAAAAGCCATTTTAGCCGCCGGAACCCGATGGGTAACTATTTTTGGTAAATCTTGGGATCTCCACGTCACAGAGGGGCTAAAAACCGCCCTAGAAGAGAATTTAAACATGATCGCCGATACCATTGAATACCTTCGCAGTCAGGGACGGCGTGTGATTTATGATGCCGAACATTGGTTTGATGGTTATCTGAATAACCCAGAATATGCCCTGGAAACCCTCAAAACCGCTAAAGCAGCCGGGGCAGAATGGTTAGTCTTATGCGACACCAACGGGGGAACTTTACCCCATACTGTCAGTGAAATTGTTCAAGATGTGGTTACTGCGTTAGAGATTCAATCAGACGATGGCAGCCCACAATTAGGGATTCATACTCATAATGATTCCGGAACCGCCGTGGCCAACGGGTTAGCTGGTGTGGTAGAAGGAGTGAGAATGGTACAGGGAACCATCAACGGTTACGGGGAACGGTGTGGTAATGCGAATTTATGTACGTTAGTTGCCAATTTACAGTTAAAAATGGGTTATCACTGTTTAGAAGAAAGCCAGTTAAAGCAACTAACAAAAACCAGCCGTTTAATCAGCGAAATGGTGAATTTAGCCCCGGATGATCACGCGCCTTTTGTGGGCCGTTCGGCTTTTGCTCATAAGGGGGGTATTCATGTGTCTGCGGTGCAGAAAAATCCGTTAACTTATGAACATATCAAACCTGAAAATATTGGTAATGAAAGGCGTATTGTTATTTCAGAGATGGCGGGGTTAAGTAATGTTTTATCTAAGGCAAAAACCTTTGGTATTGAGTTAAATAAAGAGGATGCTGCTTGCCGTGAAATTTTAGCTAGAATTAAAGAATTAGAACACGAAGGCTATCAATTTGAAGCAGCAGAAGCCAGTTTTGAACTGTTAATGCGTCAAGCGTTAGGACAAACTAAAAGCTTCTTTCAACTGCAAGGATTTCAAGTTCATTGCGATCGCTTGTACGGGGAAGGAATGCCCTACAGCAATGCTTTAGCCACCATTAAAGTAACAGTAAATGGGGAGGATAGACTAGAAGTTGCAGAGGGAAATGGTCCCGTTTCCGCGTTAGATAGTGCTTTACGTAAAGCTTTGGTGAATTTTTATCCCGAAATTGCTCAATTTCATCTCACCGATTATAAGGTAAGAATATTAGATGGAGGGGCGGGAACTTCGGCCAATACTCGTGTGTTAATTGAGTCGAGTAATGGTCATGAACGTTGGACAACGGTGGGGGTTTCTCCTAACATTTTGGAAGCCTCTTATCAAGCGGTAGTAGAGGGAATTGAATATGGTTTATTGTTGAAGTCAACGATGAAAAAGACAGTGAAATCTATTTCTTGAATGTTGTGTTAGTTCACTATATTAAAGTCCGAAGGAACTTAAAAATATGAGTGAAGTTACCCTAAAAAAGTATCAAATCAAAAAAGTTTTAGGCGGTTTATTGTTAATCGGAATCATGAGTTTTTTATTGACATCGTTATTACAGTTTAACTCAATCACATTGGCAAATCCTTCAAACAGTCAGAATAATAAAAAAACTATTCTAACTGGAGAAACTAAGCAAAAACTTTTTATTGCCCTTTTAAGTGGTGGCTTGGCTAGTATTGTTACTATATATGTTAACAATAAAGAGTCGAATTTACAAAAACGAGAACGTTTAATTGAGTCACTGACTTGGTTGGAAGGTAGAACACAAAGGCGTAATATAGGAATTGCTATAGTTGAGTCAGGATGGAATCTTGACGAAAACCAAGATTTTCATTTAGCATGGACTTCTATATTAGTTAATCAAGCGATTTATCTTTTAACTAATGAGAAAGATCAAGATCAAGATCAAGATCAAGGTAAACATAAAGAGAAAATCGCATTTCATGAAAAAGATAATCTTTGTAGAATTATAGATATCTTAGTCGAAAAAGCTAAGTTTCCAAAAATAGCTAAAAAGGATGAATTTTATCTTGGTAGATATAAATTTCTCATTTTAGCTATAGAGAATCATGTGGAAAACCGTAAGAATAAGAAACTAGAAACTCTTAATGAAGATATCAAAAGACTGAAAAAAAATAAAGAAAATTGGAAAAAATTAATAAATAATGAGGAATTATGGAACAACTTTATAAACGGTAAAAACTCAGAAGAATCATCTTAGGTTTTGAAGATGTATTGAAGCTTTTTAGGATTCATCACTGGGGTGATTATTACTTTCAGTGATGATTGTACAAAAATGGGATGCTACCAAATCAAAAAAAGATTAATTCATAACAAATTATGAAAAATTTGGAACCTAAATTAAGTTCTCCTCTATCTTAAAGAATGTAATAACAGTGTGAGGAGATTACACTTATGTATTTACTGCAAGTACCTGTTGAACTACCCATTGATGAGGTACAGGTAGAACAGGTTAACGTTTTTGTCCAAACCCTGAAAGAACAAGTTACCAATTTTGGCTTAAAATTTCTAGGGGCCATTGCCTTATGGATAGTGGGACAATGGTTAATTAACAAAGGGGTTCGTTTAATGTCTCGTGTCCTCAAGCGACAGAGTATCGAACCCACTTTAATTGCCTATTTAGCGAACTTTTTAGGAATTTCTCTAAAAATTGTTTTAATTGTTGCCATTCTAGGCTATTTTGGCATAGAAACCACCTCCTTTGCTGCTTTACTAGCTGCTGCGGGGGTTGCCATTGGGGCTGCTTGGGGAGGACTTTTAGCCAATTTTGCGGCGGGGGTTTTCTTAGTGATTTTCCGTCCCTTTAGTGTGGGGGACTTTATTTCGGCTGCAGGAGTCACCGGAACCGTAGAAGAAATTGGTTTATTTGTGTCTAGCATTAACACTTTAGATAATGTCAGAACCATTGTGGGTAATAATAAGATTTTTTCTGATAATATCCAAAACTTTTCTGCTAACCCTTATCGTCGGGTTGACTTAGTAGCACAACTCAATCATGCTGTTAATCATGCTGAAGCCATTAATCTATTACAAGAACGATTAAGTCAAATTCCTAACGTTATGGATGAACCGAGACCCGATGTAGAAATCTTAGAATTTAATCTGGCTGGCCCTGTTTTAGCAGTTCGTCCCTACTGTAATAACGAACATTATTGGCAGGTTTATTTTGATACCAATAAAGTCATTCGTGAAACTTTAGGGGATGCAGGTTATCCCGTTCCTGAACAACATTATGCCATTCGTAGTACCGCAGCGATAAGCTAATTACTTTGGAGTACAGAGGCAAGAAATAATAGTTAGATTTCTATTTTCTTGCCTCTGGGTGTTCATGATATTATTTGGTGAGATGGGCTTCTAAAAACCATAATCGTTTATCAATCTCACGGGACATTTCGGTATATAAATCTGCGGTATCTGCATCCCCCAATTCGTCGGTTTTATCAATTGCTGCACGTACATGGGCCCCGTAGGTAGCGTAACGTTCTGCTAAAGCTTGAATATGTTCAATTCCATTGACAATATCGAAAGGATATTCAGGAATTAAAGACTCATTAGCTGCAATTCTAGCTGTTCCCATGGCCGTTCCCCCTAAAGCGGTAATTCTTTCCGCTACCATGTCCACATACCCCTCTAATTCTCCTGCTAGGGTATCAAATAATTCGTGTAGCTGATAAAAATCGAGTCCTTTAACATTCCAATGGGCTTGTTTAGCTTGAGTTTTCAAATCTAAGCCCGTGGCCAAAGTTTGAGAAAGAAGACTGACAACCCCCTCGCGAACCTCGGCAGACAAGTCAATACGAGTAGGATAAAAACGGATGCTAGAGTTTTTCGTAACCTGTGCAGTTGCCATACTAAGCTTTCTCCTTGTGTGTAGCTAAAATGGAGTTTTGAGTTATTCTTATGATAACAATATTCGGAGCATTATTATTGATTCATCCCCTTAATTTTTTGCTTGGGGTTAGCTGATACGCTATCATCTTTAACATTCGGTTATTTCATAATTATAGACAGCTAAATGAATGAAACTGAAATTAGTTTTGTAATCGATTATTTAACTGCAGCGATTCGGTTATCAATTCCGTTAGCTTTTGCTGCTTTAGGAGGAATGTGGTCAGAACGGTCTGGGGTTTTAAATATTGCCTTAGAAGGGATGTTATTAACAGGTGCATTTATCAGTGCTTCCGTGGCTTTTCTCAGTCATAATGCTTGGTTAGGATTAATAATTGGTTCTGTGGTGGCTGGATTAGTGGGATTATTACACGCTTACTTATCGGTGACGTTAAAGGTTAATCAAATTGTTGCAGCGTTAGGAATTAATTTATCGGTAGCTGGATTAACTGCTTTTTTCAATCGCCTTGTTTTTTCAGACAGTAGCACAAATATCTTACCGAAACTCTCTTTTTTTGAAGAACTAATCAGTTCAAAATTACAACCATTTTTCTCTCCTGAAAACTTATTTATATTTCTGTTAACTTTTCTCGTATTTTTGAGTATGTATTTATTGTTTTACACTCATTTTGGTCTAGGAATCAGAGCAGTGGGACAAAATCCCTTAGCAGCAGAAACTGCGGGTATTTCTGTTCGTTTAATTCGTTATGATTGTGTTATTTTATCAGGGCTATTATGTGGACTGGGAGGAGCTTATTTAGCCCTTGTTCACATTCAATATTTTGCTGAAGGAATTGTGGCCGGAAAAGGTTATATTGCCCTAGCTGCGATTATTTTTGGACGATGGCATCCTCTAGGTATAATGGGGGCTTGTTTTTTATTTGGAGCAACCGAATCCTTACAGTTGAGAATGCAAGCGTTTAACGTCAATCTTCCTTATCAATTTTTAAATATGTTGCCCTATCTGATCGCTTTATTGGCTTTATTAGGATTGGGGGGCAAAGCATCGCCACCCAAGGCGTTAGGGGTTGCTTACTCCCAAGAAAGGAGAGAATGATCGTGTTTTTGCTTTATCCTCCTGTCCGGTTAGGGTAGAATAGTCGAAATTTGATCAACCTTGAGAACTTAGCAATAAGGAGTGTGTGTTGTGGTGAGGAAAATTCAGTGGCAAACAACAAAAATCTGGGGTAAGCAAGCCCTCATTTTTTCCTCAAAACCGCTATTAAAACTACTGTCATCGATTATTGCCTCCAGTTGCTTGATGTCTCCCTCCCATGCACTCTTGGGTAAGGTTGGAGTGGTTAAAAGTACTGAAAATCAACAACAATGGACATCGATACGCAACCGTCTGCTGGCTACAGGTATTCAATTTTGTTTAATTGAAGCAGAAAATTGGAAAACCGCCGAAGACCTCAGAAACGTTCGCACCCTTTTTCTCCCTAATGTCGAAACCATTACCGGTCAACAAGCAGAAGCCTTAGAAACTTGGGTCAATGGAGGGGGGAATCTGATTATTAGCGGACCGACGGGAAATTTATCAGAATCAGCAGTCAAAGACCAGTTACGGGCTTTATTTGGAGCTTATTGGGGTTTTTCCAACTCCACACCTTCTACCATCCGCATTGAAGAAAACAGTCAACTTTCTGTGGTTAACAAGGCCAATCTC
This sequence comes from Crocosphaera sp., assembly GCA_030066295.1. GTDB lineage: Bacteria > Cyanobacteriota > Cyanobacteriia > Cyanobacteriales > Microcystaceae > Crocosphaera. The sequence goes on from JASJBX010000024.1 coordinate 6,114, forward strand.
AGTGATACCTTGATCGGGGGTGTGGTTATTCCTAGTGCCATCACCGCCCAACCCCTCGCTGTTTGGCTAACAGAAAACAAACCCCCCGCCGTCATTACCAACGAGCAAACTACTTTTCTAGGATGGCGTTGGGGGGTAAATGGAGTGACCTCTCCTTCTTTTGATGTCAGTTGGTTAAAAACCGTCTTAAATCGCTATGGAGTTAATGAAAGTAATCAGTTAGTGGCAGAAAATAGCGTGGAGATTCCGCCTTGTAACTTACTAGATATTAATCCTCCCCAACCACCCTTTCCCATTTTACCCCCCGCCTATATTCCTCAACCCGAAGAAACGCCAACGGACTCAGAAAACCCTTTCCTTGACATTGACATTGATCTCTCCCCCGACTCTTCCCTTCCTTCCCAAACCCTAATCAGCGATCGCCGTCCTCAAGGGTTAAATTATGGTCGGAATACGACGACCATACCGAGTATTTCCCCTCAACAAGCCCAAACTATGACCGAGGAGTTAGCCAACCTCATTGTTCGCTTTGAAAGTACCCTGATCGCTGCTCAAGCCCATCATCAACCCCTGGCTAACGGCAATCATTTAGCCCTGCGTCAGTCCCAAGACGCGCTCAACCAGGCCAAGATAAGTTTGCAAAACTTTGAGCAACTATTAAGCCAAAGACGGTACGATCAAGCCCGACAACTTTGGTTAAAAGCCCGTCGTAGTCTCTGGGATCATTATCCGACCGATCGCCCCATTGCTCAAGCGGAAGTACGGGCCATGTGGTTAGATCGAGGTAGTATCGTCAAAACCCGTTCCGAAGCAGAGTTGGCCCTACTCTTTGATCGCATGGCCCAGGCGGGTATCAATACGGTGTTCATGGAAACGGTTAACGCCAGTTACCCCATTTATCCCAGTCGGGTAGCCCCGGAACAAAATCCCTTAACAAAGGGCTGGGACCCCCTCAAAGCTGCCGTCAAATTAGCCCACGAACGAAATATGGAACTTCATGCTTGGGTATGGGTCTTTGCCGCCGCTAACCAAGGGCATAATCAGGTCTTGGGACAACCAGAAAACTATTTAGGTCCGGTGCTTTCCCGTAACCCTGACTGGGGGATTACTGATAAACAGGGCAATTATTTTGATCGGGGACAACAGTTTAAAAAGGCTTTTCTTGACCCGGCTAATCCTCGGGTTCAAAAATATTTACTATCTTTATTCGATGAAATTGTCCGCAACTATGATGTGGATGGCATTCAATTTGATTACATTCGTTATCCGTTTCAACAACCCCAAATTAATCAAACGTTTGGTTATAGTAAATCCTCCCGTTATCTGTTTAAAGATATGACGGGAGTTGATCCCATCGAAATTTCTCCCAGTCATCCTTTATGGAATCAATGGACGGAGTTTCGTGTTCGTCAGGTTGATAGTTTTGTGGCGACAGCATCGAGTCATTTAAAAAAGGTTAACCCTGAGTTGATTATTTCGGCGTCTGTCTTTCCCATTGAACGACGCGATCGCCTTTTTCGCTTGCAACAACATTGGGAAGCCTGGATGGAACAAGAATGGGTTGATATGATTGTTTTGATGACCTATGCTCTAGATACTGGCAACTTAGAAGAACGCATTAAATTAGCTTTTGATGATAGTTTACCTCAATCGGCTTTAGTGATTCCGGGGTTACGTTTATTGAAGGTTCCTGACCCTGTGACTATCGATCAATTACAATTTGTTCGTAACCTACCTATTAGTGGTTTTTCTCTTTTTGCCACGGAAAATTTAACCCCTTCTTTACAAGATTTATTGAGGGGAATTCAAAGGGCAGAAAACACTCAGCCTTTACCCTATCGTCAACCTTTTCAAGCAGCGTTAACTCGTTATCAAGCTCTACAACAAGAATGGAATTTCTTAGCTAGTAAAGAACGGTTGAAAATTGACAAAAATAGTCTGAAAAAAATTGATGATCAAGGTAAAAGATTAGAAAATGCTTTGAAAAGATTAGCAGCAGAACCATCAGCACAAAATTTAAGGATAGCCCAACAAACCTTAAGACAATTTAAACAACAATTTCCTAGTTGGATGAGAAACCATAGACAGGTTTATCCCTATCAGGTTGAAATTTGGGAAAATAGACTAGAAACTTTAGATAAATTATTATTTTATGGGGATAGAAAAATTATTGATAATTCCAGACGAGGACAATAAAGATGATTCCAACTCTTTTGATTATTAGATCGTATTTACAGACAGTAGAGAAATATGATACTATCGAAGGATATACTTGTTTTCTTTTTTAGGTAATATATGGTAACAGTAAAACCATGAAAATTGCTTTTCTCTTGGGTCAATTTCCAACTTTATCGGAAACCTTTATTCTCAATCAAATTACAGGGTTAATTGATCGTGGCCATCAAGTAGATATTTACGCCAGTAAACCTAAAAAGAATTCTACAATACATCCAGATGTAGAAAAATACAAATTACTCGAAAAAACCTATTATGATAATCAACCCAAACAAAAGTCTGTCGCCTATAAGAATGGTTTTCAATTAGTATTCACTCATTTTTTAGCTAATCCCGTTAAAGGTTTACCGATTTTAATCAAAATACTAAAGTTTGTTAAGCCTGGAAAATCCTCTGAATTACTAGAAATATTTTATTCTGCTGCTTCTTGTTTACCCATCAACGAAAATTATGATATTATTCACTGTCACTTTGGAATCATAGGAATTAAAGGAATGATTCTTAAAGACTTAGGGGCAATTACCAGCCAAAAGTTCTTAGTATCATTTTATGGTTTAGATGTGACCATGTTACCACAAATGAAAGGACATGATGTTTATAAAGCCTTATTTAAGAAAGTAGATTTAGTATTAGGGCTGACAACATTAATGAATAAACAGTTAATAGAATTGGGGGCTTCTCCTGAGAAGTTAAAAAAACTACCTACCACTAGCGTTAACTTGACAAACTATAAATTTAACCCCTCTATTCTTAGTGAGAATGAACCGATTAAATTGTTAACTGTAGCCAGATTAGTTGAAAAGAAAGGATTAGAATACTCCATAAAAGCTGTGAGTAAAGTCATTAAAGACAATCCAGACCGTAGAATAAATTATAGAATAATAGGAAAAGGTAGTCTTAGAAAAAATCTAGTTCAACTGATTGAGCAATTAGGGGTATCCCCTCAGATTCAACTCTTAGGAGGAATGTCGCAAACGGAAGTCAAAAAAGTATATAATGATAGTCATATTTTTATTCTTTCTAGTATTACAGCATCTAATGGAGATCAAGAGGGTTTACCCACTGTCTTACAAGAAGCTCAAGCTATTGGTTTACCCATTTTATCGACTCTTCATAGTGGTATTCCTGAAACGATCGTGGATGGAAAATCTGGATTTCTCGTTCCTGAAAAAGATGTAGACGCTTTAACACAAAAACTGGACTATCTTGTTAAAAATCCCCAAGTTTGGCCAGAAATGGGAATGCAAGGTAGAAAATTTGTGGAAACTAATTATAATATGGATAAAGTCATGGATCAATTAGTAGAGATTTATGAACAAATCCTTAGCTAAATGAGTATAAATTATTAAGATGAATGTTTTGTTTTTTTCCCATTATACAGATTTATATGGTGCTAATCGTTCTCTACTTAATTTAATTGATGGCTTAAAAAACAATTCTGTTAATTGCCACGTAATTATTCCCCAAAAAGGTGAAATTACAAAGTATCTTAAATATCGTAATATTCCTTTTGCCATTATTCCTTTTGAATGTTGGATTGATTGGCCAAAAAGATCAAATAATCCTCTCAAAAAGTTTTATTGGAAACTGAGACGTTTATCGATTAATTTCCAATTGATTCCTCAAATAACTAAGATTATCGATCAATGGAATATAGAAATAATCTATAGTAATTCTACTGTTCTGAATATAGGCTTTTTACTGTCCCAAATCTTGAAAATACCTCATATCTGGCACCTTCGAGAATTTGTTGATCTTGATTATAATTTTAGCTTTGATTGGGGAAAAGAGATAGTAAGATATTGTTTGAAAAACTCAACAGCAACTATTGCTATTTCTCAAGCGATTTATGCTCATTACTTTACAACTAAATCAAACCCATCAATTTTTGTTATTTATAATGGAGTCGCTTTTCAATCACAATTTGATCAATTTTATGAATTAAGTTTTCCTTACCCGTTTGCTCAAACTGAAATCTATACTTTTTCATTAGTCGGTAAAATTTGTCCCCAAAAAGGTCAGGAAATAGCTATAAAAGCGATAGCAATATTAGCCAAGAAACATCAAAATATTCGTTTGATTATTGTGGGTTCAGGGGAAAAAAGTTACGAAAACTATCTCCAAAAACTAACCCATCAATTAGAGATTACAGATAAAGTTGAGTTTTGGGGATATCTTGATGACCCCTTTAAAGCTTATTTTGCCTCAGATGCGGTTTTGATGTCTTCTACCCATGAGGGAATGGGACGAGTAACAGCAGAAGCAATGGCCACCGGTCGGCCTGTCATCGGTTATGATAACGCAGGAACTTCAGAATTAATTGAAAATGAGTTTACAGGGTTACTTTATCAAAACAATGAACCCGAAACATTGGCAGTCTGTATGAAGAGATTTGTAGAAAATGTTTCTTGGTCACAAGAGTTAGGAAAAAATGGCTGGACAATAGCTAAACAAAAGTATTCCATTGAAAATTATGTACAACAAGTGTATCAAGTTTTATCTTCCCTATCGAGCAAAAGTTAACGATTGATTTTGCTATAATATCTCAGAAGTAAATTGAAATGATCACAGGATTAAGTTCGTTAAATTTTTATGTCTCAAACCTCTATTAATAGTCCTAAAATTTTTTGGAAAACCCCCCTGGGTTGGTTATCAAGTTTCTGGGAGTTTTCCCGTCCTCATACCATTGTTGGAACCAGTTTAAGTGTCTTTGCTTTATACTTAATTGCTTTAGCAACAGTTGACAATACACTTGATTTTAATAATATTCAACATTTATTCATTGCCTTATTCGCTTGTTTATGTGGCAATGTTTATATTGTCGGATTAAATCAACTCGAAGATCAAGAAATCGATAGAATTAATAAACCCTATCTTCCCTTAGCATCAGGGGATTTTTCTGTAATTCAAGGGCGTTATATTGTGGCTACTGCAGGCATTTTAGCTTTAATTGTTGCTTTTCTAGGAGGTTGGTGGTTAGGGGTAACTGTCCTGATTAGTTTACTGATTGGTACTGCTTATTCTTTTCCTCCCATTCGTTTAAAACGGTTCCCCTTGTTGGCTGCTTTTTGTATTTTTACTGTTCGGGGAGTTATTGTTAATTTAGGTCTATTTTTGCACTTTACTCGGTGTTTTACTGATACCGCTTTTTTAGTCCCTGAAGTATTGATTTTGACCGCATTTGTGGTGATTTTTACCATTGCGATCGCTATTTTTAAAGATGTGCCTGATCTCGAAGGGGATAAGGAATATAATATTACTACTTTTACTATTTTATTAGGAAAACAAGCAATATTTAAAATTTCCTGTACTGTGATTATCCTCTGTTATCTAGGAATGATAACCGTCGGATTATTCTCGATTTTTAACATTAATCAACCATTGTTAATTACGTCTCACTTGGGGTTACTTGCATTACTATTATGGCGCAGTCAAACAGTTGATTTAAACGAAAAAAATTCCATTACCCAATTTTATCAATTTATTTGGCGATTATTTTTCTTGGAATATTTATTATTTCCTCTAACTTGTTTACTGTAATATAAACATTTGACTTCTCCATTCTCAAATTTTGGATTTAATTCCCATAAAGTGCTAAAATGAGGGAGAATTTATCCATAAACAAGGAAGCCATAAAACAGATGGCCACAGCTTATATTATCGGACTGGGAAGATCAGGGGTTGCTGCTGCAAAATGCCTTAAAGAAGACGGATGGGAAGTGATAATTAGCGATCGCTCTACTTCTGCTAATTTAACCCCTTTACAACAACAATTACAAGCAGAAGGAATCACAGTCAAATTAGGTCATACGCCTAACTTAAATACGGGTTCTTTGCCTAAATTAATTGTCGTTAGTCCTGGTGTTCCTTGGGATATTCCTTTTCTAATAGAAGCCCGTCAACAAAAGATTGATACCATAGGAGAGTTAGAACTAGCTTGGCGATATCTTAACTCATGTCCTTGGGTGGGTATTACGGGGACTAATGGGAAAACCACCACCACCGCATTAGTAGCAGCCATTTTTCAAGGGGCAAAATTAAATGCACCCGCTTGTGGTAATATCGGTCATGCGGCTTGCGAATTAGCCCTATCTAAATTGAAAAAAGATAGCATTTCTAACTATGATTGGATCATTGCAGAAATTAGTAGTTATCAGTGTGAATCATCCCAAAAATTAGCCCCAAAAATTGGCCTTTGGACAACCTTTACTGCTGATCATTTAAGTCGTCATCAAACCCTAGAAAACTATTACGCCATCAAAGCTTCCTTATTATACCGTAGCGAATATCAAATCTTTAATGGGGATGATCCTTATCTACATCAAACCGGGTTACATCAATGGGCCGATGCTTATTGGACAACGGTAAAAGGCAAAGATAATTTACTTTGTGATCCCAGTAAAGGGGTTTATATTCAAGATAACTGGGTAGTGGCTTTTGGTGAATTAATTTTACCCTTAAATCTGTTTAAAATGCCAGGTTTTCATAACCAACAAAACCTATTAATGGCCATCGCAGCGGCCAGGTTAGCCGGGATTGAAAAAGGATCAATTGCCTCAGCGATCGCAACCTTTACTGGAGTTCCTCATCGTTTAGAATATATCACAACTATTGATGGAATTGACTTTATTAATGATAGTAAAGCGACCAATTATGATGCAGCAGAAGTCGGTTTATTATCTGTGAAATCTCCGACGATTTTAATTGCAGGGGGTGAAGAAAAAGAAGGAGATAATAGTACATGGATCACACAAATTAAGTCAAAAGTTGCTAAAGTTTTACTGATCGGTCAAGCATCTGAAAATTTTGCCAAACGTCTTGATGATGCTGATTATCATGATTATGAAATCGTTGAAACAATGGATGTAGCAGTGGAAAAAAGTTTAAGTTTAGGACGGAAACTTAATGTAAAAGTTGTCCTATTATCTCCTGCTTGTGCAAGTTTTGATCAATATCAAAGCTTTGAACATAGAGGGGATCATTTTCGAGAATTATGTCAACAAATAAAATGAATTTTATTTTAGTTAAGATGTTACAGAGATTCAGAGTTCCTGGGAATGAAAAATGAGAAAAAATAGCAATGATCTCGTTCACTGCCAGGAACCCTATAGTATCATATTATTAACGTCTTATTATTATTTTATTGAGGAGTTTTCACCATGAAACGATTATTATCTGTTTTATTATTAAGTACCGTTGTTACAGTCTCTAATATGGCTGTTGCTACTCCTAGCTTATCCTCTTTCCTAGTATCTCAAGAAAATAAACAAGAGAATCTTAACAAAAAGATTCAAGTTGCTTTTCCTGATTTTGTAGTGGTTTCTTTGAAATCAGGAAATATGACCACGGGAAACTTTATTGATTTGAATCAACGTAGTTTAATTATTAGTTTTAAAGGTTATACCACCGGCATTCCTTTGAATGAAATTCAATCTATTGAGTTTAAAGATAAAGTATTAATTCCTGCCAATGAAACCATTATTTGTCAACAAAGGAATAGTCAATGTCGTCAGGTTAGTCTGACTCAAAATCAAGCTCAAAAACAGACAATTCTTGAGGATATTCCTCTGATTAACTTAAGCTTATTTCAAGGAGCAAAAACAGCTTTATTAACCCTTAATGAACAGTTAGAAGATGAAGTAAACGAAAGCATCGATGAACTATCCAACGAGAGAATTAATATTATCAATTCTTTGGAAATAAACGAATCAGGAGAACTGATAACCTTAACATTAATTCCAACTGAACGTTAATGAAAAAATATTATATATCTTTTCATCTCGGCAAAAATCTGAGAAAATAGAAGACAATTAAGTAATTAATTAACTCCTATGCAGTCCGTTGATGTTACCACCTTAACCGCTATTTGTGATGATCTACAAACCCATTGGATACCTGCTAAAGTTGAACAGGTTTATCAAAGAGATCCCCATACCATTTCTATCGCATTGCGTACCCTAAAAAAGCGTAGTTGGTTAACTATTTCTTGGCATCCTCAAGCGGCCAGATTATGTATAGGAGATCCCCCACCAAGAAACCCCGACACCTTCACATTTAGTGATCAGTTACGTCATCAGTTAAATGGGTTTGCTCTCACTGCTTTAACCATGATTTCTCCTTGGGAAAGAGTGGTTAATTTACAATTTGCCAAACGTCCAGGGGATGTAGCAGTTTGGCATCTTTTTGTCGAAGTCATGGGCAAATATAGTAATGTTATTTTAACAGATAATAAGCAGCAAATTGTTACCGTTGCTCACCAAGTAAACCCTAATCAGTCAACCGTTAGAACGGTTCAAACTGGACAAAAATACGAACTTCCACCCGCGTTAACGGGGACATTTCCTAAGTTAGAAGAAACCCAAGAAAAATGGCAAGAAAGAGTCAGTTTAATTCCAGGTTCTCTGAAAAAACAATTATTAAATAGTTATCGGGGTTTAAGTCCTGTTGTTGCTACTTCTATGATTAAAGAAGCTGGTTTACAACCCCAAGATTCTACAGAAATTTTAACAGAAAAAGATTGGAACAAGTTATATAAACTGTGGCATTTTTGGTTAAAAAGTTTACAGGATAAAAATTGTAAACCAGGCTATACTGAACAAGGTTATACAGTTTTAGGTTGGGGACTTATTGATCACACTATAAATATACAAACATTAATTAATGATTACTATACCAAAGAAATTAATCAAGAAAAATTCAAGCAATTAAAACACCAACTTCAACAAAAACTCAAATCTTGTCTGAAGAAATTGTATAATAAAGCTGCTAATTTTCAAGAGAAAATGAAGCAATCCTCAGACGCAGATGAATATCGACAAAAAGGGGATTTATTAATGGCTCATTCCCATCTCTGGGAACCAGGAATGGGTTCTATGACTTTAAATGACTTTGAAACCCAAAAACCCTTAAAAATTCCTTTAAATCCCGAAAAAAATGCCATACAAAACGCCCAACTTTTCTATAAAAAACATCAAAAATTAAAACGGGCAAAAAGTGCAGTGGAACCCTTATTAAACGAAGTTCAAGAAGAAATTAATTACTTAGAACAAGTCGAAGATAGTTTACAACAAATCGACCATTATTACTCCTTTGAAGACTTACAAACCCTTCAAGAGATCAAAGAAGAATTAATACAACAAAATTATTTAACCTCTCGGTCCCAACAAACCGCCAACAGTCCCGATGAGTCCCAACCCTATCAACATACAACCCCATCCGGGTTTGAAGTGTGGATTGGACGGAATAACCGGCAAAATGATCGCCTCACCTTTCGTACTGCTGGAGACTATGACCTCTGGTTTCATACCCAAGAAAGTGCGGGGAGTCATGTTCTCTTGAGACTCGAACCCGGTGCGGTTCCCAACGAAGCGGACTTACATTGTGCTGCTGACTGGGCTGCTTATTACAGTCGAGCCCGTCAAAGCGAACAAGTTCCCGTGGTCTATACTGAACCCAAATACGTCTATAAGCCCAAAGGAGCTAAACCCGGCATGGTGATCTACAAACGAGAACGGGTACTCTGGGGAAAACCACATAAGATACAATCCTACCTAAAAAATCAAGATTAAGACAAATATTTTAAATATTGTTTACAAAAGTTCGTGCTTGATGTTACAATTTACTTATAGAAATCAAATGGTTAGCAAATTTGGGAACGCGCCATCAGATTTCCTCAAAGAACAACAACAATATTTTATTAGGGTATCCAGCGATTGCGATCGCTGGTTTTTGCTATAAAAAGAGAGATTATCAATCAAAATAGTAAATGAAGTAGCCCAACAAAATAAAAATAAAAGTCAAGAATATCCAAGCAAATAGTAATGTTTGAATTTGATTCATTAATTAATTTCTCATGCTTTAGGTTCTTTTCTCTTTAACCATACTTCCATAAATCCCTGCCATCATTGCTCCAATAATAGAACCAGGTATTTGAGCAATAAGTCCACCCAAAAAGGCTCCTCCTGATGCAAATGCTAAAATTTTATTACCTCTTTTCCAATTTATATTTTGATAATTGATTATAATCGATTCTGAAGATGAGCAAGCTTTTTCCATAGAATCTTTAGAATTTTCAACTTCACCAAAATCTACTACTACAGGTAATTCATCACTTCTAAGCATCATAATATTTTCTGGTTTAATGTCCCTATGAATGAGATTGTTATTGAGTGTGTATTGTAAAGCTATCAACAGATAAGTATAAAAAGAAAAAGCTTGCTCTTGGAGAATAGGACTAATTTCAGCTAAAGTTTTTCCTTCAATATATTCTTGAACTGAATAGAATTCATCTTGTTCTTTAAAGCAGGCATAAAGATCAGGACTATTAGAACTATTTCCGCCAGTCTGCACTAGTAATTCCACTTTTTCTGCGTCTAATTCTTCTTTGAAGCTTTGAAACGTTTTCCAATCAATGTTGCGATCGGTGACTGGTGTCAGTTTTTTAATGACAACAGTTCTTTGAGAAGCAGTGTCTTCTGCGAGAAATGTTTCTGCAAATTCACCTTTCCCTAATACCTCGATAATTTTATAGCGTCCACCTAATATTTTTCCAACAATTAATTCAGACATAATTATCCAACTGCATCAGCCGTCATAAATTCTTTATCTTAATCTTAGCAAAAAGAGCAATTGATAGATTCTGAGGCTCAAAATATTGTAGGGATCAACCATTGTTGATCCCTAAGCTACATTATGACTTTTATCAATCAGTAGAATTTAAGCAGCCCACTCAGTGTGGAAAGACTCACCTCTGGGCTTATCAACCCGTTCGTAGGTATGGGCGCCAAAGTAGTCTCTTTGTGCCTGGGTCAAGTTCTGAGGTAGATCAGCGCGACGATAGCTATCGAAGTAGTCCAAAGAAGCACTAAATGCAGGGACAGGAATACCAACCTCATTGGCCAAAACTAGCACTTCACGCCAAGCTTCTTGACGGTCTAAGATGCTTTGTTTAAACTCAGGAGCAAGGAGTAGATTAGGTAGATTAGGATTGTCTACAAATGCCTTCTTAATCTTATCTAAGAAGCCAGCACGGATGATGCAACCACCCTTCCAAATGCGAGCCGACTCAGGTAAGCTAACTTGGTTATTGTAATACTCAGCAGACGCTTTAGCAATTAAAGCCATTCCTTGAGCATAGGAACACATCTTGGAGCAGTAGAGTGCATCTCTGACCTTATTAACAAACGCTTTTTTGTCCCCATCAAACTTAATAGTAGGACCGGTTAACTGTTGAGAAGCAGCCTTTCTTTCTTCCTTGTAAGAAGACATGACCCGTGCATTTACCGCAGCGTACATGGTGGGAATGGGAACCCCTAACTCAAGAGAACTAACCACTGTCCAGCGACCGGTTCCTTTTTGTCCAGCCGAGTCTAAAATGAGATCAACCAGAGGCTTATCGGTTTCGGGGTCGATATACTTGAAGATATCGGCGGTAATTTCAATTAAGAAAGAATTAAGTTCATCGGTGGTGTTCCACTCTGTGAACACTTCGTGTAATTCTTGGTTGCTGAGGCCAAGGGCATTTTTCATGATATCGTAGGCTTCTGCAATTAACTGCATATCGCCATACTCAATGCCGTTGTGAACCATTTTTACGTAGTGGCCTGCACCCCCAGGACCCACAAAAGTCACACAGGGTCCATCATCCACCTGGGCCGCAATTTTGGTTAAAATGGGTTCTAATTCTTCGTAGGCTGCTTTGGTACCGCCAGGCATTAAGCTAGGTCCGTTTAAAGCACCTTCTTCACCGCCACTGACACCCATACCAACAAAACCCAGACCGGTTGATTCTAGGTCTTTGGTCCGTCTTTCGGTATCTTCGTATAAGGAGTTACCCCCATCGATGATCATATCTCCTTCTTCGAGAAGGGGTTTTAAATCTTCGATCACATAGTCAACAGGCGCACCTGCTTTAACCATGACTAAGATTTTACGGGGACGTTCTAAGATTTGTACAAATTCTTCTAATGAATAGGCCGCTTTGACATCTTTGCCTTGGGCCCGAGTTTTCATGAATTCTTCTGTTTTACTGGCTGTACGATTATATACAGCAATGGGAAAACCGCGACTTTCGACATTGAGGGCGAGATTTTCTCCCATCACCGCCAAGCCGATGACACCAAAGGTTCGCTTCGTCATATAATTCCTACCAACTCTACGGGTTGTGTGATCAAGAGAACGTTGATCTTGTTTGACTGTTGAAGTGTCTAGGGAACACCACTGATCAGTGTAACCTCGTTTTTTGGCTCGTCTGGGTTCTCTACAGACAATCTTAAGTAATCATCGGCCAAAAGTATTCTATGATACAAAATTCCTGAGAGTTGGGAAGAATTTGTCTTGTGGAAAGGTTAGCCACGATGTCACCCGTCAAGACACTCGCTACGGTTTCAACAATAAAGCAGGTAATCGCAACACCGCCGTAACGATTCCCCCGATAACGGCACTAATGCCACCGACGACTAGGGGGAGGATGAGAGAACGAAAACCCTTGAGGTCAGATACTTCTTTGACTAAAGTATTTTGGACAGTTTTTATGTCTCTAACGTCTTCCTTGAGGTTTCTTACTTCTGTGTCAATTGTTGCCAGCTTCACCTCAATGGTGTTTAGTTTCTCTGATTGCTTATCTAGCTTGGTGTTTACGTCTTTGATATCCTGCTTAAGCTCTTTGAGGATGTCTGTTAATTCTAATGGTACGGTAATCGGTTCATTCATCAGTTAAACTCCTATCAGAAAACTATGATTGGACTTTGGATAAAATTTTAACGTTAATCTATTAATGTGAAAACTATTCTTAGAAAAACGATGAAAATTTTAACAGCAAGACTAAAACTAAGAGAGTGGAAAGAAGCGGACAAAGAACCATTTTTTGAGCTAAATTCTGATCCAAGGGTGATGGAATTTATGCCAAAGTTGTTATCAAAAGAAGAAAGTGATCGCTTGGTTGAAAGGATACAAGCGCGGTTTAAAGAAGATGGATATAGTTTTTGGGCTGTGGAATTAATTGAGAATGAAACGTTGATCGGATTGATGGGTTTATCGATTCCCAAGTTTGACAGTTTTTTTACCCCTTGTGTAGAAATTGGTTGGCGTTTAGCTTACGATTATTGGGGAAAAGGGTATGCTACAGAGGGGGCAAAAGCCTCTCTTAATTATGGATTTCATGAATTAGGATTATCAGAAATTGTTTCCTTTACTGTTCCTCAAAATATCCGTTCTCGTCGGGTTATGGAACGCATTGGGATGCACTATGTTGGTGAATTCAACCATCCTTTATTACCCAAAACACACCCGTTAGAAAAACACGTTTTATACAAAATAAACTAGATGTTGACACCAACAAAGTGATCACTGGTTAATTCTGTATAAGTTCCTTAACTACTCTTCAAATAGATAATTGCCATCATCATCTTTTTTTAACCTTAATTTTCCGTCAACTCTTTCATAAATAGGTTGTTTGAAAAGAGGAATTCCCTGTTTTTCTTTGACCTTACCTAACTCATCTAAAATAACAGGACAAGTTACTAATTCTCCTAATTCATTAAATACCCATTCTTGTGTCTGAGGATCTCGTAATGGGGTAGGATAAATAGGTAAACCATTACGACTTTTTAAAGTCTCTCCTAGCTCATTTTTAACTGGGTGTAAAAATACCTGCTTTCCTTGGGGGTTAATAACAGGTTGTTGCGTCTTGGGATCTCGCAAAGGAATCTTCCCAGGAGTGGGCATTTTAACGGCTATATTTTCAGATGTAGATGTTTTTAACTTGGGTAAATCTTTGTCGCTGATGTCATAATGTTGACTGTATTGAATCGCAGCTTTTTTAAAGCCAAACTTTTCAAGTAACTTTTGAACCCCTGTTTGTTCAATACTAATCAGTAAATCAAGATCGCTAATTTTCAGTTCTTTGGCTAAGGCGATCGCACTTTCAATTAATAAAGCAATCGCTTCGGGTTTGCGGTGTGGGGGTTGAACATACATCCCGATCGCCCCACCGATACGACGGGGTAAAAAGGGACTATCATTAACATCTTCATAGTCTAATGTAGGGGTTTCATCATGAACATAAGTGAACAAAAATCCGACGATTTCTTGACTTTCTCCATATTCCAAAAGAAACCCATAGATGGATGGAGAAGCTAACTTTTTCTTAACATAGGATAGGTAGTCAAAATCGGCTTTGAGAATGATGGAGGGATCATGGTTGGCTCTTTCTTTAAGAAATGTTTCCCAAAGGGGGGCGATCGCCGTTGCATCGTCAACCTTTCCCAGTCGCTGCTGATACATTTAAGAACTATTAATTGTGGTTAAAAAAGATTCCACCAAAATCTAAACTCAATTAACAAAATGAGTCAAGAGCAGAAGAAGACTTTGCGATCGCCAGTTATAGCAGTTTTTAATATTTTAGTGAAGTTGAATGTGGGGAGTGTGGGTAAAACAGTATCTTTTTATTAACTCAACTTAAAAAGATTATAACCAGTTTCCGATTAAAGTGTAAGCAGACCAATAGAAAGGATGACGATACCAAGGATTTTTTAACATGGTTAATTGTGCTTCTTTTAATGCTTCTGCTTTTGATAGTTTATTAGTGGCTAATTGTTCATAAAAATGTTTCATCATCACTGCAGCAGCTTCATCATTAACTGACCATAATGTTGCTAAGGTACTTCTGGCACCTGCGCGGACTGCAAACCCGGCTAATCCTAAGGCAGCGCGACTATCTCCTGATGCTGTTTCACAAGCACTTAAAATTAATAATTCAATGGGATTTCTTCCTCTGGGATCATTTTCTTTGAGTAATTTTTCTAATTCCAATACATTAATATAACTATCCCAAGTCACAATAAAGGTCTGTTCAAATTGAGAACTAAATTGACCATGAGTAGCAAAATGAACAATCGGAAAGGATTGGTCTTTTAAAATAGCTTTTAAATTATCTAAGGTAAATTCTTCGTTAAGTAAAGCGGTATTAGGAACTTGTGCTTGAATGAATTCTAATTCTTCTTGAACATAAAGTAAAGGAACAAAATCTTCTTGTTGGAATGTTTCGGTTAGTCCTCCAAAAAGTGTGTTTAAACCCTGATTTTGTAGGGGTTTTGGTGATAATAAGTTCAACCCAGGACTTAGGGCTAATTGATAATTTTCAATCAAATATTTTTGACCATCATATAAAGCATTAAGTGGTGCATTTCTAAAAATTCCATCTGGAACAAATACTAAGGTTTTAATCTTAGCTTTTTCTAATGGCTCAAGGAAGGGTTTAACTAACCAGTCATATAAGACTTTTCCATCATCAAAAAATGCTCTTTGACTTCGGATAACAATATTGTAGCGAAATTGTTTAACTTGTTTTTCTAACTCTTCTTGAGAAATTTGAGTAATATGAACTGCTAATGGTTGATTCGGTAAACTAACCAAAACAGCCAAGCGATCGCCTAAAATAATAGGATAAATAATGGCAGCACTCGGATCAATTTCAGCGACATCTATCGGCTCACTTTCAACACAAATATCATTAAAAAAGTTGTTTAATTCGGCTGCTTGTAAGGCTTCAATTTGTTGCCGAGCTTGTTCTAGATTTTGCTCTAATTTTCCTGGCTCAATCCTTGCAATTTCTTGATTGTTTTTTGGCAATAGTAAGCCTAGTAATTCTCGATAAACAGGTTCAACTTTTTCTTGAAAAGAAAATTGAGTTTCTCGATTATTAGCTAAATCAATTGTTAATGTTTTTAAGTTTGCAACGGCTTCTAAATAAGCAAAGATTGCTTCTTCTTTCATTGCCATACGAACGAGAATTCTGCCTAGTTGCCATTGTAATAAATAGGTTGTACTTGGTAATTGGATTGCTTGTGATTTAATTAATGCTTTTTCAGTCAATTGTTTGGCTTTTTTATTTAATTGATTACTGTTTAAATTGATTTTATTGCTATCAAAAAAATTATAAAATTCTGAACATTTAACTAAGTTATTATTTTGCACATTTCTATAATTACAATTTACAGTAATAGCTAGTTTTTCGTATAATTTTCCTAGCTCACCTATCCCATAAATACGACCTTTTTCATAGCCAATTATTTCCGATTGTTGTTGAGCATTTTGTAATAGACTTTCAAGGGTTTTCCAGGATGGTAATACATCAGAAAACTCAGCCAAGTTACTCCATTTTAGTAAAAGATTAGCTAAATAAATTTGACTATCAATTTTAGTCTGATTAAGAGAAACTCTTGATAAATTATTTTCTATATCGATTAACAATGATTGTGCTTCTAAGAATAATTTTTGTCTAATTAATAAATTGAGTTTAGATAATTGAGCTTTTAACTTAGTTTCAAGATTAGTTGCTGTTGTCAGAGCTTGCTGGTAAAATTCTTTTGCTCCTTCAAGATCATTTTCTAATATAAGATTTTGCCCTAAATTTAATAAAATCGAGGCTTTGATATCAGCAGAAGACACCTGAGCTAAAATGTTATTTAGGATTGCTTGAGAACTCGATAAATTCCCCTGTTGTCGTAAAATTTGGGCTAAGCTTAACCATCCAGCTTGTTGTAATGGGGTTAACTTGTTAGATAATGAACCAGTAAGTTTCTCAGACGTTAACTGATCACAACTCAAGCTATCATTAACTAAATTATCAGCTAATTTTTTACAAGCTTGTGTATATAATCCTAAAGCTTGTAAAGCTCTAGATTGATTAATATTGGTACGTAATATCCCCGAACGATGCTGAACTTTTTTATAAGTTTTTGTTGCTTTCTCCCAACTGGACAAAGCCGCTAACGGCTCACCTTTAGCTAATAATAAAGTCCCTTGAATGTTAAACGCTTCAGCTAAAATAGGAGTAGTGGTATTATCCAGTGGCTTAGACTGTAATAAGTTCAAACTTTGCTTCATAAAATGATCTGCTTGTTGCCATTGTCCCAATTGACTGTAAGCTAAAGCAAGATAACTTAACACTTTACCTTGATTAATAATGTCCCCTTGTTGTTCATAAGTTTCAACTATTTTTAACCAAGTAGTAATGGCTTGATCAATATCTCCTTGTTGGTACCATTCCCTTCCCTGTTGTTCTTCAACCGTAGGGACAGAAGAGGCCATAATCCTATCCCCAGGAAAATTAGACCAAGAAAAAGTTAAAAGGAAACTTAAAAATAATAACAGTAAAAAACGAAACCATGAACCTAGAATCAAAAGCATTTTACCTTTGCTCGTCCCTTCAAATTGTCTGCACCCGTCCACTTTAAAATAATATCAAGAGATAATCTAGAAATTTTCTGTAAAATTTTCAAGTCCATAACTGAAGCGCGTTACTCTAAGATTAAGACTGATATAATACATGCAAGCGGTATAAGAGAGAGTAGCCGTGGTGGGCGAACTCCCCGTTGTACAAAACCTAGACACCACCAATCCTTTAAGGATTGCGCT
The DNA here is from genome assembly GCA_030066295.1 of Crocosphaera sp. Taxonomy (GTDB): domain Bacteria; phylum Cyanobacteriota; class Cyanobacteriia; order Cyanobacteriales; family Microcystaceae; genus Crocosphaera. Next base: position 23,766 of record JASJBX010000024.1, read on the forward strand.
AACCTCGATGTCCCTCTTAAAGCTTGGAATAGCAGAATGGACAGGGTGGCTGAAAAACACAACTTTTGACCTGCGGAACGCGGGGTAAAGCCTATCGCCTAAACGTAAGGCTTGCTATACCTTCGGGTCATAGAGAGCAGTTTATTGGGTAGGAAGCCCACACTGTACCTTCTGTCAGCGTGTGGTAGTTCACAGACTTCCTCCTTAAAAACCATGAAACATACCCTTTCTGTCCTAGTTGAAGATGAAGCCGGCGTTTTAACCCGTATTGCTGGTTTGTTTGCTCGTCGTGGGTTCAATATTGAAAGTTTAGCCGTCGGTCCGGCTGAACAATCAGGCGTTTCCCGCATTACGATGGTCGTACCTGGAGACGATAATACGATTGAACAGTTAACCAAACAACTCTACAAATTGATTAACGTTCTCAAAGTCAACAATATCACCCAAACCCCTTGCGTCGAACGGGAATTGATGTTGGTTAAAGTGAATGTCACCGCTACCAACCGAGCAGAAGTATTAGAAGTGGCTCAAGTTTTCCGCGCGAGAATCGTAGACATTTCTGATGATACCGTCACCGTAGAAGTGGTAGGGGACCCAGGAAAAATGGTGGCCATCGTACAGATGTTGAATAAATTTGGCATTCGAGAGGTAGCACGCACTGGAAAAATTGCCCTAACCCGCGAATCTAGGGTTAATACAGAATATCTCAAGTCCCTAGAAGCAAAAGTTAGCTAACAACTTGTCACAACACAGGTTAATCTGTTTCTATGAACTATAATCAATAGGAGTGTTTAAGAGACTAGCAATTATGAGCAACATTAACGAACAAATCGAACAAGAAAAAGAAAACGCCAAAAACGTTTGTAGCACTGAAGGAGCTTCCTCTGGAGACTGTGCTGCTGCTTGGGATGCAGTAGAAGAACTTCAAGCAGAAGCTTCTCACCAGCGTCAAACCCAAAAACCAAAAACTGAATTTGAAAAATATTGTGATGACAACCCCGACGCAGTTGAATGTCGAGTTTACGATGATTAGGGAAAATGGGTGTTTGTAGTCGCCTTTTATCCCTTAAACTCGTCTAAAGCTTATCGCAGTGGAGATTCCCCATAATTTTCACTGCTTTTTTTCCTAAACACTTGTTAAATCTTTAATATCCATTAGTTTATTATGTCAGTTTTGGCGGCGATCGCAGTTTTAGTTATATTAATTGTTGTTCACGAACTAGGTCACTTTTCGGCAGCTAGGTTACAGGGAATCCATGTAACTCGGTTTTCCATCGGGTTTGGCCCTGTTTTAGCTCGATACAAGGGTAAAGAAACGGAATATACTCTTTGCGCCATTCCCCTAGGGGGATTTGTGGGATTTCCCGATGATGATCCGGACAGTCCTATTGCTGCTGATGACCCGGACTTACTGCGGAATCGACCCATTTTCGACCGTGCCATTGTCATCAGTGCTGGAGTCATCGCTAATCTTATTTTTGCTTATTTCCTGTTAGTGGGACAAACAGCCACCATCGGCATTCAAGACTTACAACCCGGGTTAATGATTCCTCAAGTGGAGGAAAATGCGGCTGCGATGGTGGCAGGAATCCAGTCAGGAGATGTGATTGTCTCGGTGGATAATCAATCCTTGGGAGAGTTTCCCGACGCCACCACCCTCTTTATTGACAAAGTCAAAAATGCTGCGGAGCAACCCCTGAATTTAACAGTCAAAAGAGACGAGCAAACCTTGAATTTAACGGTGATTCCTCAAGCAGACGAGCAAGGAGAGGGAAAAATTGGCGTGGGATTATTGCCCAATGTGCAACTTAACCGCGCTCAAAACCCTCTCGAAGCTTTTACTTATAGTGCAGAAGCTTATGAAAATGTGACATTGTTAACCCTGCAAGGATTTTGGCAATTAATTAGTAACTTTCAAGAAAACGCCCAACAAGTAGCAGGACCGGTTAAAATTGTCGAATATGGGGCGAGTATTGCTCAAAATAATCTGGGTAATTTATTCCAGTTTGGGGCTTTAATTAGTATTAATTTAGCCATTATTAACACCCTTCCTTTACCTGCGTTAGACGGAGGACAATTAGTCTTTCTGCTCATCGAAGGGTTACTCGGTAAACCCTTACCCCTCAAACTTCAGGAAGGAATCATGCAAACCGGGTTGGTTTTATTACTCAGTTTGGGCATTTTTATCATCATTCGTGATACGGTTAATTTAGCAATTGTTCAAGAATTTATTCAACAAATTGGACTATAATTTTTCCTCACTGAATGACCTTAGAATTGGGGTTTCTCAACCCCTAAATTTTTGTCTTTTTCTGTTGTTGTTTTAAACAAACAAGCCCGATCGTGACCTACAAAGAAAAACGACTATTACTTTGGTTAAAGACTTCAAAAACTTGACGACAAAAACACTTAAATTTTTCGGCGATATCAGTGGCCGGTTGATAACTTCCTTCTAGCTGCCAATTTTCCACCGTTGATAACCGCCATGCTTGTCCTTGATGATTAAATCCAGTTACCTCTACGCCGATCAACCGTTGGGTTTCATCCACCGGATCTTGATGAAATCTAATTTGGACTAACATACTGCGACTTTGAAACCGAGGACTCCACCCAGGTAAATGAAAGCCAATATCGATGGAATTGGGGTCCACTAATTCGAGGGTATCGGGATCATTGCGCCAAGGTTTAAGGTCCGCTTTAGCATCAGGAAAATGGGTTTTAAATACATGAACAGTCGAAGCGATCTTGGTGGCTATTTCCAATCCTTGAGCTTTTTCTGATGCGTTCATTGGTAGTCTCCTCCTCATTATTGGTAATTAACGCCTAATTTTAGCTTAACCCGCCGAAAAGCCCCACACTGTAATGAAAGCCACTAAGTAGTCAGACATAAATATAATTAATTGTCTTAAGAAATGTAAACAAGCTGTAACCCATCTCCCTGCTCCCTTTGCTCCCTGCTCCCCCGCTCACTTGACAGTAAGGTTTATTTTTATCCAGTTACTTATC
>JASJBX010000025.1 GCA_030066295.1 Crocosphaera sp.
TGGGGAGTGTGGGGAGTGTGGGGAGTGTGGGGAGTGTGGGGGATATATTAACTCCTGACTCCTGACTCCTGACTCCTGACTCCTAAAAAGACTAAGCTTTAGAGAACCCTAAATCATTTTCTTTAGCATAACGTTCCATAAAACGCATAAAGCGATCCCATTCATCTTGGGAGTTCATAATTAGGATAGCCTCAACTGAGGTGGGTTTTCCATTGATAAATTTTCCTTTAACCTCACGGGTGACGATCTCTCCCTCTTCATCCACCAAATACATTCCTGTAATGTCGTCGGTACTCTCAGCATCTAGAATGGTAGGACCTTCAAAGCGAAAAGTTGCGGTTCCACTGTTTCCACTTTTAGCGCGAGTTAAACGGACTTCAGGTACAACGGGTTCAGAAACACCACGAGAAAATTGAATTTGAGCCATGCTTGTTATCCTTTAATTAAATTCACATGATCATCAATTTATCATTTCATCAACTCCTTCGGATAGATATGATGGCTTAAGTGGGATCTATTCTTGTTACATTATGGCCTATGACTCTTTTAGAAGCAGAAGTTCATCTTTCCTTACGAGAATTTTTACGGGATCAAAAAGAACCCCTGTGGGATCATCATTTAACCATGGCCCGTTTGGTGTCTCGTGCGTTGCGTTTAGGTCGATCAGCTTTAATTCAGACAGGAAGCACATTTTCTCGATATGGATTAAGTTATTTAATGCCTTGTTTATTGAGCGATCGCCCTATTTTATTGGTGGTTCCTTTAAGCTTTCAAAAACAGTTAATTGAGCAAGATATTCCCTATCTTCAACAATGGTTAAATACAGATAAAGCGATTGTTAATCATCAACACGGGGTTGATTTTGCAACGTTTCAAGGATTAATGATTGTTTCTCCTGAGGTTTGGTTGAGCGATCGCTTAGAAAATAAGGGTCAATTTCCTGATCATATCTTAACTTTAATCGATCAAGCGGATTATTTGGAGGAGTGGACTAAAGATTATTTAACCCTGACTATTTCTCCTGATTTTTGGATAACCTTACAACAAGGTTATCCTGCTTATGGTAATTTAATCCAAGAAGTTAAATTATTTTTAGAAAAATCAATTCTCAGTCATCCGCAAAGTCCCTATCAATGTTGTTTATTGGATCAAGAGGAAAAAGACAGTTTATGTCATCTTTGTCAAACCCTTAATCAGAGTCCTTTATTACAGAATTTTGCTCAACTTATTGACCATAGTAATCAACTGTTATGGGCATCCATTAACCAGGACAAGAAAACATTTTTAATTCATTTGAGTCCCCTAGATGTTTCTTCTCTTTTATCTCCCCATTTAGCCCAGTCTCCTATTGTTTTGATGGGAGGATTTCTCGATAGTCAAAAATCCGCTTCTATTTATCGTAAAACCATTGGTTTAAGTCAAGATATTTTATGTTTAAAATTTCATCCACATCGTCAAAATGAATTGATTAATTTATATATCCGCGATCGCTTACCGATGCCCAATACACCAGAATTCCAAAGGGTCTTAATTGAAGAAGTTAAAAAGCTGGTTTTTGGAGGGTATGAAAGCTTAAAACCTATTACAATTATTGTCGATGATGTTCCTTCTAAAGCTCAGGTTGCGACGTTTTTGGCTGCGGAGTTTGGTTCGCAAGTTAAGGTTGAAAAAACGGAAATTAATGAGAATAGTATTTTAATTAGTGGTTGGAAGTTTTGGCATGAAAAACAGCTAAAATTGCCCACACCTCGACTCTTAATTATTGCCACTTTACCTATTCCTTCCCTAGAAAATCCTTTGGTTGCTGCTCAAGTGAGTTACTATAAAAAACAGCATAAAGATTGGTTTAGATTTTATCTTTTGCCCACCGCTTTGAAGGAAATACAACGGGCAGTTATGCCTTTAAGAGAGTCTCAAGGAATTGTTGCTTTATTAGATAATCGAGTTAATTATCGTAGTTATGGCAATCTCATTTTAACAGCGTTAGAACCTTATGCTAAACTGGATTATATTGATAGTAGTTGGTTACAAGAAGATGGCAATAAATAATAGTAAAAATATGAGCAATCTTTTAGGTATTATTGAAGCTAGATTACCTGAAGAATGGATCATTGGTTATGAGGTAAAATATTTTTATCGACTGATACAAAACTATATTTATAAATTGGAACAATTAAAACAGAAAATCAATTATCCTAGAATTATATTGGTAAACAAAAATAACAATGATCTCAATTTTTTGGCTGTTTTTATTGCTGCTATTATTAGCAATTGTCACGTTTTTTTATGTGATCCAAGATGGCAAAAAAAAGAATGGAAAGAAGTATTAAATTTAATCAAACCTCACTTAATATTGGGAATTGATGTTGATTATGACATCAAAAGCTATCAAAACAATTTGCCGTTACTTAATAAAGGTTTGATCATGATCCCCACGGGAGGAACATCAGGAAATATTCGTTTTGCCATTCATACTTGGGAAACTTTATCAGAATCAGTTCAAGGATTTACTGATTTTTTCAATCTTACCGAAGTTAATTCGTTTTGTATATTACCGTTACATCATGTTAGTGGTTTAATGCAGTTTCTTCGCTCTTTTTTAACCCAAGGTAAAATTATTTTTTATCCTTACAATAATTTAAAAAAAGGCATTCTCCCCTCATCAAATTTTGAATATTTTTTCATCTCCCTAGTCCCCACTCAGTTACAATTACTATTAACCTTAAAACCTGAATTTTTAAGACAATTTCAAACAATTTTATTAGGAGGCGCACCCCCTTGGAATTCTTTATTAACTCAAGGAAGAAACTATAAACTTAACCTTTCTCCTACCTACGGAATGACAGAAACAGCTTCACAAATTGTTACCTTAAAACCTGAATATTTTTTGCAAGGAAATAATAGTACAGGTCAAGTTTTACCCCATGCTCAAGTGACTTTGACAGAAGAAAAACTCATTAAAATTCAAGCGAAATCTTTGTTTTTGGGGTATTATCCAAATTATGAACCTAGAGATTATTTAATCACCGATGATTTAGGCTATTTGGATGAGGAAAACTATTTATATATTTTAGGAAGAAATAGCCAGAAAATAATTACAGGGGGAGAAAACGTTTTCCCCAAAGAAATTGAAAATGTTATTTTAGAAACGAACTTAGTGGAAGATATTGCTATTATTGGAGTGGCTGACGAACAATGGGGAGAAGCAGTCACAGCTATATATACCAGCAAAGATGAAAAAAATGATGTTAATCTTCTTAAAAATGCAATTAAACAAAAATTAAGTCCTGTCAAACAACCGAAATATTGGCTCAAAGTTCAACAACTACCCCGAAATCAACAAGGTAAGTTAAACTATCGAACATTACAAAAAATTGCTACCGCCCACCTCAATCAAAAAATTTCCCTATAATTGAAACAGTAAAGCAGGGACTCCTAACTTCTGCCCCTGCCATAATTCCCTGGAAAATTCAGCTATTGTTATTAAATAGCTGAATTTAATACATATTTTCTTCTTGGTGAGTTTCGATGGTGCAATCAGAAGTAGGATAAGCAACACAAGTTAAAACAAACCCTGCTCCGATTTGATCATCATCTAAGAAGGATTGATCGCTTTGGTCAATGCTACCACTGGTGAGTTTACCAGCACAGGTGGAACAAGCACCAGCACGACAGGAATAGGGTAAGTCAAGTCCTTGCTCTTCTGCTACGTCAAGAATGTACTCATCATCGGGAACTTCAATAGTGGTATTGATTCCTTCTGCTTCGTTAATTAGAGTAACTTTGTATGTTGCCATAGTTGTGTCCTCTTCTCCAATGGAATGAATTAGTTTACATCAGTACAGAGTGTTTTTCAGCATCACTATCAATTCTGTGCTGAAAATGTTTAATTACAAGACTTAGTACAATGATTCTTCTTGGTGCGTTTCGATGGTGCAGTCAGAAGTAGCATAAGCAACACAAGTTAAGACAAACCCGGCTGCAATTTGATCATCATCTAAGAAAGATTGATCGGATTGATCCACAGTACCAGCCGTGATTTTACCAGCACAGGTAGAACAAGCACCAGCACGACAAGAATAAGGTAAATCAAGTCCTTGATCTTCTGCTACATCAAGAATGTACTCATCATCGGGTACTTCAATGGTAGTGTTGATTCCTTCTGCTTCGCACTTTAAGGTAACTTTATAAGTTGCCATGAGTTGTGTCCTCTTTTTAAGTAATACAAGGGTTGCTCTTGATAGTGAAGCTTAGGCAAATAAGCCTCAACTATAAGCTCATTTTCGATACTAAAGGAAAAAGACCCATAGTAAATGAGGCATTAGTAATGAGATTCTTAAATAAACTTAAAATAAGTTTTACTTATATTTAAAGACCCACAAGTTAGTGGAGAATGTCCTACAGATGATCAAGTCTATAACCTAAGGTAAATAGTGCTTAACAGTAGATCCCCTGATCAGGTTTTCCTTCCATATTTCCTCACTTATTAGTATTAGTTATATTTATGATACTGATTCATCAGGTAGTCGATGAGATCGGGTTCTGAATTTCCAGAAAGTGGGATAATAGGGTTTTGGATATTTATTAGGTAGGGTAAGGATGTCTCTTACTTCTCAGCTTTCTCATCCTGTTAAAGTGGGTATTGTTGGCACCGGATACGCAGCAAAACGACGGGCCGAAACGTTTATTGAAGATGAGCGATCTCAACTTTGTTCTGTGACAGGATATACTAAGGATAATGTGGCTGATTTCTGTCAAGCTTATAATGTTTCTTCTTATGAAAATTGGCAAGATTTAGTTACGGATAAAAGTTTAGATTTAGTGGTTATTTGTAATATTAATCAACTGCATGGAGAAATTACTAAACTCGCTTTAGAAAATAATAAAAATGTTATTATTGAATATCCTTTATCTTTGGATCATACTGAAGCAGTAGAATTATTAGAATTAGCCAAGAAAAAAGGAAAATTATTACACATCGAACATATTGAGATTTTAGGGGGAATGCACCGCGCTGTGCAGAAACATTTACCCGAAATTGGTAAGGTTTTTTATGGTCGTTATATAACCATTGACCTGAAAAATCCTGCTCCCATAAGATGGACATTTAATCAGCAATTATTTGGGTTCCCTTTTAAGGCAGCGTTGCCGAGGATTCATCGTTTTACGCACTTATTTGGAGAAGTTAAGAGTGTAAATTGCCATCAAAAGTATTGGGATAGGCAAGAAAAAGACTATTATCATGGTTGTTTATGTGATGCTCAATTATTGTTTAAAAATGACTTGATTGTGGACTTAATTTATGGTAAGGGGGATATTTTTATTGCCAGCGATCGCACCTTTGAACTCCACGGAGAAAAGGGTAAAATTATTTTTGAGGGAATGGAAGGAAAATTAATTACTTCAGAGGGAATCCAACCCATAGAATTAGAAAGTCGTCGGGGTTTATTTGCGATGGATACTAGGATAGTTTTAGACCATTTCTTTGAAAGTAAACCCCTATATATTGACCCCGAATCGAGTTTATACGCGCTAAAAATTGGGGAAGCTGCTTATCAATCAGCTATTTCGGGAAAGAATGTAGAAATTTAGAATTTAGAATGAAGAATTTAGAATTAATTAGAGATAATAACATTAAACCATTCTGGAGGTAACTAATGGAATCAAGCGTTGAAACAGTACAGATATTCGTCCCATTTTTCGGAGTCATGGTTCTTACCCTTGTGGTGTGGATATATATGTATATTCGGCGGTTATCTTGGATTTTTGCTAACAAACCAGAATCGAGTTTTCTCTCAACCCCTGAAAAATTTACTCAGATAACTCCAGAAGTGATAAATTATCCTGCGAATAATCTCAAAAATCTGTTTGAACTTCCGATTCTCTTCTATGCAGTCTGTCTATATTTAGCTTGGTCTAGTACAGTGAACATAGTAGACATTTATTGTGCATACGGGTTCTTTGTATTTCGAGTGATTCATAGTGTCATACACTGTACTGTAAATATCGTTCTTGCTCGTTTTGGGATATATATACTCTCGTCTATTTTCTTGTGGGTTATGATTGTACGAAGTGCCTATCAACTCATTAGCTGAAATTCGGTTAGGGTAACTATTTATCTTAGTTGAGAAAGAACTTAAAACAGCAACAATTTATGCAAAACAATTTCGACCTGGGGAAAAGCTAAAGGTGAAATAATTCCAGATTGATGTGTAATCACTTCTGAGTATTTATTATCTTTAGGTTGGGTATGAACGATTACTTGTTTATTTTGTAAATCAATTACCCAATATTCGGGGATACCATTACGCGCATAAGTAAAGCTTTTTTGTTCTAAATCTTTCTTGAGGGTTCTTTGGGATATTTCGATTAACCAGTAAATATCTTCAGCGTAGGGATGATGATGACGATAAATAGTTTCTGGGAGTCTGACGATAGCGATATCTGGTTCCGGTTCAGAGTTATCTAAGGTGATGGGGTGGGATTCTTTGACGTGAGCTAAATTTGACAATAAATTTCGCAGGTAAATAACTACATTTTCGGTAGTATAACTATGTTCAATCCCTTCTGGACTCATATTAACGATATTCTGCTCTAACAATTCTACTTTTTGTCCGTCTAACACCCCAGAGTCAACCAGTTCGTGCCATTTCTCAATTGTCCATTTATAGGTCGTTAGGGTCATACATAAGAGGAGAATTATTGATTTGACTACTTTAATTTTAGCTTGCGAGTGGGTCCTGTCAAGTTAAGCAAAAATTGTTATCTCAGGGTGCAATATTAGAATTATTATTGTGACGTGTAACGTTATCCGTCAATTTGATCAAGTTCAATGATTGATTAAATATCAGGAGGAAGAATAATGTCTCTAGATAATTACGATTTTGATGGTTTTGTGATTAATCTATATGTGGATGAACAAGGCGACTGGTTAGCGCATTTTCAAGAGTTGCCGAATATTTCTGCGTTTGGGGACAGTCCTCAAGAAGCATTAGAAGAATTAAAGGTTACTTGGGAAATGGTTAAGGAAGATTATCAGGAGAAACAGCAGCAAATTCCTGTTTCTATCAATAAACAAAAATTATTATCTCAGGGTGCAACATTATAATCATCGTTTTGACGTGTAACGTTATCCGTCAACCGAGTTTGATCATTCATCTCCAGAAACTAAACCATTAATTTGATTATCGCAAAGTTCTACCATTTCATTGAGTCCCATATCTTGATACAATTGACGAGCATTTTGAAGGGCTTTGATTGCTTCATCATTTCGTTGAAGATTTTTAAAGCATAACCCTAATTTCAACAAAGTTGTAGCTTCCCCTATTATATCCCCAATTTCCTTTTTCATGTCTAAAGACTTTTGATAGCATTCTATGGCCTGTTGATATTTTCCCAAACAATCGTAGGCAATTCCTAGATTATTATAAGAAGAAGCTTCACCTTGTTTATCTCCTATTTCTTTTTTGATGTCTAAAGAATTTTGATAGTATCGTATCGCTTTCTGATATTGTTGTACAGAACAATAAACATTACCCAAACCTATTAAAGAACTTGCTTCGACTCTTTTATCACCCATTTCTCTTGAGATGTCTAAAGATCGTTTATAATAAGCAATTGCTTGCTGATATTGTCCTAAAGAACCATAAACGTTGCCTAAATTTAGTAAATTGACTCTTTCTCCAGATTTATCTCCAATTTCTTTTAACATCTCTAAAGATCGTTGATAATAAGTGATAGCTTCTTGATATCGTCCTAAATTAAAGTAAACATTACCTAAATTCGCTACAGACTTTTCTTCCCCGAATTTATCTTCAGTTTCTCTTGAAATTTCTAGAGATTCTTGATAATAAGTGATAGCTTCTTGATATCGTCCTAAAGAACAATAAACATTACCTAAATTTCCTAAAGCATTTCTTTCGTGAAGTTTATCTTCAATTGCTCTGGATATTTCTAAAGATTTTTGATGATAGGAGATCGCTGTTTGATATTGTCCTAAAAATCGATAAGAACTTCCTAAATCTGTTAGGGCCATCCCTTCTCCAAATCTATCACCAATTTCTCTAAAGATTCCTAATGCTGGTTCATAATAGGTGATAGCTTGCTGATATTGTCCTAAAAATTGATAAACACTACCTAGATTACCTAAAGAGTCACCTTCTCCCAATCTATCATTAATTTCTCTAGAAATATCTAATGCTTTATAATAACACCGTAAAGCTTTTTCTTTTTCATCAGGAAAATTAACTGCTACACCACTTTTGATGCGATTAAAATAAACATCCCCCAAACGATTATAAAGGGTAACTAAATTAGGATCATTTTTGCCTCTTTTCTTTTCCGTACTGTTAATAAGTTCCTCTAAATCTTCCAAAGATAAAGAATCTGAATAATCTTCTCTCAAATGATCATAAGAAATAATTCTATTATCCACTGGTAAAACAGGAGTTAAAGAGGGTTCAGGAATAAAGTGAAATACCCCTTTTCGCCAACTCCAAAAATCGGGTGCTTTTCGACTTAAATTAACTAAAATTTGATTCGTCACCCATAAAACAATAGGATAAGGAAACTCTCTTAAACCTTCTCTTGTCCATTGTAAATAACCAAAAAATTTCTCTTGTTGGGACTTTTCACCATTATTACGAATGAAGAATAAATCTTCTGCACCTGTGATAGTTAAAAGAGTATATTTTTCATTTTTTTTGAATTCTTCTGATTGAACAATTTTATAAATAGCTGCTCTTAAACTGGGTTCATTTTGATCAAGACGACTGTGATAACTGGCAATATTAGGGGATAATTCTTTTTCGTAAGCTTCTATAATTTTATCTCGTAATCTTCTATCATCACAAACAGCAATTAATATGCTTAAAGTGTTTTCGCTTGCTTCAATAACACTCAATAATTTTTGGTAATTAAGATTGTTTTCTTTACTTAGTTTTAAAGGAGTTTCTAATGACATAATTATATTAACCTTTATTCTTCTAATAGGAAACCTTTACGGTTCAATAAGTCATTTACAATAGGATGAACATCATACCATAAATCATCATTAATATATTCTAAAATATAGACATTATGTAATAAGTCTAAAAACTGATCCTGATCACTCTCGTCATCAGGATTAAATTTATGATAAATTGTTGTTAAAAGCTTATAATCATTATTCGATAAAGGTCTAGCCATATCATTTCTTAACTCTCTCAATGCTGTCTCTAAAATATCTTTATTTATTTTGATGTCTGTTTGTTCAGGTTCCATCCTAATTAATATTAAACATTCAGTACAACATTGATTCATAATACGGATAGCTTCCCTTAAAACACCTCCACTTTTTAAAATAATTTGTTCTAAAATATCAGGTTCAATTAAATCATTATTAATCCTTTTTTCTAATAATTTACGAAAAGTATTGACATTTTTTTCATTAGGAATAGCATCAGAGTTATGGCTTTCTTCTTTGCTAAAAAATTTAGAAACAGGCATTAATTTAACTTGATTATTACTTTCATTTTGCATAATCGTTCGTAAATTTTTATCTCGCATTGCTGCCATTGGAACTGTATAAATAATTCTAAACTTGGGACGCATTAAAACTTTAATATGATCGCTAAAAATTTCTCTAACAACCCCTAAATCAAGTTTGTCTAGATCATCAATAATAACTAAAATTTCTTTATCACTTTGCTCTCTAATTACAGTAGCAATAAGATCCAATTGATCAGTTAATTCAGAAATATTACGTTGAAATTCTTGTTTAATTTCATTACGAGTTCTAGAATTAGTTGTTAGTTGAGTTTTTATCCAACTAAATAAATTAAAATTTAATCCCAATTCTCGTTTTTTTTCTTCAATATTGGTTTTTGTTTTTGTAGCAAACCACTGATAAAATTTTTGCTTTGTTGACTCTTTTATTTTAATCTTATCTTGTTCAGCTTTAGCCATCATTTGCACTGCGATGGCAAATAAAATATTAATATGATTCACATCTGACATTTCTATCATGTCAGAAATGGAAAAAAAGACGACAAAATAGTTATCTCGTATTTGACGACTAAAATAAGCCAGTAAGGTTGACTTTCCACAACCTCGATGTCCTGTAAAAATTACTTTATTATTAATATCAGTGCAATCTTCTAGCACTTGTTCTAATTCTAATCTAACACGAGTTCCATACTCAACTCTAAAATCATCTAATTTGTCATCAGTTACTAATGGTAGAAGTTGAAAATTTTGATAAGTTTTTCTAAATGCTTCTAAAAGATTGTTGGTTGCCATAATTACATAAATTAGACACTATTTTTATTATAATTCAAATTCAAGTAAAGTGGGCATTGCCCACCCTACAATTCTATTTTAACTGATAGTAAAGTCCCCAGATAGCCATCGCTCTTAAATAATGACAAGCGCGATAGGTTCCCACTGCGGTTATTGCTTCAGGGGTACGAAACTGTAACCCATTTTCATACACCTGTTTAACCACTGCTTCAGTTAATTTTAATGCCTCATCTTTCATCCCCATTTGTATCAGAAATGAAGCTAAACCAAAATTAATTCCTGTCCAAACTTCTTGGGGATGAGTGGAGTTAGGATCTTCGGGTGTCCCGTCGGGTTTCATCCCGTTTGCAGCCCCATATTTTCCGTTTTGAAACTTCAAGAAACAAGCTTCATAAACCTTGTTTAAAGCTGACAGGGTATATTCCTGTTCAACTACATCGGGTAACCCCAATAAACGGGCATAAAATTGACCACATAATTGATCAGCCATCACCACATCAGAACCACTTTCACTGTCTAATTTATAGTATTCTCCATTCCATAAAGTAGCGTGATAAATGGCACGAGATTGTTCTAACCATTGGCTATATTTATCTAGTTCTTTTTCGATAGATTCTGGGTAATCTTTCGGTTCTAAATTAATATTTTGTGGAGGTATTTCTATTAATAGTTTTCCCATTTTAAGAGCAGCTTCTAAAGCAGCGATCCATAACCCCCCACAATAGGCACTAATCCCCCGTAATTCCCAATCGTCAAATGTCTGATCTGGTGCGCCAGAATTTTCGGGAATACCATCATTATCTAAATCGAATACTTTGAGATAATTTAACGTTTCGGGAACCGCTTCCCAACATTCCCATAAAAATTCAATGTCCTCCCCTCCTGTCAACAAGAAATCTCGGTAAACTTGTAAAACAAAATCGCTACCTAAGTCCTTCCAAAGATTACAATCTTGATAGCTGGTATAATTTGTTTTCTCCCAAGGATGTTCGTTGGGCGCACCTAAATCATGGGGCGTTGCACCTTTCGCTTTTCGTAACCCTTCGGCTTGATTATAACCAATAATCCGAACAGTATCATCACTGCTGGGAATTGCCCGTGCAAATGCTTCCATGACCGCCTTTTCTAAGCGAGGCCATAACATCAATAACCCAAACGATCCATATAATCTTACATCCAAACTTTCATACCAACAATAATCCAAACATTCTAAGACACCAAATTGTCCAACAGGATCAGTCTCAGAGGCTGCTGTCCAAAGGGTTCCTCCATCAGTTAATAAGTATAATTCATTAAACAGAGCCATCTTTAACCAGTCGGGTAAATTGTCCTGTTTAAGAATAGAATTGTGCCATTCTTCTACTTTTTCACGCCAGACATCGGAATGTTTTAAAGCCGTTCTTACCATTGCCCAACCATTTTGGCCATTGCGACCAAAAAAGTCAGTATAACGGCGATAATATTGCACCCCTTGGGCAAATTCTGTAATGGGCAAATCCCAAGCTAAAATAAAGGGAATTTTCTTAACTCTTCCCGGTTTAATGGTAAACCGTATGGCCATGGCTGCTGCAATTTGTTCTCCAGGTTCGGCGGGGGTTTCATCTTCTTGATCTGGTAAAGATCCGTTCATGGCAAAATAGTCCCAAACCTCGGAACCATCCCCTACAGGATTCCATTTTCCTAGATAAAAAACCTCAACACTAGGATTAGTTACACTGGCAATACATATCTGTCCTTCTCCCTCTTGTACCTGTTCATGGGGTTGTAACCGATTAAGAATAAAACCCACCCGAAAATTATCTTGTACCCACTGATTAAAATTCCCCGTACTATGACCCCATCTGGGTTGATATTCGTACTCAGGACTACCATCATCCCTAACCGTAATTTCAGGGGATTTAATAGCATTAGTAAACCAGCCGACAATATTTTGCCAGGTGAGCATAATACTCATGGTAATGGGTTTATCTGTAGGATTTTTTATGGTCCATTCAAATACACCGATAGGATAACTGGTTTCTTGATAGTTATTAGGAATAATGGGAGAAAACTGTTCACAGTAAATCTCTGCTTGAAATACCCCTTCGTACTGATACCAACTACAGGGATAAAGTGCCGAATAAGTTCCCTTTTCCTTGGGATACCAAGACCAACGGGATAAGGTATTGTCTTCTGGAGGTTCCGTGGCTAACGCATAAACTTGTGCTGGTCCATCTTCCGGTTGTTCAAAAATACTAAACTGACAGGATGGGATACTTTTAAAAATATGTTCTCCCCCGTCCAAATGCCAAAGGTTAAAGTCACCACGAGGGGAACGGCCAATACAACCAGACCCAAACCCCCCTAAAGGCATTCCGTGCCAAGGACCGTCATCTAAATTACTAGCATAGCGTACTGTGTAGGGATGCTCCCACTCTTGACCAATAGGACGTTTCCAAGCGCAAGAAGGGATGTTTGGGAGGGAAAATAAAGTCTTCATGGGGTTCTAAGTATCTGGACGAAAATAAACGTTACAGTTGAAAAGAAGCAGAAGTCGGTTAAAACCATATTTCTCAATGTTTCCACTTCTAAGAAGGCGTGGGTAAGCTTTCTAGATAACGCAAAAATTCTAATAGTTCTTCATCAGATAACACTTGACGCGATCGCTTACCATAAGTTCTAATTAAATATTCTCGACCTTGTTCTGTTGTCCATTTTAACCGCTTTAATTCTGCATTAGAACGGGCAATAATTTCTGAAAAATCAAGCACTTCTTCTACTACAGGGATATCCTCGTCTGTCTCTGTTTCTTCAGCTATTTCATCAATAGGCAATGTGTTTTCTTCAATTGCTGGTTCCTGCATTGCTTCAGTAATAGGCAAGAGTTCCTCTTCTATTTCTGGTTCAACAGGTTTTGATTTCTTCGGTTTTGATGCAGTTTTAACTCGGTCTTTCGAGGATTTTACTGGGGTTTTTTCTGTTGGTTGAATGGAGGGTTTTACTTCTTCTTCTTCCTCTTCTATTGCTTTAATTTCCTCTTGTTTAGCAACAGGTTCAAGGGGCTTTTCTGGGGGAGGTGATGATACTTCAACTTTGGGTTTAGATGGAGGAGTTTCTGAGGGTAAAGAGACTATTGGTTCTGCTTGTTCAACACCTTGGCCACCCTCGGTATTCAAATTTTCAGAAGTGGAAATTTCAAGGGGTTTATGGTCTAATATTAGACTGTTTAATGCCCTTTCTCTGGCTCGATCTTCTGCAATTTCAACTTTATTATCGGCTGCTAATCCTGTTCCTAAAGTGACACCATTATGCTGTAATAAAACCCTCACGATATACTGACCATGATCGATGGTGACTAACTCGCTAACTAAACTTCCTTTAGGGTAATGTTGTCGGAATTGACTTAACATCATGAATGCCTCTTTATTACCAGATTTATTTGTAAGTTATCTTGTACTATTGTAGCAGTAATTCTACTAAATTTAAGCAACCGAGGCCGTAGCCTCGGAAAAAAACAGAAGATTTAAGCCTAGGAATCATTACTCCTTTAGGCATTAAGTAATTCTTGTAATGTTTCTGTTTCTAAACGGGGTCCATAAGAAGTAACAATACGAGAAGAAGCGCGGGAAGCTAGGTCACCAGCTTGAGCATAACTCATACCGTGAGTAATCCCATATAAAAAAGCTCCGGCATACATATCTCCAGCACCAACAGTATCAATTGCTTCTACAGGATAAGGGTTAATTTCTATCAATTCTTGCCCGTCAAAAACCACTGATCCCTGCGCTCCTCTCGTAATGGCGAACCCTTGAGATAGCTTTTTGAAATAGGCGATCGCCTCAGAAAAATCTTGAGTATCTGCCATTTTTAAGGCTTCTGATTCATTAGCAAAAATAAAATTAATTTGCGAGCCAATTATCTCTAATAATCCTTCCTTAAAAAAGTCCACCATATTGGGATCAGACAAAGAAAAACTGGTTTTCACCCCAGAACCTTCTGCCATTTCTCTTGCTTTAATTGCAGCAGCTTTAGCAGTAGGCGAAGTCACCAAATAGCCTTCCATGTACAAGTATTCAGCATCAATAATTGCATCAGGAACCAACTCAGCTTCCGATAAACCGCCACTAATTCCCAAAAAAGTATTCATGGTGCGATCGGCATCAGGAGTCACCATAACCAAACATTTTCCTGTGGTTCCATCCACTTCTTTTTCATCGTGAACATTGGTATCTAACCCACAGTTTTGTAAGTCTTCTAAATAAAAAAATCCGGCTTCATCCTTAGCCACTTTACAAGAGTAAAAACCCTTGGCACCAAATTGACTTAAAGCTACCATTGTATTTGCAGCCGAACCTCCGCCACTTTGTTTACAAAGATTGCCATTAAATTTAGCAATAATCTCCCCTTGACGCACTTCATCCACTAACGTCATCACCCCCTTATCAATCTTTAATTCTTGTAGTAATTCAGGTGTGACTTGGAACTCCATGTCAACTAAAGCATTACCGATACCGTAAACGTGATACTTTCTATCCATAAAAATTCCCTAGTTGTGCTTGTGATCTTCACGATAATATAACAATTTTTGAAGTTTAGACAATTGAGATGCCTTAAATATCTGATCACCCTAGACTTATGGTGTCCGTGGGGTTTATGATTAAAGTAAATGGTTGAACCATAAGGAAAAGTCAATCCATTGATCTTCCTGAATCTCTTATTTAGTGCTGTCCGAAAACCCCTTTAATGGAAACTCAAGCAATCGTCGAGCTATTCCCCCTGTTTAGTGTAGCGAATCCGGAAACGTTAGAATGGATACTGTCTGTGGTCGATGAAGAACATTATGCTCACCACGAAGAAATCATAAAAGAAAATGATTGGGGAAAAGGAGTTTACTTTATTACGTCGGGTTGGGTCAAGGTTCGTTCTCGCTATAATCACCAAGAAGTGGTACTAGAAATTCTTGGTAAGGGAGACTTTTTTGGAGAAATGGAGGTCTTAGACGAGTCTCTTAAGTATATAGACGTGATTGCCCTTTCTGATGTTGAATTACTCAGTATCTCAGCCCAACGCTTTTTGCAAATGCTTTTTAAAGACACCCAAGTACAGCACAAAATGTTGCAACTTAGTGTCAGGCGATTTCGTCAGCTTTATCGTCGATTTCAATTACATCAACAAACCCCAAAAATTAAGCTCATTAAAACTTTAATTAAGTTAGCAGAAACCTATGGTAAATTAACAGAAGAAGGGGCAGAAATTTTCAACATTCCTGAGCAAGACCTAGCCGATATTGCTGATATTTCCCTGAGTGACTGTCAACAGATTATCGGTCAATTGCAACATCAAGGGTGTCTTGAAAGTGATCCCTCTCGCCAAGTTTTGTTTTTAAACAATCTTAAACAGCTAAATCATTTTGCTAAACAAATTTAATTATAATAATGACTCAATCAACTATTACTGACACTAAGACCCTCAATCATCCTTTACCTTGTTTAACTTATTTTGTTAAGATGAGCAACCCTAATTCCCATCTATTTGAAGTGGGGTTACAAATTGAACACTGGTCAAATCCTGTCCTCAATTTAAAAATGCCAGTGTGGACTCCCGGTTCTTATTTAGTCAGAGAATATGCTCGACACATTCAAGATTTTAAAGCAGTTTCTAAAGATAAACAAAAAAAGCTAGTTAGTCAAAAACTGAGCAAAAATCACTGGGAAGTTGAAACCAAAGAAGTTGATAATCTTCTGATTACTTATCGAGTGTTTGCTAATGAATTAACCGTTAGAACTAACCATTTAGATAATAGTCATGGCTATTTTAATGGGGCTGCTTTATTCTATTTCATTCCAGGCTTGGAAGCAACGCCCATCACCGTTGAAATTATCCCCCCGAATTCTAGCTGGAAAGTTAGCACCGGTTTACCCCCTATCCCTGAAAAAGTTAACCAATTTTATGCTCAAGATTTTGATACCTTGGTGGATAGTCCGTTTGAGATTGGGAGTCACGCTATTTACTCCTTTGAAGTCTTAGGAAAACCCCATCAATATGCTATTTGGGGAACCGGTAATATTCAACCCAGCAAACTTATAGAAGATACCCAAAAAATCATCGAAACAGAAGCCAACTTATTCGGGGGATTACCCTACGATGACTATTTATTTATTCTTCATCTGACCCATAATAGTTTTGGGGGTTTAGAACATAAAAAATCTTGTTCTTTAATCTATTCCCGTTTCAATTTTAAAGATACAGATAAATACAATCGTTTCCTACAATTAGTCGCTCACGAATTTTTCCATTTATGGAACGTGAAACGCATTCGGCCAAAAGCCTTAGAAACCTTCGATTATGAACAGGAAAACTATACCCCGTCTCTCTGGTTTTCTGAAGGAACCACCAGTTATTACGATATGGTTATTCCCTTGAGGGCGGGTATTTATAATACTAAAAAGTTCTTAGAAATATTAAGCAAAGATATCACCCGTTTTTTAAACACCCCAGGTCGTAAAGTTCAGCCCCTAAGCGAATCTAGTTTTGATGCTTGGATTAAATTATATCGACGGGATAATAACAGCGATAACTGTCAAATCTCTTACTATTTAAAAGGGGAATTAGTCTCTCTTCTCTTAGACTTATTAATTCGAGCAAAACATCAAAATAAACGCTCTTTAGATAATGTTATGGTGCAAATGTGGGAACAATTCGGCAAGTCAGAAATTGGCTTTACTCCCCATCAACTGCAACGAGTGATTGAATCTGTAGCAGATATGGACTTACAAAGCTTTTTCAATTTGTATATCGATAGCACAGAAGAATTACCCTTTAATAAGTATTTAAACCCCTTTGGCCTACAAGTTAAACCCAGTACAGAATCGGAGGATATTCCCTATCTAGGCATTAGAGTTCAATCGGAAAATAATAAAGAAATCATTAAATTTGTCGAGAAAGGATCACCGGCCTTTGTTGAGGGAATTGACCCAGAGGACGAATTATTGGCTATTAATGGAATACGGGTCACAGCCGAAGACTTAAGTCAACGTTTGAAAGACCATCAACCCAACGAAATCATTTCCGTAAGCGTCTTTCACCAAGATGAATTAAGAACCCTCTCTATCACCTTAGGCCAACCTCAACCCAGTAACTATGAGATAGTGCAAATTGAAAATCCTTCACCGCTTCAACAGGAAAATTTAAGGGGTTGGTTAGGAAAAATTTCAGGGTAGTAGGGAGCAATTTTAGAGTTATAATAAAAGTCCTGGATATCAAGACTATCTGAAGCCCTGAAAGGATAACGGAAGACACAATGCACACTTTTCTGCCCATTGCTTATTTTGAGAATGAATTTGTCCCTTTTGAAAATGCTAAACTCTCTATAGCAACCCATGCCCTACATTACGGGACGGCAGCTTTTGGTGGAATGCGTGGAATTCCTGACCCTAACCATCCCCAACATATTCTATTATTTCGTTTGGATCGTCATTGTCAACGTTTATGTCAAAGTGCCAAGTTTCTCAATTATGAATTATCCCCAGAGAAACTACAACAAATTATTATTGATTTTGTCAAAAAAAATAAGCCAACTCAATCCTTTTACATTCGCCCTTTAGTATACAGTTCAGGATTAGGTATTGCCCCCAGACTTCACAATATAGAAAAAAACTTTTTCGTCTATGGATTAGAAATGGGAGACTATCTTTCCCCTGATGGTATTAGTTGTCGCATTAGTTCCTGGACTCGCCAAGAAGACAGAAGTTTTCCCCTCAGAGGTAAAATCAGTGCTGCCTATATTACCTCTGCGTTAGCCAAAACAGAAGCAGTGGAATCGGGATTTGATGAAGCCATTTTGATGAACTCCCAGGGGAAAGTTTGTGAAGCCACCGGTATGAACATTTTTATCATTAGAAATGGGTCTCTAATCACCCCTGGATTTGAACAAGATATCCTAGAAGGAATTACCAGGGATAGTGTTTTAACCATAGCTAAAAATTTAGGGATTCCTACTATTGAAAGACCCATCGATAAGTCAGAATTATTTATTGCTGATGAGGTCTTTTTATGTGGAACTGCAGCCAAGATAGCCCCCGTTAAACAAATCGAAACCTTTAAACTTTCTTCTCATCGTCCTATTACCGAGAAATTAAAAGATAAGTTGTTTGCTATTACGGAAAATAGAGAGCCAGATTATGGAGATTGGGTTTACATTGTTGATGTCCCTTAAACACTTCTAGCGTAACACGAGCGTACATTTTGTGCTAGAGTAGCATTAACTTTTCTGATGACGATGGTTCAGTTAGCATTCTAGCCAAAATTTCTTAAGATTATGTTATTTAATTCTTATGAATTCATTTTTCTATTTTTACCGATTGTTCTTCTAGGATTTTTTACCTTAAGTATTTTTAAAAGTCGTGTTTTATCCATCGGTTGGCTGGTTGCTGCTTCTTTATTTTTTTACGGATACTGGAATCCTAAATACCTTCTTTTAATTATTATCTCGATTATTTTTAATTACTGCCTCGGAAATACTATCAATAAAACAATCAAAAATAAGCCCTTATCTTCTCGTTTATTAATAATAGGAATTGTTGCTAACTTAGCTTGCATTGGCTACTTCAAATATGCTCATTTTGTAGTTAGTAACGTAACTGCTGTATTAGGCAATAATTCCTCTGATTTTAACTTACAAAATATTATTTTGCCCCTAGGAATTTCCTTTTTTACTTTTCAACAAATTGCTTACTTAATCGATTCCTATCAGAACAAACTTAAAAATAGTAGCTTCTTAAATTACTGTTTATTTGTTACTTTTTTTCCTCAATTAATCGCCGGTCCTATTGTTCACTATCAAGAAATGATTCCCCAGTTTGAACAGAAGGAAACCTATCGTATTAACTGGGAAAACATTGCCGTTGGTTTGTCCATTTTTTCTATAGGATTATTTAAAAAAGTCGTTTTAGCTGATAGTATTGCTGTTTATGCTAATCCTGTTTTTACAGCAGCAGAACAAGGTCAATCTCTAACCTTTTTAGCAGCTTGGGTAGGGGCTTTAGCTTACACTTTTCAGCTATATTTTGATTTTTCTGGTTATGCTGATATGGCCATTGGTATTGCTAGGATGTTTGGCATTATCTTGCCTTTGAACTTTTATTCTCCTTATAAATCCGTTAATATTACAGAGTTTTGGCGACGTTGGCACATGACCTTATCACGGTTTTTAAGGGACTATTTATACATACCCCTAGGAGGAAATCGTCAGGGAATTACAAGAAGATATATTAACCTAATGCTCACCATGTTATTAGGAGGACTTTGGCATGGTGCCGGCTGGACTTTTGTCATTTGGGGAGGATTACACGGCTGTTATTTAGTCATTAATAATGGCTGGCATAATTTTCGCCGTTACTATCTGAAACATGACTTAACCCAATCGACTATTTTTGGTCAAATTCTCGGCCAAATAATCACCTTTATCGCTGTTGTCCTTGCTTGGGTCTTTTTCAGGGCTACAACCCTAGATAGTGCCTTACATATTGTGCAGTCCATGATAGGGTTTAATGGTTTTTCTTTGGTAACCAATGGCTTTGAATTTCCCAAAAAATTATTTTTAATCTTGTTTTTAATTACCGCTTTTGTACCTAATACTCAACAAATCATGGATAATTATAATCCGGCCCTTTTAACCTACAAAATAAAGTCAAGATATCCCATACCAAAATGGTTAAAATGGCGACCAAGTTATACCTGGTCGGTAGTGATTGCCTTGTTTAATTTCCTCTGTCTGATTAAACTATCAAAAATTAGTGAATTTTTATATTTCCAATTTTAGTGTGGTGACAATGAAGCCGATAAACTATCTCAAAGTCTGGTTATTATCCTTATCAACTGTTAGTCTCTGTTTTGCTTTTTTTAACGGATTAATTGACCCTTATCGTGTGGTAGGTTCTCCTGAAATTAAAGGCTTAAACCAGTTAAAACCCGAATTTAGTGATCATTTAAGGTTGGCTAAGGCCGCCATTGTCAACCGCTTAGCCCCCAAAGCCATCATTTTAGGCTCTTCTCGCGCCGAACAAGCTTACGATACGAACCATCCAGGATGGAACCTTCAAGCCCAACCCCGTTATAATTTGGGTCTAGCAGCCGTTAGTCTTTATGAACTGTTACGTTATTTTCAACACGCGCATAAAGTACAACCCCTCGAGCAAACTGTGGTGGGGTTAGATTTTTATATGTTTAATGCTTATCGCGCTAGTAAACCGGATTTTAGTGAAAAACGACTGGCGGTAACTGTTGATAATCAACCTAATTTTTTCTATCGATATCACGATATGTTACCTGTTTTTTTGTCAGAAGATGGGTTAACGTCAAGCTTAAATACCATTCGTCAACAAAAATCAAAAAACAAAGGAACCCCTTACTTAAACAATGGGCAAAGAGCTTGGAAACATAAACCAGAAGAAATTGTCAAAGGGGGAGGATATGAAAAAGCCTTCGCTGTTACTGAGAACATTTTCGTCACAACATTATATTTACCCCCTCCCGATAAAAAATATAGTTTTATTAATACAAAAACGGGAGAAAATTATTGGGAATATTATCGAACTTTACTAAGAATTGCTTACGAAGATAACATTGACTTTCGTTTGATTATTAATCCTAGTCATGCCCGTCAGTGGGAGATTATTCGTCATCTCAAATTATGGGATAAATTTGAGGAATGGAAATGGAAATTAGTGAAAATAAACGAAGAAGAAGCTGCCAAATTTAATACCGCTCCTTTTCCCATTTGGGATTTTAGCGGTTACAACGAATTCACAACGGAAACAGTGCCAGATTCTGAAGATAAAACGACTAAAATGCAATGGTATTATGAATCTTCCCACTTTAGTAAACCCTTGGGGGATTTAGTGCTGAATAAAGTTTTTGATTCTGAAGATGAACAACCACCGACTTCCTCTAGTTTTGGTGTTTTATTAACATCAGAAAATATAGAAAGCCACTTATCAAGAATTAGAGCAGAACAACAAGAATATGAGAAAACGAATCAAGAAGATGTTATGATGATTAAAAAATTAGTTGATAAATATTATTCAGAAAGTGATTTAGAAAAATTCCACAGTCAACCCTAGTTATTAATGAGCAGATGAATACCCATAAACCCATTCAACCCCCTGTATCACTCTGGATTTTGGTAGCTCGAACGGATGTTCCTTATATGCTGCATACCATTCCCCATTTAATTCGTTCTTGTAATTACCCTTTTGTTGAGCGAGTTTTGGCAATGGATACAGCCCCACTGATTGGGGAAAAACGTTACCGATATGACACAGGAAGTCAAGAACAATTAGACCAAGCCTGTCAAACTTTGATAGACCAGGGAATCATGGATAGGGTAGCAAAAATTGATTACCATCCAGACCGAATTAAAACCATTTATGAGAAGTATTTTGGTTCCGAACAAGCCCCTAAAATGCTTACTCATACTCATAACTGGAAAGGGTCGACGGTTTATGCTTCTTTGTATTGTATCGAAGCAGCAAAAAGCGATTATTATTTACACTTTGATGCCGATATGTTCTTGCATCAAGATCCTGGATATGATTGGATTACACAAGGGATAAACTTGATGAATTCTGTACCAACTATTGCGACTATTCGCCCTCTTTGTGGCCCGCCTCATCCAGAAGGAAAAATTATTCATGCACCAACTTTTCTTAAAGATGAAAGAGGGTTTTATAGTCATAAATTTTTTAGTATGAGAGCTTATTTAGTGGATAGAAAACGCTTTGCTCAACTGTCCCCCATCCCCTTAATGTGGAAATTTCCGCCGTTATGGTCGAGATATTTACCCCAACCTTTGCAGTGGTTAGCTGCGAAAGTTGAACGAAAACTACGGAGAACAAAAGGAGGGGTTCAAGGTGCGATTGAATCCTTTGAACCTATGACCAGTAGACGGTTAGCAGACACCGATTTTATTAGGGCAAATTTATCGTCTACCCACGCTTGGACTATTCATCCACCGAAACATACGGCTGAATTTATACAAGTTGTGCCACAACTTATTAAACTGATTGAACAGGGAACCTATCCTTTAGAACAAGCCGGTTATTATGACCTCATTTTAGAAGCTTGGCAAGAACTTTTAAATAATAAGTCTATTTTATTATAAGAGTTATTTGGCTTAAAATTCAAGACTAATTTTATTTTCAAACCTGAATTAACCTATGAACAATTTACGAGAATCTATTAGACATTTAAAAAACGATCTTATTTATCGATACTTTCATTTTAGGATTAATCATGGTGACAATCCTTATGAAGTTTTTCTGAAGAAGGAACCTTATAAAGTTCTTTTCATTGTCAGTCATATGCGTTCTGGTTCCTCTCTATTGACCCATATTTTAATTTCTAATCCAGCTATTAAAGGGTATGGAGAAAGTCACATTCAATATCAGTTAGAAACTGATTTAAGATCATTATATTTCAAAGCTTATTTTCATAATCAAGAATTTACCAATTTTCAAGATTTAGAAAAATTAAGAATGAACCATAGTTATATTTTAGATAAACTGTTACACGATAAGAAATTATTAAATAATGATCTGTTAAAATCACAGGATTTTTATTTTATTTTTTTGATTCGAGAACCCAGCAGAACTTTAGTCAGTATGCTTGATCACAAACCCCACTGGAACGAAGAAAATGCGGTTGACTACTATACTCAACGTTTAGAAACTTTGTCAAAATATGCCTATATTATTAATAGTAAAGAACGCAGTTTTTTCCTAACTTATGATCAACTGATTAATGATAGCGAGTCGGTTTTTATCTTATTACAAAATTTCTTAGAAACCAAGGAAGGTTTTTCGGAAAACTATCAGGTTTTAAACACTACTGGAAAACGTAATATTGGTGATTTTAAAGAGAATATTCGTTCCGGTCGTATTATTAGAAAACCCAGACCCCTTGATTTTTCTATTTCCCCTGATTTATTAGAGACAGCAAAGGATAAGTTCGATAAATGTCGTAAAATTTTACACGAATCTTGTCAGAGATTAAACGATTGAGATTGGATTCAATATAGTAAGATAATTGAGATAATAAAGATCAGAAAAGTGCCTCCTAACTTGATAATTAAGCGGTTGGCTTTTAACCCCTTAATATATCCTAAAACTAAGTAACTAATCATAGCAATGAATAAAGCAATAATTAGTTTAAAGAGATGGATTCGGTCTGCATAAATTACAAATGGAATGTAATTAAGATAATCAATTAAATTTTTGTTAGAACTAGAAATGGAAATAATTGTCCAACTATCTCCCCCATCTGTTGACTTATAAATTTCGGGTTCAGCAGAACCAAAACCATAGATGGTATTATCAACAGCATAAGAGGGAGAAAACTGAATTGGAATTGATGCTGAAGGGATGGTATTAATTCTTGATAAATAAAATTTATCGTCATCTATCGATGAAAAGGTTTGACCATCATTGACTGTTTTAAAGGTTCCTTCTCCCATTAGGGTAACAATAAAAGTTTGATCATTTTTATAATTAGGTGAGATGGCTATTTCATAAATATGATTACTTTGATTGTTTTTATAAGGCAGACTTTCAATTCTAACCCAAGTTTTTCCTGCATCCGTTGTTTTAAATACACCGTTACTGCTACCAGCAATTAAGGTATTATCTTCTTCATAATTAGGGGAAATAGCTAATCCAAACCATACCAAATCTTGCCAGGATTGTTCTTCGGTTAGTTTTTGCCAACTTACCCCTTGATCAATACTTTTATAAAGACCATCAAAACTCGATAGATAAAGTGTCTTATCTGATGAAAAATTAGGGGAGATAGTTAGGGCTGAAATCCGTTGTTTAAGGTTTGTTAGAACTGAAAAGGTTTCACCCTTATCAGTGGATTTATATAGGGTTCCTGAATTGGTTGCAACGTAAACAGTGTTATCTTCTTCATAATTAGGAGAAATCCCTAACCATGTACCTCTTACAAAGGTATTAGGAACTTTGGGTAAGTTAATGATTTTCCAATGTTTTCCTTGGTCAGAAGATTTAAGTATGTAATCCCTTAATAATCCTAAGAAAAGTGTGTTGTCTTCTGCATAGTTAGGAGAAAAAGCAATATCGAAAAAACGTCTTGGATCATCGATAGGAGGACGAAGACTCTTAGTAAAATTAGGTAATTCTAAACCAGATTTCATCCAAGACCATGACTGCCCTCTATCATAGCTGATATGAGCCTTACCAACATAATCAGTAATAGCAATAGTGGCATCATTTTCATAATTAGGAGAAACCGCTAAACCAATCACAATACGAGAAGATAAAGTGTTTAAGTTTTGCCAGGTTTTTCCTTGATCTGTTGATTTAAAAATACCATCAAACCCAGACAGAAATAGGGTTTGATCTTCGGGAAAATTATTAGATAGTCTAATTTCATCAAAATGAGGTGCGCTAAATTGTTTTTCGTCTGCTTGTTCCGATTTTGTTAATCCTTGAGTAAAATTTTGCCAAGTTTGACCCCCATCTTCTGAGCGAAATATACCGTTATTCCAAGTAGAAATAAATAGAGTAGAATCTGTATTATAGTTAGGAGAAAAAGCGATATCCCGAATGAGTTTATCGGTTATCTTGCTACTGTTTAATTCCTCTGATAGTTCACCATCAACAATTTTGAAAACTCCATCTTTTTCTGTTCCAAGCCAAATGGTTTTGTCAGTTTCAAAATTAGGAGAAAATTGTAAAGCTATAATTTTCTGACTGCTATTCAAAGTTACAAAATCATCCCAATTCTCTCCTTTATCTTTTGATATTTTGACATTTCCTACATTATCTGCTACTAAAATTGTCCCTGGTTGTTCCTTGCTAAAGGCAATTTTAGTAATTTTAACTTGTTGATTATTCTGGAAAATCTGAGTCCAACTTTTTCCCCCATTTTCTGTCTTATAAATCCCTTTGTTACTGTCTGCTGCTACAACAAAATCGTCAGAGTCGGGAGAAATTTCCAGTAAATCAATTTTAGTTTCTTTAATATTTAAACCTTGATTAACTTTTTCCCAAGATTGACCACCATCTTCGGACTTATAAATGCCATAAAATAAGGAAGAAGTAAATAAAATATCATCATCATTTTTCGATAAACTAAGGGTAACTAAATTGTCAAAATTATCTAATCCTTTCCATAATCTTTGCCAAGTTTGACCCCCATCTTGGGACTTAAATAAATTACCCCGAACAATAATAAATAGGGTTTGATTATTGCCATAATTTGCAGATAATTCGACTTGATCAACCACATCATGGGGACGATGACTCCAAACAGCAGGAGTATTAATCAAGGATGAGGATAAGCTAAAGAAGATAGCTAGAATAAATAGAAAAGCTATTCTGATTATTTTATCAAGCCTAAACATATATATATATATTAGAGTCAGGGAGAGTTACCCTTATCATTACATCTAGGCCAATAATTGACAACCTTTTAAGATCGCTTGACGAATGACTGTACTTTTTTCTTGTGTTAACATGAGACGAAAATAGCCAGAAAGTTGTTGAATTTGAGTCGCCGTTAACTGTTGCTCCTCTAAAAGATGAGATAAACTTTCCACAGCAATTAATCGTTTTAATTCATGGGTATCTGTTAACTGTAATACCCATTCTTGATATTGATCTTGCCGTTTTTTTCTCGGTAAATTAAACAATTGCCAACTGAGTAACCCCAAAGTTAACACTGTGGCGAACCCTTGTAAAATCAAGCCGGTGGCTAACCAGCGATTTTCAGCATTAGACCAAATATAAAGAGCCATATAACTACTTATTGCCCCAAAACCGCCACTCATCACGGCTATGGCCAATTTCCCTTGACAACTCTGCAAAAATTGACAGCAAGCCAACCAGCGACTTTGCCAGTTAGTGGTTTGACCCCAATAAACCAACCCCATCAACCCCATACCGGTTAAAGTCGCCCCCACCAGTTTTGGGTTCCACTCTAACATAAGGGTTGTTCCTAAAGAGCCTGACAACCACACTACCATTTTGCGTCCTTGTTTATGGCGCAACCAATAGGTCATCAGATACTGGAGTCGTCGGAGAGAAACGCTGGATAACAGATCAAAAATGGGTCGAGAGCGCAATGAGACTTGCATTACCACGGATGCCTAAATAAACGTATGCTGATGTTTACTATATCGCTAATTTTCCACAGTTAAACAATAAATAATATTACTGAGACTGACGTTTGGGTGGAAGTCTCATAGCAGTTTTCAATTGGGTATATCAATATTTCGGTTGAGTGAGTGTGGGGGGAATTTTCATTGAGATCGTTAGCATATTGATTTGACCTCCTCACGCGCCCTGAAAGGGCGGTGATTCCTAAACCTCACGATTTAGGTTTCTGATTCATTCACCGTTGCATACCACAGTCTAAAAAACCATGTACTGTCTTACACAGAGTCCACAGACTTTTA
Organism: Crocosphaera sp.; assembly: GCA_030066295.1. GTDB lineage: Bacteria > Cyanobacteriota > Cyanobacteriia > Cyanobacteriales > Microcystaceae > Crocosphaera. The sequence continues at coordinate 26,729 of JASJBX010000025.1, forward strand.
CCCCATTT
>JASJBX010000155.1 GCA_030066295.1 Crocosphaera sp.
TGTATCTCAGGAGAAACATAGTTTAGAAAAAGAACTGCAACAACAAATTAAAACGATTACTGAGGAAAAAGAATCCTTAGAAAAAAGTTTGATTCAACAGCAAGAAATCGTTGTATCTTTAGAGAAACAACTAGAAACTGCAGAGAAAGAAAATAAGAGTTTACAGAAAGAGAAAGAAGAAAATATAAAAATTAATAAAGATAGAGAAAAACTTGAAATAGAAGTTAAGAATCAAGGAGAAACAATTGCTAAATTAGAGAAGAAACTAGAAACAGTTGCACAGGAAAAAGAAATAGCAGAAACTGAACTAAGACAAGAAATTGATAAAATTACTAGGGAAAAAGAAGAGTTTAAACAAGCAGAAACAATGACTGATGTAAAGGAAGAAACTGAATCAGTAAAACAACAAGAGCAAAAAGAAGAGAAAAAAACAGAAGAAGAAACAACAGAAAAAGTAAAAAATGAAATCCTTTTAGAAGCTAAAAAGCTGGTAGTTGTGGGAAGTCTTGAGAGTATGAACCGAGAAACAGCCAAATCATTAGTTCAGCAAGCAGGAGGAACTTTAACCAGTTCTCCTAGTTCTAAAACTCATTATGTTGTTGTTGGGAAAAACCCAGGAGATAAACTGAAAAAAGCACAAAAATTAGGCATCGCTCAACTAACAGAAACCCAGTTTCTAGAAGCATTAGCAACAGCAGGAATCACAGAAATAAATCAAGAATGACCAAATAACTTGTTATTACAACAAAAAAAATGATAGGCTAAAAAATGAAGTTAATCATGATAAAGCGTCTTAATAATAACCCATGAGTGCTTGGCGCGATCGCCTAAACAAATTTACCGGAAAAACCCGTTATGTGGTTTGTCGCATCTTTGTGCATCTTGCTGGAGATGACATTGCTCCCTTATTAGGAGTTCTCAACAGCGCAGCGAGAGAAGCCATAGACGCAGAGGGGGACTTAGAGGTGATTGGAGAAGGTTTAGTTCAAATTTGTCAAAATCTTCTGCAAATGAACCTCTACTGGCAATCTGCTGCCAATGAGGGGGACTTTTTTTGGCAGGAGGGAGAAGCCGGGGACTACTTTACCGAACTATTCACCGACTCGGCCCAACGCTACTTAAGCGAGGTTCCTCTCTCAGAAGAAGATGAAAACATGCCTTTATCCTTTCCTGTGACTCGTAACTTGGTGGTTATGATCACCGTTGCCTTGACTGGAGAAGAACCGGACTTAGAAACCAATTTAGCCGATAGAGAAGCGTTAGAATATGGGTTAAAAGCCTTAATTAACCTTCACTATAACCAAAGGTTAGAAGCCATACAAATTCACTATTCTCCCGCACAGTTTGGCGACGAACTCACCAACGATCAGTTATTACTCAATTTTTCCGAACTCATACCTCTATAATGCGTAAATTATTAGCGATTTTCCTATCCATAACCCTCTGTTGGACAACCGTTGCTTGTAGTTCTCCAACCTCCACTCAGTCTTCTTCCCCTCAAAACAATAACACCAGTGTCACCCCTCCTAACCAAGTGAATGAGGGCCGTTATCCTGTCCAACAAGCAGAATACGATGATGCTGACGGGACTTATACTTTGATGTTGTTGAATACCCCCGCAGGAACCCCCCCCATTTATAAGACTCAAAACTTACAAATGGCCAGACTCACCCCCGAAGCAATAGAAAAAGGGGAAACTACCTATCTAGAAGTGACGGGAGATGACGCAGTGATGCACCTCACCGAAGATTTTAAAATCGAATACGTCCACACCGTCACCGAAACCCAAACCAACCCCCAAACCGGACAACCTCAAACCGTTGTTGTGCGTCGTGAGTCCAATTTTTGGACTCCGTTTGCCGGTGCATTAGCTGGTCAAGCGTTGGGAAGTTTATTATTTCGTCCACAATACTATGTTCCTCCGATGTATCAACCCGGCGGCGTAATGACTGGTTATGGTGGTTATGGTAATACTTACACTCAGGCTAGTGAACGCTATCAAAGTAAGTATAACGCCCCCCCGGCCGCCGTCAAAAATCGTCAAACCTTACGCACCACCGGAAACCTTAACCGTTCCTCTTCTGGTTCCAATACGACCCGTAATAGACAGTCTCCCAATGCGAGCAAGTCCAGTGGATCTGGGTTTGGTTCCAGTCGCTTAGAAAATAGCGGCAAGTCTCGCTCTAACGTTCAACGACGTTCTGGGTTTGGGAGTAGTAGTGGTTCCCGTTCCCGTCGTGTCAGACGCAGACGTTAGAAAACCTTGTGGAATTTTTAGCAGCGATCGCTTGTTGATAGGCGATCGTTTTTTTCTTTAGCTATGTTATAACCTGTTATAACAGGTTATACTTTTGTTTTGGCTGGTGACAAAATACACATTATCTATTTCCACTCCTTCTGAAAAGGTTGCCCCCAATCTCGAAAGTTGCAGTTAATCAATCAGAGCATTTAATAAGACAGAAGCTAAGAGACTGGCATCGAGTTTTTCGATCGCAATGGTGTCACAGATATCAAATTTAGCTCCCATTGATAGTAAGTCATCGTCTAACTTTTGGAAAAATTCACCCAATTGAGGATCTCCTCCCACTTGAATAAAGGAAATACCTAGTTCTTCTTCCTTATTTATCTTGAAGGAAGCTTCAATAATTGTTTCTTCCACTTTATTTTTCTCTAGAGGATGACTGGCCGTAATAATAACAAAAGTTTCTCCTTGAGGCTTGGAATAACCCAGAGAACGTCGAGAAAAATATTGATTTAGGGCATCATTAAGAACTTCAAATAAATGGGCTTCTCCTGAAGGTTTCGTTTGGCTCAAAATCTCCTCAATTTCCTCTTTGGATAAACCCTGATAACGTTGAAAATCATCTGCATATAAGTAAAAAGTCAGTCCATCAAAATCAAGTTTTTCACATTCATTAGCTATGGCTATAGTCGTATCTTTGATAATAGACCAAACAGTTGTTTGGCTTAAGGTGGTAGCTATGGACATTTTCTCGCTTTTATCAATGATGAGAGTATAGTCTCGTTGTTGGAGTAGTCCTCCTCCTTCTGTCAGGATATCCATTCAGTCCCTCTAAAAAAGCAATAGCAATATTCTCTTACACCATAGCACAGACCGTCGTTTTGCTGTCATCTATAATGATTATCATCGGTTTCTTTTTACGACTCTTCAGAACTTTTTTAAAATAGGTTGGTTCCTAACTCGATATAACCAGAGTTGTTAATACCATTAAGAGTTTGAATCAAAATCTAACTCAGGAATAGTCATAAGTGACCCATTTTCTCGCATTGAATCACTTAAACAAGTCAAAATCTGCACTAATTTTGTGGCAACCACTCCCGAAGAAAAGTCACACACCGTATTTGTTCTCACACTCTCTAAAAAGCGATCGCACACTTCTTTTAAGGGTTCCGCTTTTTCTACAGAAATCACCTGTTTTTCTTGTCCTTCAGGAATAAATTTTTCCCCTTGTTGTTGCAGATAACCCTGTTGCAATACTAAGGGTTCATCCTTCAACATTTCATCAAAAATTAACGTCCCTTCACTCCCTACTACACAAAGACGACGCTGTTTATCGGGATTACACCAACACAGATGAATAGTGGCTTGAAATCCGCTAGGATAATATAAATTAACCCATACCATGTCTGCTAACCCGTCAGGAGACAAAGCAGTACGGCGATCGCCTTGTAACCAAATCTTTCCTTGCGCTTGTACTTGATGGGGATATTCTCCCAACCAATGGTTAAATATACTAATATCGTGAATAGCTAAATCCCAAAGTGCATCCACATCTTGGCGAACCGGACCTAAATGGGTGCGACTCGCATAACCATAGCGTAATTTTCCTAATTTTCCCGCTTCTAGCGTTACCTTACCTTGATTGACAGCAGCATGGAATAAATAGGTGTGATCGATCATTAACTGTCGCTGTTGCTGTTGTGCTAAACGGGTTAATTCTAAACACTCCCTAGGATCGACGGTTAAGGGTTTTTCAGCTAAGACATGATACCCCGATGCTAACGCATCTTTAATCAGAGGATAATGGGTAGAAGCAGGAGTCACCACCACGATCGCATCTAAGTCGACTTCTTGTTTAATGGTTGGCCAATCAGATGTTAATAAAATAGATTGAGGATTAATCGAAAACTTGTTTTCAATCGTTGTTAAATTATCAGCCATGGGATCGGCGATCGCCACCACTTCTGCTTGAGGATGGGCCAAAAAATTACGCACCAAATGGGTTCCCCAACGTCCAACCCCTAAAATAGCTAGTCGAGTTTTCAAAGCTTTTAAGAATTAGAATGATCACTGGTCTATTCTAGCCAATGTTATTCACAGAGGCAAGAATTGGCTTTTTTCTGCCAAAATATAATACATGAAAGTCTCATTTTCAAACTATTATGGCATTAGATCCCAACCGAATTTTACGATTAATCCCCCTATTTACTGGTAGTTTAGGAGGGATTCTCCTCTTAATAAATCGTTTCGTGACAGTACAGTTAACTGATTCTCAAGCAAGATCCGATGTCTTAGGCGTTATTTTAAGCGGTGTCTTAATTTTAGTGGGATTAATTTGGCAACAGATTCAACCGCGATCGCCTGATGCTGTCACTTTGATCGGAGAAGAAGGGATAGAATTTAACCCCAATTTATCCGCTCCCATTAAAACAGAATTAGCCTGGGCTTCTGTTATGGTATTAACGAATACCGTCACTCAATCGTTAGTTGTGTATTATCAGGATCAAGTTCTATTGCGTCGAGGTATCCTCGGTCCTACTTCCCAAGTGACTCCAGGTAAAATACTAAAACGGGTTCTAGAAACCCAAAAACCTGTTTATTTGGTGAACTTGAACCTTTACCCTGGGAAAATCGAATTTGATTATCTCCCCCCTAACACACAAGGGGTAATTTGTCAACCCTTGGGGAAAAATGGGGCGATAATTTTAGGGGCGAATGTTCCCCGAAGTTATACCAAACAAGACGAAAGTTGGATCGAAGGGATTGCCGATAAATTAACCCTGACCTTAGAAACTGAGTCAAGCACAAATCGATTGTAACAGGAAAGTTCCGAAAGGGAACATTAAAATTAGAAGTCACCACCCCCATTATGCACCATGAACCACACCCCTAACACCCCTGCTTTTATCGCCACTGAAACAGGAACGAACTATACTTCCTATTATCATCAACATGGAAGTCATTGGCAACCCAAAGAGACATCAGAACCTTCATTTTACTATTTTGCCTATGGGTCTTGTATGTGTCCGGTCGATTTAAAGCGAACCTTTGGAGAAAATACCCATCATTACGTCGTAGGAACAGGGTTGCTAGAAGGATATCGTTTAGGGTTTTATCGTCGTTCTTTACGGCGTAATTGTGGGGCGTTGGATGTAGTGCCAGATGTTAATGCTAGAGTAGAAGGGGTATTGTATCAGCTTCCCTGGCGATTTAGCGATCGCTTGGATGAACGGGAAGAGGTTCCCCGTAATGGTTATCGTCGCGAGTCTGTAACGATTCACAGTCAGGGGAGGGTTTATAGTAATGTGAGAACTTATGTGGTTATAGATAAATTACCCCAAGAATTAGCCCCTAATGATTGGTATTTGAATGTGGTATTACGGGGTGCAGTAACTTGTGGACTGTCTGAAGAATATTGTTGGAATTTGTTTAACCATATGTATCAATTACAAGTACAACAAAAATCGTTAATTGCTCTGGATAAAATTAAGAATGTCTGTAACTATGGAGAGCAGTTTTGAGTGGTATGAAAGCAAAAATAAAGCAAATTTAGAAAAACATGGCGTTGCTTTTGAATTAGCACAATCTGCTTTTTTTGACCCTCATCGTATTATTGTAGAAGATTTAGCTCATAGTGTCACAGAACAAAGATTCTATTGTTTAGGTAAAGTAAATCAGGGAATTCTAACAGTGCGTTTTACCTATCGAAATGGAAAAATTAGAATTTTTGGAGCAGGTTATTGGCGAAAAGGACGGAAATTTTATGAACAACAAAATCACTTACACGGATGAACCAATGGAATTAGGAGAAGTAGTTGAAGATTTTTTACCCTCTCCTGAAGAACTAATTGCCAAGAAAAACAAATTAAAAGTTACTCTAGAGTTAACTGAAGAAACCATTTGTTTTCTGAAAGCAGAAGCAGCAAAACAACAAAAATCTTATCAGGAAATTATTAGTGTATTAGTTAATCAGTATGCACAAAAAAGATAATATATATGAATCCGTTGGAGATATTAGGATTGGTTGTTAACCATTGATTGATGTTTACTTAAAATTGGGATTTGAGAAAAAAAGAAATGATTGTTATTCTTGTCTTTGTTCCATGTTAGCGATCGCTATAAAGTTTAATTATTTTTAAAGATTTAAGTCTGATAAAAGAAAGAGAGTTTACGATTTTGTGATCAAGCGCAACAGTTTTAAAAGTTAACAGTAAAATCAAGAAAAGTAGACCATTAACTTAACCTTGGTTCCTGTGAATCGATCCTATTCTGCCCATACCTTACCCCAACGCAAACAACCTTGGCATACTTATTCTGTCGCCAAAACCTTAGATACATTGGGAACAAACCCTCAAACCGGGTTAGACACAGAAAACGTTACCCAACGACAGCAACATTACGGCCCCAACGAAATAGAAGAAACCGCCGGCCGTAGTAACTGGGAAATACTCCTCGATCAGTTTACTAATATCATGTTAATTATGCTGATCGTGGTAGCCATTATTTCCGGTATTTTGGATATTGTCGAATTACACAACAGTGGCACAACTAAAAGTGGTGTTCCTTTCAAAGATACCATTGCTATTTTTTCCATTGTTATCTTAAATGGACTGTTAGGCTATTTACAAGAAACCCGCGCCGAAAAAGCCCTGGCTGCATTAAAAAAGCTATCCTCTCCTCAAGTACAAGTCATTAGGAACGGAAAACGTCAAGAAGTCGAAGCCCCTTCATTGGTACCTGGAGACATTATATTAATCGAAGCAGGGGATACCTTATGCGCCGATGGTCAAATTATAGAAGGATCTCATCTTAATATAAGAGAGTCAGCCTTAACCGGGGAGGCCCACGCCGTTGAAAAAAATGTCTTAACCCAAGGTTTACAAGAAGATACCCCCATCGGCGATCGCGTTAATATGGTCTTTACCGGAACAGAAGTGATCCAGGGACGGGCAAAAGTGGTCGTCACCAGCACAGCAATGGACACAGAACTGGGTAAAATCGCCGAAATGTTACAATCTGTGGAAACAGAAGACACCCCCCTACAGCGACGCATGACCCAGTTAGGGAACGTTTTAGTAACCGGTTCTTTGGCCATGGTTGCCTTAGTAGTGGTCGGGGGAACCCTCAAAGCCGGTTGGGGACTCTTACAAGAATTGATAGAAATATCCTTAAGTATGGCCGTGGCCGTGGTTCCGGAAGGACTACCGGCGGTTATCACCGTTACTTTGGCCTTAGGAACCCAACGCATGGTCAAGCGTCACGCTTTGATCCGTAAACTGCCGGCGGTGGAAACTTTGGGATCGGTCAATGTTATTTGTTCCGATAAAACAGGAACCCTAACCCAAAATAAAATGGTTGTGCAAGAAGTGGAAACCCTCGAAGGCAACTATCAGGTGACAGGAAACGGTTACGAACCGGTGGGGCAGTTTATTTGTAGCGAAGCCAAAAGTAGTATTAATTGTAGTCGTTATGGGGCTTTGCAGGCCCTATTGTTCACCAGCGTTTTATGCAATGATGCCCATTTGTCTCAAGAAGCAGGAGACTGGACCATTATGGGAGACCCCACCGAAGGATCGTTACTGGCCATGGGAGGCAAAGCCGGGTTAAACCAGTCAGCGTTAGAAGAAGAATATGTCAGAGTCGGAGAATTTCCCTTTTCCTCCGAACGCAAACGCATGAGTACCATTTGTCAAAGCAGTCAGACCAGTGATCGCTGGCCCAGTTGGCAGAGTCAAGCCGATCATGACTATGTTTTATTGACCAAAGGGTCCCCAGAATTAATCTTAGAACGCTGCCAATATTATCAACAAGGACAACGGCTTCATGAGTTAACCGAGGAACAAAAAGCCCAAGTGTTAAGGGGTAATAATGGCATGGCTAAACGGGCCCTAAGGGTGTTAGGGTTCGCCTATAAACCCTTACCACAAATACCCGACGCAACCCAAGCAGAAGAGGCCGAACAAGGGTTAATTTGGTTAGGGTTAGTGGGAATGATGGATGCACCCCGGCCCGAAGTTAAGGCCGCCGTGGCGAAGTGTAAGGCAGCAGGTATTCGTCCTATTATGATTACGGGGGATCATCAGTTAACGGCACAAGCTATTGCGCAACAGTTAGGCATCATCCAACCAGAGGACCATATTCTAACGGGACGGGAGTTAGAAAAATTGTCTCAACCTCAGTTAGAGGAAGAGGTAGAACAAGTGAGTGTGTACGCCCGTGTTTCTCCTGAACATAAATTACGCATTGTTCAAGCCTTGCAAAAGCGCAACAAATTTGTGGCTATGACCGGCGATGGGGTGAATGATGCCCCGGCCCTCAAACAAGCGGATATCGGCATCGCTATGGGTATCACAGGGACGGATGTGAGCAAGGAAGCAAGTGATATGGTCTTGCTGGATGATAATTTTGCCACCATCGTCGCTGCCACGGAAGAGGGACGGGTGGTATATAGCAATATTCGTCACTTTATTAAGTACATTTTGGGCAGTAATGTCGGGGAAGTAATTACTATTGCAGCAGCCCCTTTGATGGGACTTTCTGGGGTTCCTTTGATACCCCTACAAATCCTCTGGATGAACCTTGTGACCGATGGTTTACCGGCTTTAGCTTTAGCCGTAGAACCGGCTGATCCCCATATTATGGAACGTCCCCCGTCGAGTCCGAAAGAGAGTATTTTTGCCCGTGGTTTGGGGCCTTATATTGTACGTATTGGCATCATTTTTTCCATTATTACTATTAGTTTGATGTCTTGGGCGTTTACTGATGCTCATCAACCGGGTCATGATCCTGAAAGCTGGAAAACCATGGTCTTTACCACCCTTTGTATTGCTCAGATGGGCCATGCGATCGCAGCCCGTTCGACCACCCGTTTAGCCATTGAAATGAACCCCTTTTCTAACCTCTATCTTTGGGGTGCAGTTATTGTGACAACGATTCTTCAATTAATGTTAGTTTATGTTGCCCCTCTGCGGGCTTTCTTTAATACTACCGTGTTAACAGGAGAACAATTATTGATCTGTTTATTATTTAGTAGTTTGATGTTTGTTTGGGTAGAATTTGAGAAAATTATCTTACGAATTTATCGCAAATTGAAACATTAATCTATTCAACTCTTTATTATTAAACCTAGATCGTTAAACTTGCTGTATTTTAACCCCTTTAGTTTATGGAATTACCAATATTTAAAGATATCTGGCAAAATAGCTTACAATGGCAACCTAATCAGGAACAATTAGAAAAATGGGAAAAATTATATCAAGAAATATTATTAATTAATCGTCAAATCAATTTAACTCGTATTACGGAACCCAACGACTTTTGGGAAAAGCATTTATGGGACTCGTTAGCTGGTGTTATTGGTTTAAATTTTTTATCATATAAAGATTCATTAAAAGTGCTTGACATTGGTACGGGAGCGGGTTTTCCGGGTCTTCCTATTGGTATTATTTTTCCCCATTGGCAACTCGCATTACTAGATTCTACTCAGAAAAAAATTAAGGTTATTAATCTCTTTTTAGAAGCGTTAAAATTGTCTAATTGTCAAACAGTTATCGGTCGTGCAGAAAATATCGGACATTTATCACAACATCGAGAAACATATGATTTAGGGTTACTGCGTGCAGTGGCAGAACCTTCGGTTTGTGCTGAATATGTATTACCTTTTCTCAAAGTAGGAGGAATCGGGGTTTTATACCGAGGAAATTGGCAAAAAGAAGAAGAATTAAACTTGAATAATGCCCTGAAACAATTAGGGGGAAAAATAATCTTAATTAAACCACTTAAAACTCCTTTAACTAACAGTGTACGCCACTTTATCTATGTTAAAAAAACGACCAAAATTTCTGATAAGTATCCTCGTGCGGTGGGTGTTCCTAAGCAACAGCCATTGTCAAGTAAGTAATGAGGAGTTAACACTATCATCAATTATTTAATTATGGTTTTTTTCTAGTTTATATAGTGATCAATTTCCTGTTTAATCCCATCAATAACTTGCTGCACAGAATCCTTTAAACTGACACTAATTTCTAAGCCTAATCCTAGATTTTCTGCTTCAATTAAATAGACAGTTACATCATTGGGAAACTCCTCTTTAAATATTTTTCGACCGGCTGCCAAGGCATGATCCCAACGAAAATCATGTAAACTATAACTAGGTTCGGGCAATTCCTCTAATTCGTTACCTGGTACTTTATAAATCGTTCCTGGTTCCGAGTCCGTTGAACAAGCATCAACAATAATTAATTTTTTACTTCCTCTTGCTTGAAACATCACCTCCATTCCCGCAGTTCCACAGTCATAAATTTTGACATTAGATAAGTTTTTATCTTCAAAACTCTCTTGTAGTTTTTGAGCAATAATCACCCCCACTGCATCGTCACATCGATTTAGATTACCGCAACCAATAACTGTCAACATTTCTTCTTATTTTTTATTAGATTGTTTACCATTATAATAACGATCCTCTACCCACTAAAATTAAAAGAAAATTATTATCACTCAGCGCAAATATCGGATAAACCTTCGAGCAATTTCTTATTATCCTCAACCGTACGGACTGCAACGCGAAAATAGCGATCGCCCAACGTCTCAAAACTCAAACAATCTCGAATTAAAATTCGATACATCTGTAATAATTCTTGTTGTAATTGAGAACTAGGAATCTGAGTTTCCACCAAAAGAAAATTAACAAAATTAGGAAGAGGAGTTAAACCTTGAATCTGTGATAAACTTGTTAATAATTGTTCACGGGCTGATAATAGCCATTGTTGGGTTTGTTGAGCAAAGACTTCATCTTTTATGGCTGCTATCCCCGCAGCAACCGCTAAACTATTCACCGGCCAAGGATCGCGCCAAGCTTGCCATTTTTGTAGTCGTTGAGGATGGGCAATAGCATAACCTAAACGCAGACCCGGAAGCGTATAAAACTTAGTCAGCGATCGCACAATTACCAAATTAGGATAATCAGCAATCAGAGGAATTAAACTCTCTTGTTGAGCAGGGGGGACAAAATCCATAAACGCTTCATCCACCACCACTAATTTAAACCGTTCTAATACAGGTAGTAAACGTTCTCGAGTGAATAATTGTCCCGTAGGATTATGAGGGTTATTGATAATAATACCGGCATCCGTATCCTGAAACCGATCAAGAAAATTGAGAGCATTAGGGGTTTGCCAAGGAAAAGAAACGGGGACAATGTTTGCCCCATAAGCTTGTAATCCCCGCCAATAATCTTTAAATCCAGGAATCATGACATAAGTTTGTTTTTCCTGTGCCAAGTCACGACCAGCCCAGGTTAATAATTCTGCGGCCCCATTCCCTGGCAGAATCCACTCAGGGGGCAATTGATGCCATTGTGACAAGGTTTTCCCCAATTGTGTGTAGTTAGGGTCAGGATAGTGTTGAAGGCTGTCTAAAGCCCCTTGAATCGCTGCTAACACCGATGGAGGGGGGCCAAGGGGATTGATACTAGCAGAGAAATCCAAAATAGAAGAAACTGGACAGCCTATTTGTTCTGCTGCCCAGACCAAATTACCACCATGAACGGGTCGTTTCATGTATCGATTGATGTGATTACTTTTTCGGGGCAACCCGTTCCTTGAATAGCTTTCCAGCAGAAAAAGCCGGGACTTTCGTGGCAGGAATGCTCATTTTCTCATTGGTTTTGGGGTTACGGCCTTCCCTAGCTTTGCGATCGCGGGCTTCAAAGGACCCAAAACCCACTAGAGTCACTTTGTCATCTCCGGCCACTGCTTCCATAATCGTTTCGATAGTGGCACTAATAACGATTTCTGCTTGTTTTTTGGTGACTTCAGCCTTATTAGCGACGGTATCAATTAATTCACCTTTATTCATCGATTGATCTCCTTATGTTGTGTTTTCTGTCCCATGGGGTTTTGGCCAATCCAAGTTAAAGAACGATAAACTATAAGTAATTCTAATAAATGGAAATCGCCAAAATCCCCATAGGCTAAATGTTTCACTGCATCATTCTAAGCCGAATTGTCCCCAATCGATCCCCTAAAACGGTAATTTATTAGAGATTTTTTGGATAACATAGGAAAATATAAGTCGCTAAACTCATATCTTGCACCTTCGATAAAACTAGCTAGTTTAGAGAGGGAACAGGGAACGGGGAACAGGGAACAGGGTTTATTTTGATGGTAACTACTTAAGAATTTATTTTCTGTCTTTTGTTGCTGAGTTTTCCTGTACTGGTGCAAGATGTCAGTAT
>JASJBX010000156.1 GCA_030066295.1 Crocosphaera sp.
TAGGGTTTGCTGAATAAGTTACTCAAAAATTTATGCCACTTTTGACCAAGAATTTCCTGACAAATCAATAAGTTTCAGCACAGAAAAATCTTTTAAACTATAATCAAAATTAATGAGAAGCTGATTAGTTAGTTTTCCTGTTCTATTGTTAGTAAATAAGGACAAAAAAAGCGACAAAAACTGCCTCAGCAGTCTAGAAAGATTGACAACTAAAAATGTAATGGCAATAGATGTTTCTGATGTTTCAGGTAGTTTGGTCATCACGAGATTTAGGCTAAATCTTCGTTTAGCTTGTCCAAATTTTCCTTCAATAGCATTACGGAAGCATTCATCTGAGCGAGCTTGTTTCTTTTCTTCTTCACTGACATTTTTTGGAGGTCTTCCTAACTTGGGTCCACTGATTCTTATCCCTCTTTCTTTGCACCAATTTCGGTTTTCTCTTGTTCGATAAATTTTATCAACATGGAGGGATTCTGGGTAATAGCCAAAAGTTTCTTTATACTTTTCTACTTGTTCTTTTAAATGACAAGATTCGTTGAAATTTTCCCAACTTATTCTGTCTAAAAATACATAATTATCTACACAACTGACTGACAGTTTGGCTCCAAATTCTATCGGTTTTCCTGCCTTTCCTCTGACTATGGGACGAATATGGGGTTGAGTTAAGCTTACAATTCTTTGGGGAACACTCTGGGTTTTATTCTCCCACATTGCTCGTTGTTGTTCATAAACTTTTTTGATACTTTCTAGAAGATTTTGCTGTCTTTTACTCAGATTTTTAAGGGAAGAACCAGCTTGGATTAATTTTTCTATGTGGGCTAAATTTTTCTTAATGTATTTCAACTGTTTCCCTATAGCTTGTCTTCTTTCTTTATAAGACGATTTCCGTTTTTTAGCTACTTTTAAATATTCTTTTCTGGCAATTTTTCTGGAAGTTCTCGGCTTTTCCCTCAGTTTTCCTCTTAAAGGTTTATAAAGATTATCTATTATTCTTTCTGTCTCAATTCTAGCTTGATTTAATATGCCTAAATCTGTTGGGTATTTGATATCTGCTGGCGCACAGGTAGCATCCAAAATTAGTTTACCCTTATTTTTTATTTTTTCTCTTTTTTCTTGGAGAAAATCCTTTTTTTTTACTTCTTTATCACTCTTGTCTATTTCTCTTTTCACTATTTCTTTATTGATTTTATTTATCAATTCTCCATCAATTCGTTTCCTAAAATGAACTAGCATTGAGGCATCGACTGGAGGGCTATGTTGATAAGATTGAATGCCTATAAAGTATTGTAGATAGGGATTTTCTCTAATTTGTTCTATTGTTTCTCTGTCACTTGTTCCTAACTTTTCTTTAATAATTAATGTTCCCAATGCCATTCTAAATGGTTTGGCTGGCGCACCTTTTTCTATTGAAAAAAGTTTCGCATATTCTTCTTCAAAATCATCCCAAGGTATTAGTTCAGCCATAATCACCCAACGATTATTTTGGGACAATTTGCCCTCGAAGGGTAATTCAAATTTTTCTGGGGGCGGTGAAGGTTGCTCCTCTTTACGATACATTCGTTCTTAACCAACAACTGCGAGGGATCTCTACCAATTGTAGCGGTTTTTAGCCTACAAAGCCGATCTTTTTTCCTCATCCAATATGGGTGTAACCTTTTAATAACAGGGGTTGTGGTTTTATTCAGCAAACCCTAAATAAGACTTTCATTCGTGAAATCCGTTGAGAATAGTTACTATCATGTTTGGGTAATGACCAAATAAAATGTAAATGATTAGGTAAAATAACCGCCCCTAAAATATCAAACGGCTTTTCTTTTTTAACTTGAGAAACAGGAAGACGTAATTTAGCAACATATTCATAATTCTTAAATAAAGGAACTCGTTGATAAGTAACAATTGTTAAAAATACTGTACTACCTTTAAGATATAAACGGCGGTAATTTGACATCTTAAATAAATTTAATTAGAGTGAAGATGATTGTATGTTATTCAAACTTCTCAAGTCAAGGTCATTTATAAAATCATCTTATATGTAGGGTGGGCAAAGCCAGAATTTAGGTAAATTAATCTAGAATATAGATATCTTGCCCACCTAATCATAATGAAATTTACAGCTAATGATAATAATATCTGTCTCTGTCACTTTATAAACTAGACGATGTTCATCATTAATACGTCTTGACCAATATCCTTTAAGAGAGTGTTTTAAAGGTTCAGGTTTCCCTAGTCCAGAAAAAGGATGACGTAGAATATCATCAATTAATTGAACAATTTTTTTATACAGTTTCTTATTTTCCGTTGCCCATTGATTAAACTGCTTAAAAGCTTTTGGATCAAATACTATATTTTTCATGCCATTTTTCAGGTGTAATAGTAATTAATTTCTCCTGTTTTTCGACTCTATCTATTGCTTCTAATAACTCTCGTTTATTAGCTTCTGTAGAGAGTAAATATTCTGTTGTATCAGTGTCAGAAGAAGTAACTAAAATAATAACCTCTACTTCGGTTCCTTCTTGAAGTTCAGGAGACTGAAGTTCAATCTTGCCGTCTTTATTAACAATTCCCTTTTGTTTGATTGCTTTAATCACTTTCTCAAAGCCTTAACTACACTCAATAGTATTAGTTTAGCGTATTTGATAATTTTATGGTAAGCAAAGCGAGAATATAGATATCATTGCCCACCAAACATAAGCGATCGCATTGACTTCAATTAAAATGAGTTTCCTATCCGTAGGGTGGGCAAAGCTAACTCATAAATGAGTCAATTAAAATGTAGATATCATTGCCCACCATCAATAAGCGATCGCCTTTATTCCCCCTACCATTTCATTCCTATTTCATAATTATCTGTCACCTTATTAATAGTGGTTGCTCGGTGGGCAATTATCTTAACTTACTAATTGACATAAAAAGTTACAATCTTTGCCCACCCTACGTTTTGTAATGATATCGATGAAAACCTTTCTTACTCGGTGGTCCATTCGTAACCCTGTTGTTACTCTTGCGCTATATATTGGGGTGATTATTTTATCTATTCTTACCCTTATCATTATCCCTGTGCGGATGATGCCTTATGTACAGAGTCCCCTGGTAGCAGTGATCACCATGGCCGCCGGACAAACCCCCACAGAAGTCGAAACCCACATCAGTAAACCCATTGAACAACGGTTGACGGTATTGGATGGGGTGCGGTTTGTGCGATCGAGTTCTCAACAGGATATGTCTTTAGTGACCATTCAGTTTGCTTGGGGTGGGGATATTGATACGGCAGTGCAAGAAGTACAAAGCTTGATGAAGGCAGCCGAAGGAGATTTACCCTTAGATGGCATAAATACTCGTTCTTATTGGGTTTTGCCTATCGATCCCTTAAATCGTCCCGTTTTGACCTTAGCATTGAAAGGAGAAGGATGGGACTCAGTACAGTTACGGGAGTTTGCTGATAATACTTTAGTCGATCGCCTGACACAAGTGACGGATGTGCAAGCAGTGTCTATTTTTGGGGGATATCGACGACAGTTACAGGTTATTGTCGATCGCCAAAGGTTAGGGGCCTATGGGTTATCTATTCTAGATGTTCGAGATGCTATCGATAAAAACAACGTTAGCGAGGGAGCAGGAGTCTTAACGAGGGGGGATACAGAAATCCTAGTTAGGGCGGATGATAGAGCCTTAAATGCCCAAATGGTGGGAGATTATCCCCTCTATGAGATTGGAGGAAGAATTGTTTATATTCGGGATGTGGCAGAGGTCAAAGATACTTATGAAGAGAAGCGTAGTGGTTATCGTTACAATGGACAGTCAGCATTAGCAGTGAATATTATTCAAAAACCTGATTCTAGTTCCCCGAAAGTGATAGAAAGGGTACGCAAAGAATTAGCAAAAATCGAAGCACAATATCCAGGGATTGAATTTCAAGAGGCTTATGATAATTCGTTTTTAGTGGAGTTGATAAAAGATAGTACCAGTGGGGAACTTTTAATTAGTGTTTTGTTGGCTGGAATCGTTATTTTAGTCTTTTTAGAAGATTTTAGAGCAACAGCCATCGTTATGATTTCTATCCCGATGTCTTTAGCTTTATCTATGCTTCCTTTTATCCCTATTTCTATGTCTTTAAATTCCTCTACTTTGGTGGGGATGATGATGGCGATCGGAAAATTAGTGGATGATTCTATTATTGTTATTGACTCGATAGATCGTCATTTAAAGTTGGGGAAAAGCCCTAGAAAAGCAGCCATTGAAGGGACAGGAGAGGTGTTTTTAGCCAGTGCAGCAGCCACTTGTACTATGATTGCTGCTTTATTACCGACAGTATTAGCCGGTGGGTTGACGGGGTTAATGTTTGTGGGTTTAGTCTATCCAATGGTGTTTGCTTTTATTTCATCCTTGTTAGTTTCTATCACATTAATTCCTCTTTTAGCTGCATTTTTTTTAAAACCTTTGGGCAAAACTAAGAATCAAAAAATAACCTGGTTACAATGGTTACTCAGCCCTTTTAATTACAGTTTTATTGTTTTAGAAAAAGGCTACAGATGGTTATTAAATATTAGTCTAAAAAATCGAGAGATCACCTTAGCTATAACAGGGGCATTTATTGTATTAGCCTTTGCGTTATATCCGTTTATCCCTCAAGAAATGATGCCATTAGGAGACTCAGGACAGTTTATAGCAACCCTAGAATTAGAACCTGGGGTGTCTTTTCAAAAAACTAATGAAACAGCACAACAATTTGAAAATATTATTTTAGAACAACCAGAAATTGATAAAGTTTCCTCAGAAATAGGCTTTGAATTTACCCGCAATAGTACCTATTTTAGTGCTTATAGTATGGGTGGAGTCAACGCTGCATCCATGATAGTCACCCTCAAACCTTTAGGGGAACGACAACGGGATATTTGGCAAGTCATGGATGCAATAGAAACCCAAGCTAACGCAACCATACCAGGAATACGACGCATTGCTATGAAAGAGATGGGTGTGGATGTTATGGCCACTTCTGCTGCACCGATACAAATTGCTGTTTATGGGGATGATTTGGATATTTTACACGGTTTAGCCCAACAAGTCCTAAATATCGCCCAAAATAATCCCGATATCGTCATGACGCACACCAGTTCTAGTTTAAACCAACCAGAATATCAACTGAAAATTGATCGCCGTCGGGCCCAAGAGTTGGGGTTAAGTTTAGTAATGGTGACAGAACAAGCAAAATACGCCTTAAATGGGGGTTATACCCGTACTTTCTATAATCGTCCTAATTTACGGCAAAATACCATTTTAGTGCGCTACAATGAGCAAAATAGGGGCAATTTTCAAGATTTAGCTTCTACTTACCTGACCACACCCAACAGGGAACAAATACCCTTATCAATGGTCGCTAGGTTAGAACCCAGTCAAGGGCCGACGTTAGTGGAGAGGGTTAATGGCCGTCGAGTTGTCTATGTTAATGGCTTCTATCGTAAGCGTAATCCTGCCTCAATGAACTTGTCAATGGCGGTTGCGATGCAAGCAGCAGAAGAGATTACGTTTCCTCCTGGTTATGGGTTAGATTCCATGGGGGACATGACAGATATGATGATCGAATTTGATCGTTTACTCAAAGGTTTGATTGTTTCCTTAATTTTAATTTATCTTATTTTAGTGATTCAATTTGGTTCATTTATTCAACCTTTGGTGATGATGTTATCTATTCCCTTAGAATTAGTTGGGGTATTTGGGGCGTTATTATTAGCCAAACAAACCTTATCCACTGTTTCAATTTTAGGAATTATTATCTTATCAGGAATTGCCGTATCTTCTGCCATCTTATTATTAGAATTAATCTTGACCAAGCGACAGGAAGGGGTTCCCAGAATGCAAGCTATTAAGGAGTCGGGTCCAGTGAGATTAAAAGCCATTTTTATGACCACATTAACTACAATGATTGTAGTAGTCAGATTAGCCTTTTATCCTGAGACGGGAATGGATGCTTATTCCCCCATTGCTACGGTTATTTTAGGGGGGTTAACGGTGTCAACGTTACTAACTTTAATTGTCATTCCTGTGGTTTATACCTTCGTTGATGACTTTATTATGGGAGTGAAAAAATTAACAAAAAACATGAATAAAATTAAAGCATAATCTGTAGGGTGGGCAAAAGTTGATAATTTAGTTTTTGTTTGCCATTAATAAACTTTGCCCACCATTGTCACTATTATTGTCATTTTATGGTCGATAAATATTATATAAAAAGTTTGCTATAATGAGCAACTACATTTAGCATCCTATAAATAAAGTTAACTAGAAAAGGGAAGATTTATGATGAATATTCAACAAATAAAAGATCATATACGTTATATTACTAATCAAAAAGGAGAAAAAACAGATGTTTTAATTCCGTTATACCTTTGGGAGACTATTATAGTTCAGTTATATGAAATGGAAGACTAAGAGACTAAACTTGAGTTAATACTTGATTATAGTTTGTCATTTCACTATTATAACTTGAGTGATAATACTATAATTAATTATTATACCAATTTTTCAGACATCAATATAAAGAGGCTGTAACAATAGCTATGCGTATTTTATTAGTTGAAGACGAAACTGACTTAGGAAACGCCATTAAACGGGCTTTAATTCAACATAATTATATCGTGGATTGGGCTAAGGATGGAGAGGAAGCCAATGATTTAATAGAAATGGGTTTAAACCTCTATACTATCGGTATTTTTGATTGGTTATTACCAAAAATATCAGGCATTGATCTTGTAAAAAAAATTAGACAGCAAAACAGTTCTTTACCCATTCTCATGTTAACAGCAAAAGACAGAGAAGAAGATAAAGTTATCGGTTTAGATGCAGGGGCAGATGATTATTTAGTTAAACCCTTTGGTATGGCGGAACTATTAGCAAGATTACGGGCATTACAAAGACGTTTCCCTATTATTAATCTACAAAAGTTAAATGTAGGAAATATTAGTTTAGATTATAGTAATTATACCATATATTTTAAAGAAAAAACAGGTAATAATAAGCCTCTATCTTTAACTAATAAAGAATTTCAACTATTAGAATATTTTATGAAACATCCTAATCAAATTGTTACCCGTGATCAACTTTTAGCACAACTTTGGGAATGGGGAAATGAACCCATGAGTAATGTGGTAGCTGCACAAATTCGCTTGTTACGGCGTAAACTAGAACCCTTGGGGATAGATAATTGTATTGAAACTGTTTATGGATTAGGTTATCGTTTTGTTGTTACTAATTAGCCATTAATTTATGTTATTTAAAAATAAGAATTTAAACTTATTTAGACAAACAAGATTACAATTAGCCAGTTGCTATATTGCGGGTATTAGTTTGATTTTAGCTATCATTGGTTTTGGGGTATATGAAGCCATTATTCATGCTCATCGTGTCACTGTGGAAAAAGAATTAAAAACCGTTTCGGGAACCCTTCATGATAACTTGATGATTATCCTTGAAACTCCAGGACAAATTAACGATAATGTTAATCAATTTTTTCCTAATTTATGTCTTATTAATACTCCTTGTACTTCATTAAATACTATTTCTAATTATCACTTACAAACTATTAAAAAGGGTAAATATTACTTACAAATTTTCGACCTTTCCCATAATTTAATTGCCCTAAGTAGAAACTATCCAGACGGTTTATCTCTTGAAAAACAGTCAGCACAACAAATAATATTGAAAGACAGTCAAGGAAGACGTTATTTACAACAAACTCATTTATTACATACCAATACAGGAGAAAATTGGGGATATCTTCAAGTTTATAGAAGTCTTGAAGAGTTTGATAATTATTTGAAGATGGTAGCCTTGATATTATTATTAGGACTTCCTCTAGCTATTATTTTAATTGGGTTTTCTGCCTGGATATTAACCGGGATAGCCATGAGACCAATTGCTAAATCTTATTATCAAATTCAACAATTTACAGGGGATGCAGCACACGAACTAAGAACACCTTTAGCTGCTACTCTAGCTACCATAGAATCAACTCTAATGATAACTAATTTAACAGAAAATGAATCAAGAAATACCTTAGAAACAGTTGCTAGACAAACCAAAAGATTATCAAGTTTAGTCGCTGATTTGTTAATGTTATCTCGTTTAGATTGGGAATCAAATACAACTTCAACTACTTCGATTAAAAAAGAGAGAATTTGTCTCAACGATATTATTAGTGATTTAGTTGAAGAAGTTGCCTATTTAGCTATTTCATCAGAAGTTACTTTAACCACTGATATGAGAGTTAATTATTCCCTAGAAATATTCGGAAATACCGAACAAGTTTATCGTTTATTATTTAACTTAGTGGTTAATGGTATTCAATATACCCCCACTGGTGGTCAAGTAACCATCATCTTAGAACAACATAATAAATTTGCAGTCATTCGAGTTCAAGATACAGGAATAGGAATTGATAATAAGGAATTACCCTACATTTTTGAACGATTTTACCGCATTGATAAAGCACGTTCCAGGGAAAAAGGAGGGTCAGGTTTAGGATTATCTATTGCGAAAGCAGTTGTACTTGCTCATCAGGGTACAATCCAAGTGAGAAGTACAGTAGGAACAGGAAGCCTTTTTCTAGTTAAGTTACCAATTCTCAGTTAATTTTCAATGGCTTTTGTAAGTATGTTAGGCTAAAAAAGTAAAGCCGTCCTGCGCTTCAGACCCGAAATTTTCCGTGAAATTATGAAAGGACTTTGGTTAGAAAATCAGCAATTACAACTAAAAACCGATTTACCCATTCCTGAACCCCATGAAGATGAAGCCTTGGTTAAAGTGTTGCAAGCGGGTATTTGTAACACAGATTTAGAATTATTGCGGGGTTATTATCCCTATCAGGGGGTGTTAGGCCACGAATTTGTTGGGGTTGTCGAACAGGGTCCTTCACACCTCATCCATAAACGAGTGGTCGGGGAAATTAATGCCGTTTGTGGTCACTGTCGTTTTTGTCAGGGGGGTTCCCCCACCCATTGCGAAAACCGGACGGTTTTGGGCATTGTCAACCGCAATGGGGCGTTTGCGGATTATTTAACCCTACCCATTAATAATTTACATCCCGTCCCCGATAATGTTAGTAGCGATGTGGCCACGTTTACTGAACCGTTGGCCGCTGCTTTAGAAATTCAGCAACAGGTGGACATTGATGCCAATCAACGGGTTTTGCTGGTGGGGGATGGTAAGCTAGGGCAGTTAGTAGCGCAAACCTTAGCCTTAACTGGGTGTGATTTATGGGTGATTGGTCGTCACCCGGAAAAATTAGCCAACCTCGCCGCCAGGGGCATTAAAACAGGGTTAGAGACAGATGTCAACGAGAGAAGCTTTGATATTGCTGTCGATTGCACAGGAAACCCCCAAGGCTTTGATTTAGCCCGTCGTTCCCTTTGTCCCCGTGGGATTTTGGTCTTAAAAAGTACCTACGCAGGGAAATTAACCCTAGACGCTTCGGCTTTAGTGGTAGATGAAATTACGGTGATTGGTTCCCGTTGCGGTCCCTTTGCACCGGCTTTGAAATTATTGGAACAAGAACAAGTTGATGTGCAACCCTTAATACAAGGCCGTTATCCCCTAGAACAAGGACTACAAGCCTTTGCCGCCGCACAAAAGCGAGGTGTTTTGAAAGTTTTGCTCAAGATGGATTAAGAACAACGAGCAAGAATTTTTTGCTCATTATCACTGATAGCATCCAGACGATAATAACCTTCCAACTCAATCTCAGGCAATGGACCATTCGTAGAGGCCGTAGGGGGAACTTGTAAGGCAACCGCATACTGGTAAGGAGTACCATCGTAAGGGTCAATAATAGACATTCTCATCTGATTACCCTCAAAGGTTCCGGTAAAACAGCTAAACTCCGAACGTGGCATATACACAGCCCCTTTAACCTCTCCCTGATGGACTCGAAACACCATATATTCTTGTCCGATTTCCTCGGGTTGGGGGTAACTACCATACAGGTAAGTCCCGTTGGGTAAGTGATTTTTCCTTGCTGTTTGTGCCAACAATTCCCCTTCATTTCTATCTCTATCTTTCTCCACGGCAAGGGTGGGTGGACTATTGAGAATGCCTAACCCAGACAGGAGACTCAACGACAATAAAGAAAGATAAGTAAGTGAGGGTAAAAATGATTTATTAAATAACATGATCTGTCTCTAAAAAATCCCTAAACTGCTAGTCTCTCCATCTTCACCATAGCTGTAGGAAAATTGAACAACATCACCCAAGCAGGGGATTGTGTTTCCTAGGGACTATTAGCTTAATCAATGAGAGAATGAACGAATGAATCAGTCAATCGAACCGATTCCTATTATTTTTGATTCAAACTTACACAGAAGCCGATTTCAAACCAACCAATGATCCTGTTTAGCTTGTTTATATAAGAGCTTCTCGGTCGTCTCACAACCTTTAAAATTAAGTCGGAGACCAATAAGTATCAAACGATATCCTCACAACCACCTCCATTCTGCAATCACTTTTTACTAGCAGTCAAGAATTTTCTTAAGTTTTAAGAAGTAGCCCAGTCTTTCACGTCATGGTTACTCGGTCAAACCCTTATGGTTTACTATCAAAAACCACATTTAAAGAATCATTAAGTAACCCTTCACGACAAGCATAACGTTGAATTTTGCCACTAGAGGTTTTAGGAATGGTTCCCACTCTTAATAAAAGAACACGATAAACTTGTAATCCGTGATGGCGACAAACCGCTTGCTTAATGCTACTGACAATCTCATCAAAAATGGGGGGATGAGAAGGGGGCGGCGCGACTTCAAACCCTGGATCTTCCGATTCTTGACGACGCTCACCTTTTCTTCTTTCTTGCCCCGGTGATACGGAGGCCGTATGTTGCCGACGCTGATGATACCGACGTTCTAGTTCAGCCGTGACCATTAACTGGTCTGTTCCGTTCACCTGAACCGTAAAGGCAGCACTGCGATGATTGACGACGGCCCCGTGACATTGTTCGACGGTGCTTTCAATATCTTGAGGATAATGATTGCGTCCGCGAATAATAATCACATCCTTCAGTCTGCCGGTCACAAATAACTCCAGGTCTTCGGAGAAAAACCCTAAATCCCCTGTCCGTAAAAAGGGACCTTCTCCCGTATCGGTTAAATAAGCTGCAAAGGTATCTTTCGTCTTTTGAGGTTCTCGCCAGTAACCCTTAGCCACACTATCTCCTGATACCCAAATTTCTCCCACTTGATTGTTATCACACTCGGTTAACGTTTGGGGGTTAACAATTTTGACGGTTTGTCCCAGACATGCTCCACCACAACCCACCAGGGTGACAGCATGAGTTTGTTCTCTGCTAACTTCAACCACTCGATCTTCTGTTAACGCTTTGTCATCCACTGTTTTAACTACCGGTACTTGAGAAGCTAAACCACCGGTGATAAATAACGTTGCTTCGGCCATGCCATAGCAGGGGTAAAAGGCCGTTTTACGAAAACCGCAGGGGGCGAATTTTTGAGCAAATTGTTCCATGGTTTGCTCCCTGATGGGTTCGGCCCCGGTAAACGCCAGTTCCCATCCACTTAAATTGAGGGTTTCTAGTTGTTCGGGGGTGATTTTCTTGACACAGAGATCATAAGCAAAATTAGGCCCACCGCTAGTGGTGGCACCATAATCAGAAATTGCTTTGAGCCAACGATAGGGTTTTTGCAGAAAATCCACTGGAGACATTAAGGTACAAGGAATCCCCAAATATAAAGGTTGAAGAATATTTCCAATCAGTCCCATATCGTGAAACAGGGGTAACCATCCCACCACACTACTTTTATGGGTGTGGCTAAAGGCTTGTTCAATCATCTGTTCGTTGTGTAGCAGATTGCCATGAGTGACCATCACCCCTTTGGGATTTCCTGTGGAGCCAGATGTATATTGTAAAAAAGCAATGGAATCGGCATCCAGTTTGGGAAAAGACCATGGATGGCTGCAATTTTTCTGAGGGGTATCCGTGGTTAGCCAAGTCAGGGCGGCTAAATCTGGTGTGCTGTCAAAATGTTTTTCAATGGTTTTGAGGACTGGTTCCGTTGTTAATGCCAATAGGGCTTGAGCATTGGCCATTACCGATTGTAATCTGGATAAATTTTGGTTTCGTTTTGGTGGATAAAGGGGAACCGGAATAACACCAGCGTATAAACAACCAAAAAAGGCGGAAATAAACTCAATTCCTGGTGGATATAAGAGTAAGGCACGTTCTCCTGTTAATTTTAAAGATTGGAGTTTGGCCGCCAAGTTTCTCGCTTCTAAATCTAAGTCTTGATAGGTTAATTTAATGGATTCGCTTTCTCCATTTTCTAAAAAGGTATAAGCGATTTTTTTAGGCTGATTAATGGCTCGTTTTCTGAGAAGATCGACTAGGTTAAAATCTGAATCAATCGATCTATTTTTTGAAGCTTGATTCTTTAGATAGTCAAGGTCGTAATTAGTGTGAGTTGTTAATTGAGTAAACATAATTATATCTTTTTAATCCCTTTTCAAAAATAACTTTAGAAATCATATTTTTACATCCGTATTCTTGCGG
>JASJBX010000157.1 GCA_030066295.1 Crocosphaera sp.
GACTAAAGGGGCAGTAAAAACATAACTATCCGTTCGATCTAAAATACCACCATGGCCAGGAATCAGTTGACCGGAATCTTTCACTCCTGCATCCCGTTTCATCATGGACTCGGTTAAATCACCTAATAAACTAACAATCCCAATTAAAACCCCCAAAATCATTCCTGTCACATACCAATAGGGCCATTCTAAATACCAAGCCCCAATTTCTCCCACAATAATACTACCCAATAAACCAAAAAATGCCCCTTCAACCGTCTTTTTCGGGCTAATATCCGATAAGCGGGTTTTCCCTAGCCATTTTCCCATAATATATGCCCCAATATCTGCAGCCCAAATACAACCAAACGCTAAACAGGTAACTGTCAATGCAGGGGGAAATAATTTCGGTTCAGTCCAAGATTCCGGCCAATAGCCCATAAACGGTAAATTACTACTGGCTACATCCACCGTCGGAATAGCGTGGGCAAACCCTACCCGTAATCTTACCCAATAACTGGGTAAATATCCCCCATAGAAGAGTCCTAAGACTGAGGTAGAAATATCAGCAATACTGGCTAGTTTGGGCTGAAATAACAGGTAAAAACAAATCAACGCCCCCGTTAAGGGAAATAACGCATCCGTTAGGGGTGGGGCGATCGCAGAACTGATCAGTAGGAGTTGAGACACCACTAGGGTTGTTTTGGCCGCCGGGGCGATCCCTTTGGCGCGAACTAATTGAAAATATTCTAGTTGTCCTAAGAAGACAATCAGACAGAGGCCGAGGGTGAAGTACCATCCCCCAACAATTAACATCCCTAAGGCGAGGAAAATAGCGACAATGGCCGTGATAATTCGAGTCCAAGGCATAACGGTAGAAAAGGATTAAGGTGAGGAGTCAAGAGGCAAAAACGTTAAGGATTCCTTATGAAAGGTTAACAAATTTCTTCCCTTTTATTCTACAAATTTCTTAGGATTCCTAGTTATTGCCTTTTTTACCATGGTACAAAAGGTTAAAATTTTTCACCACTCAGAATAAAAATAGGATCGACGGCCGCTAGGGTTTGATGGATTCCTCGGGTTTCAAGACGGTTCACCCCCCCTTGGACTACCTCTATATTCCGCGCTTGCAGGGCTGCTAACCCCTCTGAAATGAGATAAAGGTTTTCTAGGTTAGAAGCAGTGGCTACTAGCCGTCCTTCGGGC
Source organism: Crocosphaera sp. (assembly GCA_030066295.1). GTDB lineage: Bacteria > Cyanobacteriota > Cyanobacteriia > Cyanobacteriales > Microcystaceae > Crocosphaera. The sequence continues at coordinate 1,186 of JASJBX010000157.1, forward strand.
TTTAATCGTTGCCAAACTTCTGTTAAAATCTCTTTGATAGGTTTTCCCCCTTCGAGACAAATGCGATCGGGTAACGGTTCTAATTCGTTGAGACAGTTGGGGACTTGCCCTTCAATAATCTTTACATTTTGCACCCCAAAGCGATCGCAGTTTTGGCGAATGAGGTTAACCACATCCTTATCTCGTTCAACGGCAATAATTTGATTGTCAGGACACAATAAACCCACTTCAACGGGAATGGTACCGGTTCCTGCACCAATATCCCACAACACGGAATCTTTTTTTAATCTTAAGGCGGAGATGAGCAGTAAGCGGACTTCTCGTTTACTGAGGGGAATACCTGGTAAACGGTCAAACAGATCATCGGGAATACCAGGGGTTTTATAAGGCCAAAGCATAATTTTATAACCTTTTAGGAGTTAAATAAAGTAACAATAATTTTAATGATAATATAAGTGAGGTCAGAACTTATTGTGTTAATATCCAATTGGGAGATAGGATTTTTACTAATATTGAAATCATAGCTATTTCCAAAAAGTATGGACTAATTGGTAGAGACATTTTAAATTTAGTTAAAATAATTTTTGATAGTCCAAATTTACAATGGATTCTTGAAACATCAGAAAATTTATCGTTATACAATGAGGGATTATGACTACCTACACTTTAATGAAATGGACAATAGAAGATTATCACCGCATGATTGAAGCTGGGATTCTCAATGATCATCATGTAGAATTAATTGCAGGAGAAATTATCGAAATGAGTCCTGAAGGAACCTTTCATCGTTTTTTAAATCATCGAGGGGTGAAATACTTACGATCAATTTTAGAAAATGAAGCAGAAATTATGGAATGTCATCCCATCACATTATTAGATTCAGAACCGGAACCTGATATTACCATTGTTCGCACTCCAGATACTTTATATCTTAATCGTCATCCCTATCCTGAAGATATTTATTTACTTATCGAAATTGCAGACAGTACCCTTAATAAAGATTTAATGGAAAAAAAGAATTTATATGCTAAATTTAATATTCCTGAATATTGGGTGATCGATATTAAAAATAAACTTTTATATGTTTTTCAAAATCCTCAAGGAGATAATTATCAAATAACTAAAACATATCAAGAAGGAATTATCTATATGCTTGCTTTTCCAAAAGTAGAAATTGATGTCAACAAGTTGATAAGTTTAGAATAATTAATTATCTAAAAAATACCTTGATCTAACCAGAGATTTTTTAACTTCACTCCAGATGTTTTTATCATAAACTTTTCTATTAGTCTTTGCTGCTGTTCAGATGAAAAATAATTTTTCCAGTCACCTATTTCGCCTTTACGAACAAAAGATGGCATATTTTCAGGACGTTGACTAGACCAACGTTGTTGATCTTTTTCCATGTTTTCTAATGAACTATTATCAATAATTTTGTTTAAAATTTTTTCTTTTTCTATACAGTTTAAATAATCCCCTCTTAAAAAGTTTGCTATTTCTATAATTATCATTTTAAGATTAACTTTCATGGTTTCGTAGGTAAAAAACAAAACATTTTCATCTTCTTTATGTTTATACCAAGGAACTAAATGCTCGAAATAATCTCCAAAGTCAACTTCTCCAGTTATAAAACATTCAAAAAAATCATCAAATGTTCCATCTGCAAAGTCATAATGTTTAATAAATCCTCTAGTATGATGATAAAAAGACACCACACAATCAAAAGGGTTTCTCGCTACATAAATATACTTTGCTTGTGGATGATAAGGGGTTAATTTATAGGGTAAATGGGTTTTAATAACTCTGGGTTGAGGCAACTTTTCTATAGCTTCTTTTCCTACTTCTTCTAAATGGGGGATATAAGTTTCTAATTTTTCTGATGGAGGTAAAGGTTCCCCTTGATGCTGCATTAACCAAAGAATATATTGTGTCCAAGTTGTGCCACATTTAGGATAGGTTACAATAAAAATATCTGAAGGTTGTGCTTTATATTCTAGTGCAGAAGTAAACCCTTCAATGGGAAATCCCATCGGCATCAGAAATCCATTATGATTATAGTAACTTGGTGTTTTTTTATTCATTGATTTTGATTCTGTTTACTTTCCTAATAGGGTATCGACTGAAATATTTATTTCAGGAAAAGATAAAGGAGATAGAAAACCATTTTTATAGTCTTTCTCGATTTTATAATCATTATTTTGAGGATTTTGGAAGACTTTAAGTATTTTTGAATTAAGATCAATAACCCAATATTCTTGGATATTAGCCCTCGCATAAATTGTTTTTTTAATGCCTAAATCTTTGCTTAAACTGCTATTAGAAATTTCAACTAACCAATAAATATCTTCAGGGTAAGGATGATGATTCAGGTATAACTTATAGGGAGAGCGAACAATGGCAATATCTGGTTCAGGTTCCGAATCAACTAAAGTAATAGGATGTCCCTCACTGATAACTGCTTGTGTTCCTAATAGTGAGCGTAGATACTCAACAATACTAATATTAAGATAGTGATGGAAAGGACTTTCTGGACTCATTTCTAGTATTTCTCCTGCTATTAATTCAACAGGGCGATCGCTTAAAATTCCCGCCTCAATCATTTTGTGATAATCTTCCACTGACCATTTAGCAACACTGTACATAACTGTTATTTATTCTCCCCAAATTATAGTAAACTTAATCTTAATTGTTACCATCTTAGCATAGATTCTCAACCTTAAAATGTATATTTTTATTCATACCAAAACCTAAACCGTCCCCATAATTTGCTAAACTATCAACAAAGAAAATTTTAACAATCAGTATAGTTATGGCTAATCAAGAACATTTAGCTCTCTTGGAAAAAGAAAAAACATGGATAATGTGGCGCAAAAACAACCCTCAGATTAGTCCAGATTTACAAGAAATTGATTTAACTGGAAAAAATCTTAAACAAGCTCATTTATACGGAGTTAATCTCAGTCAAGCCAATTTAGAAAAAGTTGATCTTGCCCAAGCAAACTTAGAAGAAGCCGATCTAAACCAAGCTAACTTAATGTCAGCTAATCTGAGTTATGCCAACCTCAAAAAAGCAAACTTACTGGGAGCAAATTTACGTCAGACTAACTTAATGCACGCCCATTTGTGTGAAGCAAATTTAATTGCAACTTCCCTAAGAAATAGTCAAATACAAGAAGCAGATTTCAGTCGCGCCCAACTCAATCGTACCAATTTGAGCGAAGCTTGTGGAAGAGACACAAACTTTTGTGAAGCCAACCTTTCCCAAGCTTGCTTATACGAAGCAGAATTACAAGGGGCTTATTTTTATCGAGGGAATTTATCTCAAGCACAATTGATTCAAGGCCATTTATCTCATAGTTATTTGTGTCATGCTAACCTACAAGAAATTAAAGGCGATCGCTTAGATTTGAGATGGGCTAATTTAACCCATAGTAACTTACAAGGGGCGAGTTTAGTACAAGCCAATCTCAGTTATACTGACCTCAGCTATGCCAACCTAGAAGGAGTCAATCTACAAGGGGCTAACTTACGGGGGGCCAATTTAATGGGAACAAATTTAGAACAAACTAACTTAAGCGGAGTAGACTTATCAGAGATCATGGGCTTAATAAATTGTTAGATATAAGGGGAAAAAATCGCAGTATTCTGAAATGATAGACAGCTAATCACGGTTAATAATTGAGTTTCAATTCATGCTGGAAAAAATCTTATACGCTGACTCAGGCACCCCAACCACCCAAGAAATGCTTAAAGTGTTGATGGATGTTCCTGCCATCAAAAAAGCATCCCTCAACATTCTTCACGTTGTCCCTCCCCAAATTACCACCGATGCGATCGCCGCCAAATGGGAAGAAGGGGGCAAACTCATTGCAGGTATCCTCGACAACCTGAAACTTGATCCCTCCCAAGTCTCCACCATGCTACGTCAAGGAGATCCCAAAGATACGGTGTGTCAAGTGGCCGATGAGATTAACGCAGATTTAATTATCATGGGGTCACGAGGACTCAAACGCCTCGAAGCCATTTTAGAAAAATCTGTCAGTCAATACGTCTTCCAACTCACCAACCACCCCATGTTGTTAGTCAAGGATGATGTCTATGTCAAAAAGATTAAACGGGTGATGGTTGCCCTAGACAAGTCTCCTGCAGCCCAATATGCCCTAGATTTAGCCCTGTATTTATTGCGGGACTATCCAGAAGCAGAATTAATTTTGGCAAGGGTTAACCCCGATATTAAACCGGAACTGTTACCCCTATCCAAAGCAGAGATGGAAAATAACCCCATTGTGGCAGAAGCGTCTGCCAAAGTGAAGCGCATGGGAATTTCCTATCGTTGCGCGGTTACAGGAGGAAGACCCGGGGAACAACTCTGTAGTTTAGCAGAAGAATACAACGTAGACCTCTTGTTGCTCGGATCACCCGATCGCCGTCCGTCTGTAGCTAAAGCGTTACCGGACTTAGATCGTCTCTTAGGAACCTCTCTATCCGATTATGTTAGGGTCAACGCTAACTGCCCTGTTCTTTTGGCCCGTAAAGAAGGCATCTAGGCCAGAAAGTTAAATCTTTGTAACAAGATGTTTCACAAACGGTCAATAATGATGCAAAGTAAGGGTTAAATCCGTCATATTCTAGGAGATTACCGTCCATGTTATCTGATACCCAAGTGTTAGTTGCGTTAGTGATTGCTTTGATTCCTGGTGTGCTTGCGTTTCGCTTATCCACGGAACTTTATAAGTAACACTTTCGTTTAATAAAACAGATACCAATTCATCCCAACAAAAACAATTTTTTTAGGTTTTTGTTTGGGATGGATCGATTATTATAGATCAGTTATCTGTTTAACCTATGTCCATGTCTAGACAGCGTCGTTCTCGTCGTCAACCCGTTACCACAGCTAACCCCGAACATCAATGGGTAGCCACAGAAATTACGATTAAATTAGCCGTTAATAGTGTTTTATCAGCCGTTGCCCTGTTTAGTTTATTTCAATTAATCCCCTATCAATGGTCCCAACAAGCGCAGTTAAAAGAAATTAGAGTCGAAGTAGAAGAAACCGAAAAACGAGTGTCTCAGTTAAGAGATGATTTTAGACACAACTTTGATCCCCATAAAATTGATAAAGTGATGCAAGAACAAAGTCCTCGTCTACATCCCACACAAAGACGAATTTTTTGGTTAAACTAGACAACTTTGTAGGGTGGGCGATGCCTACCTCACGGTAATATCCTATTATCAATTGGAGGATTAGGTTATGTCTGGTTCTAATTTAGGTGAGAACAAACCAGAAGCATCTAATAGTGATTCCAATCCGAAAGAACTAAAACTATCAAAAGAACTACAGATTGCAGTTGCAACTGGTGCAGCTACAATCTTTGTAGGTGTTCTTACATTTATGGGTACAGTGATTGTTTCCACCTATGACACTTTCATAACAAAGCCGAAAGAGCGTAATTTACAATTAATGTTAAAAGTATTAGAAAAAGAAAAAGACTTAGAAATATTAAATAGGGTTGGTTTTCTGATAGATGCTGAACTATTAGAAGGGACTGTTTTTTGGGACACCAATAAGCCTTTAATGGAGCAAAAAGCTGTCATATATTTGGGCAATAAGTTAATGTGGGCTGCTCAATACGAAGGTGCAGGTTTTCAAGCATTACTAGACCAAAATCTTTTACAAGCTAATGAATACTTTTCAACATCTTGGAAATACTATAATGAATATAATAACGTTCAAGAAATAAATACATTGATCAATCAACTTAAGACCGAGGACTATGAAAAATGGACTGAAAAGGAGTGGACTGAAAAAATGTATTGTCCAATTACTAAGTATTTTTATTGGGGGATGCCTGACGGGATAAAAAAACAAATGAATGAAAAAGTTGATAAATATAAAGCTGAGTGCGAGAATTCAGTAAAAAAAGAATAGGAAAAAAACGCACTTTATCCAGTTTATTTATACTCAGAATAAATATTTATTACTCTTAAACCCTTTTAGAAATATTAAAATCATGACTCCTAATGATTTTTTAAACAAATTTAATCTTGAGTAGTTAATTATAATTTTATCTTAAACTCCTATTTTTTGGTTAAATTAATTGGCTTTCTCGTTCATTGTCAGGAACGATTCACCCGACAATAACGTCCATCGGTTTGATAGGGTTTGTTCGGTTCAGTGGCTATGCTTCAGTTTAAAATACAATCCGATAGTGATATTCCCGCCTCGAAACAACTGTTCGATCAGATTCGTTTTGCCATAGCCTCTCGTCAATATCCTCCTGGCCATCGTCTCCCTAGTACCCGTCAACTAGCAACCATGACGGGACTGCATCGCAACACCATCAGTAAAGTGTATCAACAACTTGAAGAAGCTGGCTTAGTGGAGTCCATTGCGGGTTCAGGAATCTACGTTAAGGCACAAAATAACGACGAGATCTCCTTTCCGAAATCTCCTTTATTCACCCAATATCCCCAAGAAAGTCAACTGGTTTATAAAAGCGTCGATGAACTCCTCAGACAAGGGTTAACCTTCTCCCAAGCGAAAGAGTTATTTTTAGCCGTGATCGATTGGCGGTTACGCTGTAGCGCACAAGTGCTTGTCACGGTTCCCAGTCGGGACATGGGGGCTGGAGAACTGATTTTACAGGAGTTGGAAAAGGCTTTGGCCATTCCTGTAGAATTAGTGGCCATAGAAGACTTAGACCAAGTCTTGTCCCAAAAAAAATCGGCCACTGTGGTCACCAGTCGTTATTTTCTTCCCGAAGCGGAGACCCTTGCTTCTCCCTACGCCACCCGTGTTTTACCCATCGATATCTACGACTATGGCAAAGAATTAGCCATCATTAAGGAATTACCTAAAGATACTCGTTTAGGCATTGTTAGTTTGAGTCCGGGAATTATTCGGGTGGCAGAAATTCTCATCCACAGTTTACGGGGAGATGATTTATTATTAATTACTGCCCAGGTAGGCGATCGCCGTCAACTATTAACCTTGGCGCGATCGGCACAAACTATCATGAGTGATCCGGCCAGTTATGACTTGGTTAAAGAAGCCATACTTACTGTGAGAGATGATATTATTCGTCCGCCAGATGTGTTTTGCTCTGAATATTATATTGGGGAAAAGTCTATTAATCTACTAAAACGGGAATTAGGATTAGGTTGAACAGTTTTCTGGGCATAATAAGATTCAGTAGATCACAAAGATCCTAGTTGGGATTGCGGGGGAGCGGGGAGACCGGAGCAGGGGAGATAAAAATAGAACTAAATTGATTTAAAAGTTATGATTATTGAGATTAAAACTTTTAAAGACACAATAAATCCCTAAAACATGGTTATTTGCTTGTATTTAACTCAAAAAACTCTCCCCGCTCCCTTG
>JASJBX010000158.1 GCA_030066295.1 Crocosphaera sp.
AGAGCAGAGATGGTTAAGCGGTCTGGATGAGCCAGTAATCCCTATACGCAAGTCCGGGAGAATCCACTCACTTCAGGGAGTGGAGTATGTCAATGCATTTGAGACGCAAGTTAACAGTTAGATAGGTTTTTCTAAGACGATTAATTGTATTATATTTGTATTTGTAATAAGATGATTTTTGGCTTGATTGGCAAAAAACAGTATCATAGACTACAAAACGTCTTGCAAACGGTTCCATACTACCACAGAATTATTGCTAATAATTCTTATTAAGCAACGAGACAATCGGGGGTGTAGACCATACTACTTTTTTGTGTTATTATGGTAGATAGTCAGGGTATTGTGGGATAAGTGTGGGTCTACAAAACCACTGTTAAAAGACAGTACAAGAGTTTGATTGAACACTAGGTAAATAAGACCTCAGATATTTAAGTAAGTTTGTCCGTAACCCGAAATACAGTCAATTTATGCTTAGTCGTCGTTCTTTTATCACCACCACAGGAATTTTAGCATTAGGCCATCTCTTATCAAGCTGTGGGGGTTCTCAGGCTGATTTACGGGTGTTATTGTTGCAGGGTTCGATTCCGCCTCAATTACTCAAGGCGTTTCGTCAACAACTGCCCTCAGCTTCGTCTCTGGATTTTAAACCCCAAGGGCAGTTAAAGGAACTGTTTGAGCTATTGGAGACTTGGCAGGGTAAAGATGGGGAAAATAAGGGATTATTGGCAGATTTACCGAAAATTCCTGTGATTAATCCGCCCCCTCCTTCTCTGAGCGATTTTATTACCTTGGGGGATGGGTGGTTAACCGATGCGATCAAGAAAGAGTTAATCGAGCCTATCAGTATAGATCAGGTTCAAGCTTGGGATAGCTTACCTGAGCGTTGGCAACGGTTGGTCAGACGGGATAAAGAAGGAAATTTACAAGAAAATGGCTTAATTTGGGCTGCGCCGTATCGTTGGGGAACAACTTTGATGGCTTATCGCTCCGATCAATTAGACTGGCAACCTCGAGACTGGTCTGACTTATGGGATGAACGATTAAGCGATCGCATTTCCATGGTGGATCAGTATAGGGAAGTGATGGGATTGACCTTAAAAAAGTTAGGACAATCCTACAATACTCAAAATTTGGACCAAGTTCCTCGGTTACAAAGGGAACTTTTCAACCTCAATCAACAGGTGAAATATTACAGCGATGAACACTATTTACAACCGTTAGTGGTTGGGGATGTTTGGGTGAGTGTGGGATGGTCGAATGAGATCATTCCGTTGGTAAGAAAAAACCGTAATATTAAGGCGGTGGTTCCCGCTTCTGGTACGGCTATTTGGTCGGATGTTTGGGTAAAACCAAAGGGAAAAGAAGGCTCAACAGAGTTATCCCAAACGGCTCAACAATGGCTTGATTTTTGTTGGCAACCGCAAGCAGCGAAACTGATGTCTTTGTTTGCTGATGCTGCGTCTCCTATGATCAATACTGTAGATAAAAAAGACCTTTCCCCTGAGATTATTAATAATCCTTTGTTGTTGATTGAATCAGCTATTTTTGAGCAGTGTGAGTTCTTAGAACCCTTATCAAAAATAGCTGAAGAACAATATATTAAACTGTGGAAAGAAGTGAGAAATAGTTAACAGTAATCATCCAACTTTAGAACGCCAACGACTGTAACTAGAAGCCAGTTTACCATCATAATTATTTTTACGATATCCTGGTCCGTTGTAACCTTTTGCAAAAGCTGCCCAATTTTTACGCTGTAAAGCAGAAATTAGATTGTTATTTTTGCAGAAATTCAACATATGTCTGAGTTGTTGATATTCTCCTTGATGGGCTTCAATTACCATCTGTTCAACACTAGAACAGCCTGCCACTTTATAATTGAAGCCCATAACTTGCCCCAAACCCCAAGAAGCCGATTGCATTGCTGGAATAGGATCAAATTCCATAGCATCCATCAGTCGTTTCCATTCTTGAGATCCTCCTTTATATAGGCTTGAATTCCATTTAGGACTGGAAAGATCGGGTCGGGTTTTACTGACAGGTTTAGGGGTTAATTTATAGAACCAATGCGCTTCAAATAAAATTTTCGGTCTAGCGGGGGCTGGTTCGTTAGTTAAAAAGCCTTTTCCTGCGGCTTCAACTTCAACAACTGCTCGAACAACGGCCACTTCTAAGCCAAACTCATCTGCTGCTCTAGCATAGTCTTGTGAACTCAGTGCCTTCTGCTCATAACCATCAGGAATAGTTACGATAAATTGGCGGCCTCCATAATTAATGGGTGGATAGACATAGTTAAATCCTTGTTGTGTCATTGGTTTTGTCTCCTCGATAGATATAGGTGGTTGAATTATTGGTGGTGTTTGAGTTATTTGAGTTTTTCGGGGTACATCAACTTCAAAATGAATGTGATGGTGATGTCCACCTAAACTTTTACAAAGTCCTTCTTTAATCAAGGTTGTATCATTGAAGTAAATTTTGTTTTTTCTGACCAGTGGTTGTGCATGAAGTGCCTTTAGAATGGCCCTGGCAGCATTTCGGTCGTATTGGGACAGAGTCCAATTGCTTAAACCATGTCCTCCTCCTTTGCGTGGTAAATATATATCACAAGCATTTCCACATTGATGTCCTCCATGATCTTTAGTAAAGCCACCATGAGGACGACTCACATCATTAATGGGGATAGGAGAAATATTTGAGCGGCCTCGACGATAATTATCTTCGTAGTATTTTCCTGCTGCGGTAATTGTATCTGCAAGCCAATTGGTGCCATAATCGTGATCATCACTATTGTCTTTACGTTCGTAGTTAACAAAGCCTTTCCCTTCAATGGGCATTAAAACCCAGCGAGGTGCATTAGCAGCTTGTAACCATTGATGGGTTAATCCCCCAACATCAATACGCCCATCTCCTTGAACGGTTGTTCTCCCTTTCACAATGGATTGAAACAGCTTAATCGCCTGAATCAGACCTTGATCTGCTTGATTTCCGTCATTAAACCAATTAAAACCTAACTCTTTAAAACGTTTTTTAACATTTTTAACATCTTCAGAGTAGTTATTCCCACTAACTCCTACACTTCCTTGAAGGGAAAGGGACAAATCTTTTTGAGGTGGGACAGGGATAGGTGAGGATGATGGTGATGATGGAGATGATGGTGAGAAGTGTTGCCTCTTTTCATTTGTCCAAGGTAAGTGCCAATGACTGGGCCAAATATACCAAACTCCATACCCATAATCTAACTCGAGTAGATAATGACCATCCTCTGCGGGTGCATATTTACGAACGTAGTAATGTTCCCCCATAGGAACTTCAACTTTTTGGTCGTCTGGAAGGTCTGATGCGCTAAGGGTATAACGTTTGAGGTAGGTGAGTTGAGTGGCTTCGATTTTGGTGCGAGGGGGAACTGTTTTCCAGTTGGTGTTTTTGCGAAGTAAATCGGATTTAGAACTGCGCTTTCTTCTGAGTAACCTCGTCCCCACTGAACTTGACTTGGCATCTTCTTTAAGCATCTCAGGAGTCTTGCGAAGTCCCCCTATGACCATTCTGTCACTGTTTTCCCCTAGGATACGAGGTTCAATCAGAGGGGTGGGACCTAAAGCAACGTTAAAGGCTTTTTCTAGTAAACGAGTGCCTCCACTTTGTTGTTGAACCCAGTCTTGATTGACTTCTAACCAGTCTTTCAGGGGAATGTCAACGGCTTCGTCTTGGCTTTCGATTAAAATTTTGGTGATGCCATAGTTGCGATCGACTTTAACGATATCATCCCAGATTTCTTGGCGCCAAGGAGACATAGTGCCATTGGTGTTGACTTGTTGTTCTTCTTGCATGATCCTGGCTAAAGCGCGGTTGAGTTCGTATTTCCAGGTAGTGCCAACGATTTGATTACCTCGTAAGGCGATCGCTTCATTAATTTGAGCAATGGCTTCTTCTAGTCTGGGGGGAATGGAATCTTTATAGGCATACCCCAGTTGAGCGTGATATTGGTGGTTACCTGGATTACTTTCCACTAAGGCTTCAAAAATAGGAATAGTTTTGGGGATTTCTGATTTAAAGGCTTTGGTTCGCCAACTCAAGCGACGGATTTCTTTTGCTCTTGTAAATGCTTCTTGTTGAATGTTTTGGGGCGCATTTTTAATGTCTTCTACTAAATCATAAACCTCTGAGGTAGGGAGTCCATCTTGCAGTTGTTGGTTGACTTGTTTAATAACAGATTGTTCTGCACTCAGTTGTTCAACTTCTCTGGCTAGTTTTTTCCTATTTTCTTCAACCAGACTAACATTTTTCACCTGACCGATAACCCTTCCTAAAGCAGCATTGAGAATGGCTTTCCCCCCATATCCTCCGACTAATCCTGTCACAAAAGCAGTAAGACTAGATGTAGCACTATCTACTTGTTCTGCGGCCTGTTGGAGAATTGAGCTTATTTGTGCTTCTGTTACCCCTGAGTCGGCTAATTGCTGTGCTAGTTGTGTTGTATCTTGTGTTATGGAGGATTTAAGCTGTTCGGGTAGGGCAACATAGGCAATAAAAGCACCACCAATACCTAAAAAGATTTCTCCAATAGAACCCATGTTCACACTATAACCATTGTCTCCCCACTTAGGCAATTCTAAGGAACCATCAATTGAAATGGAGTAAAGAATACCACCTAAAGCCCCAGCTAAGGTTAAAGATAGATAAGTTGGAGCAGCAGTAGGGTTATTACGACTAATTAAGTAAGTAAAACCTACGACTAAAGCTAACCCACATCCAAAGGTGAATAAAAAACTCACCCAATAACCTAAATGAATTGTCTTTTTTCGTTCTGTCATTGTTTTATTCTCTCTAGAAAAATAAGTTAGTAATTGTTACTGAATAATTCTGATTGGTTTTAGGTTTAAGGTTATGGTTAGCCTCCAGTGTCTTCGGAATGACCATTGAGCCATTCTTGCCCTTTCTTACTATTGAGAAGAGAACTAATAAGGTGCATTCCACTGGTAGAACGCATTAATTTATTCATGTCTTCTCCATCACCATGCGAAAAGGTGTAAATATTTGAATTACCTAAAGCATTTGGTTGAGGTGCAAGGGATTCAACAATTTCTTTAATTGTCTTTAATTGTGCATTCTGTCCTTTGGCTAATAATTCTTCACGAATCAGTTTAATTAAACTATCAAAATCACTCAGTGGGACGGCTTTATAGCGTTCTTGTTCTGCTTGAGCTAATTCTTTAATAATATGGGTTTCATGCCGTATTCTCTTAGTGTGAATACTTGCCATTTTTTCATTTTCACGCTCAACTTGTGCCATTTCAATCTTTGTTGTAATCTCTTCTAGCTTTTCTGCACGTTTTTTTTCTGAGTTTAGCTTCCCTATTTCTGCTAATATACCTATCCGTTCTATCATTTGTTCTAGTTGTTTTTGTCGCATCTGTAATACTGAATTTTCTTCCAAAATAAGACTTTCTTTCTGAATAGCTGCAATTTCAATGTCTTTTTGTGCTTTTTGAATGTGTTCTTCTTCTTGTGCTTTATGTTGCTCAATTTCTTTCATCGTCGTAATTTCTTGTTTTTCTGTTATTTGTTCTACTCTATCTTCTAGATCAAAATTGTACAATTCCATTTCTATTTCATGATCTATTTTTATCTTCTCTAGTTGTTGGTTATTCTGAAGATGAGCTTTTTTAAACTTTAATTCTTCCGATTCTATGTCTGTTTCAATATTTAATTCTTTTTCTCGTATTTCTTTTTCCATTTTTAATTCTTTTTTTCTGATGTCCTCTTGTGTTTTTATTTCTCTATCTCGAATTGCTAACATTATTCCTTGTATAGTATCAGTTCTTTTTTTTAGAACTTGAGCATCTAAGTAATTATTGGGATTATAATTGTTACTTTCTTCAATTGATGCAATAACAACAGCATTCGGATGTAATTTTAAACCTAAGTTATTTATTCCCTGGTTGAGATATTGTTGAACTTTTAAACTCAACTTTTGCCGTCCTTTTGGATCATCTGTTTCTGAATTAGGTTGATGAGCAAAATCTAGGGTCATTTCATCATCTTCTTGGGTTACTATTTCAATAAATTTACTTTTAATTGTCTCAACCATATTATTTCCTTGACGGTATCCTATTTTTAATTCGTCAATAATACTTTGTAGCTCAGGCTTAATCATATTTTTAAAGTCATTCTCTGCTTGCCTTATATCTAGTTTTTCGGTTATATTAGCAGCTTCAATTCTATCTACGATCCGTTGTTGAGATTCTTCCGTTAAAAAACTAAAAGATCCAAGGGTTTCTTCTAAATCGATTTCAATCTCATCGTTTGACCATTGTTCTATTTTTCCTCCATAAAGTTCTCCTAATGTATTTTCACTTGCTGCTTGTCTGATAGCAGCATCAAATCTATCTCTAATTACATTAGCAACACTTTCTTGCGTGATTTTTCCTTCCTTAGATCGCAATGAACTCGCTTTTTTTACATTCTCAATTTCAACATAAACTGTCCCATGTATTTCAGTCCGAAAATAGTCTTTGGTTCGTACATTTGATAACCGAATGGGTATAGAAAACCCTTCCCCTTTTTGCCCCGCATGAGGTTGTAATTTGCCAATTATGAACGAACTTATTTGCTTTTTACCACCCCATATTATAATCATCCCTAAAACCGCTATAAACACCCAAGCTAGAATAAACCAGCCAATCCAAATAGTGTCTTGAGTAGGTTGAGTAGTTTGAGTAGTTGGAGTAGGTTGAGTCGTTTGAATAGTTGGAGTCGTTAGAGTAGTTGGAGTCGTTGGAGTCGTTGGAGTAGTTGGAGTAGGTTGAGTCGTTGGAGTAGTTTGAGTCGTTGGAGTAGGTTGAGTCTTCTGATTATCGGTCTCTTGGGCAATAGTAATGGTTTCAGTCTGGGAAAGTTCAGTATAATCGCTCTTGATGGGAACTTGAGCAAGATGAAAAACGAGTGCTGAGTTAACAGGCATTATTATTTTCTCCTTCTTTAATGGATTCTCAAATAAGTAGTCCAATGCTATCTCATACAATGATCTTGTTCCTACAAATTAAACATTTATTAAGTTAAGTATTATTACAGAAGTTGATGATTTTATTGACAGTTATACTAACCATTTTAGTGAAGTTTTGTAATTTTTAATAAACTATTACGATCGCTTTCACTCAATCCTTCTCCTTGTGCAATTTTTTGACAGAGTTTCGGTAATTTTTCTGCCACTTTTTGTCTGATTCTCAGTTGTACTTCTCCCATTTTTTCGATGGGTAACTCATCGAAAACCCCTTGACTGACTGCTAATAAAACCGCTATTTGTTCAGCCACAGGAATCGGTTCATACTGGGGTTGTTTCAGAACTTCCCTAACTCGACGGCCCCGTTCCAAAGTTTGGCGGGTAGCTGCATCTAAGCGGGTGGCAAAGCGAGAAAAGCTTTCTAACTCCTCAAACTGGGAGTAAGAGAGTCTTAAGTCACCGGCAACGGAACGATAGGCTTTAAGCTGGGTTTTTCCCCCCACACGGGACACGGAACGACCCACATCTACTGCGGGTAAAATGCCTTTTTGGAAGAGATCCGGGGTGAGATAAATTTGTCCATCGGTGATGGAGACTAAGTTGGTGGGGATGTATGCAGAGATGTTTTGCGCTTCTGTTTCCACGATGGGTAACGCGGTTAAAGACCCCCCTCCTAAGTCGGGCCGCAGACGGGTAGACCGTTCCAACAAACGGGAATGGATGTAAAAAATATCCCCAGGAAAGGCTTCTCGGCCAGGGGGACGACGCAATAATAGGGATAATTCTCGATAAGCGCGGGCGTGTTGGATGAGATCGTCGTAGATAATGACAACATCGCGTCCTTGCTGCATGAAATATTCCCCCATGGATGTGGCCGCGTAAGGGGTGATGTATTGCAACCCTGGGGGACTTTCTCCTGGGGCCACCACCACAATACAGTTATCCATGACCCCATAGGTGCGTAATTCATCGATTAGTTTAGCCACCGCCGAACTTCGTTGTCCAATGGCGCAGTAAATGGAGATCACTCCAGTTTCTTTTTGGTTCAAAATGGTGTCGAGGGCGATCGCGGTTTTTCCAGTTTGGCGATCGCCTAAAATGAGTTCTCGTTGTCCTCTACCAATGGGGATCAATGCGTCGATCACTTTAATTCCGGTTTGCAAGGGAACGGTGACCGGGGCCCGGTCCATAATAGCTGGGGCCTCTCGTTCGATGGGGAAACGGTTGGTCGTTGCGATCGCCCCTTGGTTATCTAACGGTCGTCCCATCCCATCCACTACCCGTCCTAATAACTCCTCACCAACGGGAACATCCATTACCCGTCCGGTGGGATACACTTCGCAGCCGGCGGTTAAGCTTTCATCAGCATCTAGGAGAATAACCCCTACTTCTTGGGGGTCAAGGTTGAACACCATGCCTAGATTATTGGACCCCAAACTAACCACTTCTTCTGATCTGACTTTGGGGAGTCCGGTGACGCGGGCGATCCCACTACCTAAATAAGTAATGGTTCCAATTTCTTGAGGGGTTAATTGATGCTGATGATCGTTTAAAACTTGCTCAGAAACATCAAAAAAATGGTCTAATATGCCTTGGAGTGAGGGGTTATCGGGTGACATTATTTCCTCCTTCTAATGATTGAGACAGTTTGCTTTCTAGTTCGTCTAGATAGTAGTCTAAGTTCCAGGGAATCTTATAGCCATGGTTTAACAGTTCGATGCCACAAATAGAGTCATCGTTACTTTCAAAATTGATGTGAATGTCTTGGCTAAATTGTTGTTGAAGGGCTTGGGTTAATTGTTGTTTTTGTTGTTGGGAAATATTGAAGGTTGAACGAATGGTAAAGGAGTCGTGTTTTTCATTTTGTAAGTTACTATCTTTCATGACTTGATGATGGGCAAGTTGGGGTAACCCTTGAATAAATTTATTGATTATTTGTTGTTCAAGATCAGCATCAGCCAAATTTTTTAAGGCTTGTCTTGACAGGTTCATGATTTGTTGATTGGCTTTTTGTTTTAAGGTATCTAAAAAGTTATGTTTTTCTCGTTGTAACTGTTCATACCATTGTTGACGAAGCATCTCAATTTCTATTTTTGCTTCTTTAATCAATTTCTGTTTTTCTTGTTCACAGTCTTGTTTTATCTGTTCCATTCTTGCTTGTTTATTTTCTTCCCATTCTTGTTGCTTTTGGCGATAATAATCTGCTTCTTGTTGTGCTGTTTCTCTTGTTTCTTCGGCTTCTTCTAAACGACTCATAATATTTTTTTCTCGTTGTTCCATGGCATTTGTAATGGGTTTATAGAGAAACTTTTTGAGCAAAAAGACAAGAATCAGAAAGTTAAGAATTTGAGCAAAAGTAGTAAAGGGATCGATTAACATAATTTTCCTCACATTATTGTTTCATAGTTGATGAATTACGCTGCACTAAACCAGTAATAATAGCTAAGACAAAAACACCAATTAACGCCAGTCCTAATAAGAGTTTACCTCCTTCTAATAATCCAGCCCCCAAAGCAACAATCGGAGGGTTAGAAATAGCAATACTGATCACTAAGGCAGGGAAAAATTTATGCCAAGAGGCTTTTGTTAGTCCCACCCCGTAACAAACAAAATCAAAAAAACCAGTCATTAAAAAGCCTGTGAGTAAGAAAAAGTTATGCTCTAAATGACGTTGACTTAAGCTATCAATTTTATTAATAAATTTTTGACCAACGATTCGCTGGACTAAGTTACGACCATAACGTTTTGAGAGGGAAAAACTCAAAGAACAAGAGATTAAGTCAGCCAAACAAATGACCAAAAGTCCTTGAGTAAAACCCAAAAGTCCCCCTGATAAAACAGAGTAGGCTGTCCCTGGTAACGCTGGAATAACAACGCTGGTAAAACGTAGGAAAAAAATGCCCACAGGAACCCACGGACCGAATGCTTCTACCCGTGTTCTCAGTTGGTTAATTCCGTAGTGGTTGATGGCGACAATAACCAAGATAACGAGGGAAAAGATAGCCAGAAAACGCAGAATTTTACTAACAGTTTTAGTCATACCTATCTCTCCTTAGTCTGACCAAGCTAAATGTCTGACGGTGTGTTTTTCTTCCTGAGATAATACAATCTGAGTATTTTGCTTTGCTAACCCATACGCTTGATAAAGTTCTTCAAATTCAGAGATTTTTTCTTTCATTTTTCCATCCCATTAACTTCATTGATTACTGATAACATAATTCCAAAACGGGTTGGCAAAAATGAGAATTAAAGTAATAACAAAACAGTAAATTGCTGTTGATTCAACTAAGGCCATACCCACGAATAAAGTACGAATAATGGTGTTAGCTTCATCCGGTTGTTGTGCTAGGGCTGATAACGCTTGTGCCACCGCTCTTCCTTCCCCTAATGCCGGTCCAATGGAACCAATAGCAATGGTCAGTCCTGATACCACAATAGAAGCTGCTCCAATTATGCCAATATTATCCATTTTTTTCTTCTCCTGTTGTTTCTTCTTGTTGGGTTGCTGCTGCAATAAAGACCATTGCTAAGATAGCAAAAATATACGCTTGAATCAATCCCGTTAACAACCCCATCGCTTGCATAATGATGGGGAAAAATAAAGGGGCGACAGATAACAAGATTCCTGCGATCATTGTACCACTCATGACATTACCAAATAAACGAACCGCCAAGGATAAAGTATTAGAAAATCGTCCAATAATATTAAAGGGTAACATCATCGGTGTTGGTGCAAGATAATACTTTTTAAAGTAATTAAAAAATCCTTGCCGAGAAATTCCATAGAAGGGAATGGCAAAAAATACACAAATTGCTAAGGCTGCTGTGGTTGATAAAGAACCGGTTGGGGGTTGATAACCGGGGATGATTGTCAGTAGGTTAGAAACAGCAATAAAAATAAATAACGTTCCCACAAAGGGTAAATAGGGTTCTGGTTTTTGTTGACTAATTTCTTCAATTTGTTTATTAATTCCAAGGACAACAACTTCTAAAATATTCTGTTGTCGTGATAAACGGTGAGAAGCGGAAAGATTACGAGTAATTAACCAGGAAAAAATTACCAATAAAATCATGATTAACCAGGTAAAAAGCAGAGTCGCATTAATAGAAACTATACCCCATTGCAAAATTTTAATTCCATCAGGTGTTAAAGTCATCAGTTGTACTTTTCCTCTCTATAATTCGTCTCTTTGCTAGAGTTTAGATAAAATTGATGGGTTAATTTGAGTTTTGTCGCTCTGTTTATGATATTATGAGGATTAGTCAGGTATTGTGCTTGAATAGTGCCTGTACAAAGTTATTGTCGTCGCAAACAGAAAAACAAGTTTTGTACAGTCTTTTACTTAAAGTTTAGCATATAATGCCATCAAAGAATCAGGGGTTGTCTCCCTTTAGTTAATATTGGTGTATTTCATGACTTCTATTGATGACGTGCTATTATCTATGGGTTTGTCCTCATCTTTAGGGACAATTATTTTTATATTTATTTTAGGTTTTATCATTGGTTTAGGGTATTTTGGGGGACTTTGGTTAACGTTGAAAAAGCTTCCTGATAGCAGTCATCCTTACCGTTTAATGATTGGTAGTTTTATCCTCAGATTAATGATAACCCTATGTTGTTTTTATGGATTAATCTATTTATTTAGAAATGTAGAGACTGGAATTATTCTTTTTATTGCAGTTTTAGGGTTCATTGTCGCTCGACTTATACTAACACAAAAAATTATAACATAACACAAATTGTAGGGTGGGCAAATCAGCAACTTTTTTAAAGTTAGGGTAAACTTTTAAATAATTGCCCACCCTACAAAGTAATAATATTTTAGGGACTGAATACCCTTAACTCAAACACCTCAACTATGTTCATGTTGCAATAATTAGATATTTGTTTATAATATTGATTATCCCTATTATCCATTGATGCTACATGAGTGTAAACCCCTTACAAAAGATACTTTTTGGAAGTCCCGGAACAGGAAAAAGTTATAAAATTAGACAGATAGCTCAAGAAGAATTAAATATTGAGTTTGATGAGAATAGTAAGATCCTAAAAAATACAGTAAAAACAGTATTTCATCCTGAATACACCTATGCTGATTTTATGGGTAAGTTACTTCCGTTAACTCAAGGGAATAATGTTATCTATAAATATTATCCTGGTCATTTTTTACGTGCGTTAGGAATGGCCTATCGTGGTTTAATTGAAGGAAATGATGAGCATTATCTATTAGTCATTGATGAGTTAAATAGAGGGAATGCACCGGCTATTTTTGGAACAGTATTTCAATTATTAGATAGGGAAGATGATCATTGGTCAACTTATCAAGTTGATATCTCTGAAATGGAGTTGATTGGTTTATGGAATGCAATGGGATATGAAGCAGATATTAATAATAAAGGGAAGCTACAAGTGAATGATATTCCTTATGATAAATTTTATGATAGATTTTACGAAGGTAAGATGTTTGTTCCTGCTAGAGCAACGAGGGTATTAAATTTATTAAAAGACCCCAATAACCCTAAAATAAAAATTCCTAGTAACTTATCGATTATTGCTACCATTAATACATCAGATGAGTCAATTTACTATTTAGATAGTGCATTTAAAAGACGATGGGATTGGGAATATATTGAAATGCCAAACAATAAATTTTATTTTAAATATATTCCTCAATAAATTAAACAAGTAAATTTATATTTTCCTCTTTACTATTACGAAGATGGTTCAACAAAAGGA
>JASJBX010000159.1 GCA_030066295.1 Crocosphaera sp.
AGAGCGAAACTGCTCATCTTGGGCTAATCTTTGATAAAAGGCTTTGACATTTTCAACAGACATAATTGCTATTATTTTTGGTTAAATTAACAGATGTCGGCGACATAATTTTTGGTTGAATTTTAGCTATTAAGAGTATAGTTTTAATAGCTAAAATTCAATCAAAACCCCTTAAATTATAGGTTTAATTAGGGGGATTAGCCTTGCTTTGTCCAGGAAAAGGGAATGGTCCAGGAAAAGGAATGGGGCCAGGAAAAGAAGGTTCGATAATGATAACTCCATAAAGAGCTTGAATAGGAGGAAATGGGGACATTCCACCAAAGACTGCTTCTAATTCTTTTTCGTTGAGGTCTTTTAAGTCTCCCTCATCTAAATTAGATTCGAGTAATTCAGCCGTGTAGTTTTCAAACTCTTCTTGAGTAAAATTATAGCCAGCTTGCTGTAATAGTTGACTGGATTCTTCTGAAGTTTCTAACCCTTCAAGTTGAGTACGAAATTCTTGATCTTGGGCTAATCTTTGGTAAAAAGCTTTGACACTTTCTAGAGACATTTAACGACTCCTTAGTTATTGTTGAAATTATGACTTATCAAAGAATTTCTGGGTCTTGAATGACACCATAAAGGGGTTGAGGACCCCAATCTTTAGGTGGCCATGGCCAAATTACACCATACAGGGCTTGAATGGGAGGCGAGACTATTGCACCACTAATTCCTCCAAAAACTGCCTCCAGTTCCTTTTCATTAAGGTCACTTAATTCACCTTTATTGAAACTGGATTCTAACAGTTCAGAAGTGTAATTATCAAACTCTTCTTGAGTAAAATCATAGCCAGCTTGTTGTACTAATTGGCTACATTCTTCTTTACTTTTTACTTCTGATAGGTCAGAGCGAAATTGCTCATCTCGGGCTAATCTTTGATAAAAAGCTTTGACGTTTTCAAGCGACATAATTCTATTCTCCAATAGCGGTAGGCATTGATACTTGACGAACTAATTCCGAGGCGTTGTAATTATCAGTAATAACTTGAGGACAACGCATACAGGCTGCTTTTCCCTCCTGTTGAAACCAGCGACAGTCTCTTCGGATAGAACAAGCTGGTAACTTATCTTCAACCACAGGAAATTGGTCTACAACTCGCTGTGCTAAGCGACAGTTATTCCCGTCAAAATGAAGACATTTGTTAGTAGCGCAAGTGGTGGCTGTTCTAAACACTTCTGCCGGGGTGACAGGGGCAGCCAGTGCCATTAATTCTTCTGTAACAGGTTGAGGTTTTTTGAGATAAGTAACATGGGGTTTGTCCACTGTTCCATTGATAATACCGAAAACAATACTATTCGGTAAATCCGGTCGATTAGAACTGGGACAAAGGGTTGTTTTTTGATTGTTACTTTTGTCCATTCTATGACCTCCTCATAATAGTTAAATGATTTACAAAGTTATAGGCTCAACAAGAATAATTCCAATAATGAAAGGACAATTAGGATTGTAAGGAAGAGCCTGAGGAGGACAAGGAATTAAGGGGTAAACTTTTTGACCCCCTTCGATATTTTTTGCTTCACCTTCAGTTATATCTACTAAAGAATTTTCTGCAAATTGTTGTCTTCTTTGAGCAGCATTAGCCACTGATTCTTCGATTAAATCAGCAATCTCTAATTCACCTAAATGCTTCCCAAGATTCTCGTTCATAATCTTTATCTGTTGAATTTTTTTTCGAGCATTGGTTAACATAACATTGCTCTTGATCCTATTCTGAAAATACTTCTATAAAATGTCAATAAGTTCCTGATTATATTTTGTTAGTAAACTGCACAAATTATTTCCTTTTTCTTGGCAATATTCTTTAAAAAATTTACACAGCTTAAACTTTATCTTCTTACTCCTCATCTTTCCCATACACCGAAAATATAGATAGCAAGCAGATTTCACCCCGTCGTTGTCTTTGAACATCTGACTGGATGTTTGGAGAAATAACTAAAACAATTATTTCCTTTTTTCAGATCATCATCCCTCATCCGTCCTAAGCAGTATATTCGTATTATTTAGTTTCGGTCATAACTTTTGCTTATAGATATCATTAGAAATGTTTTGTCAATATTGCTTTACAAAGCTTTACAAACTCTGTTACATTTATTTACATAAGGACAAACGAGGAACACACCATGTTTACCACCAGCGACGAAAACGGCATTCTTAATAACTTCGCCAATGAACCCGATATGTACTACGCTGCTCATCCGACACAACAGCAGCAACGGAGTTACTGGGTGCAAGGTATTTTCGCCGTGTTGCTCATTGCCGGTTTAGGGGTTGTGGTTACTCTCGTTAGCTAATTTTTCTAGAACAAAACTTTTATTTTTACGACTTAATCAGTAAGGAGGTTAATGATGTTTGCACCTATTGTTGTTTTATTACGTAATCAGATCGGTAAAGTAAAATTTAATAAGCTAAGAGGTGAAGCGATTAAATTACATTCCCAAGTGATTACTAACTTTTGCGAGAATGTTGGTATTGATAGAACCGCCAGACAAAACATGATCAGAACCGCGAGAGATAACGGTAAAAAGCTAGGTTTACTCGCTTAAATTATTAAAAAAGTTTCCATTGCATCGGATTTCTCCTACTTTCCCCCCCTGGTATAATAGCCAGGGGTTTTTGTTATCCTATGCAGCTTGTATTCTAGATTACCTTGTTATCGTAGTTGATCAATATTTGCAGTATTACCAGACTATTTCAGATATAGTGAAACTTAAACCCGTATGAACTATCTTTGAGGCAATAGCCACTATGGCATCTAATCAAGATAAAGATGACTTTTTCTATCCCCATTATCCCTATCGTGGGGAAGTTAAACCAGAAAATGTACTGTTCAATGCTAACTTACAAGAGTTTGCTCAAGAAGTTAGCTATATTTGCAACTTAGAAACCTCTGGAAAAATTAAACCCGAACAAGCTTATCGTAAAATCAGAGAACTTTGGAAAAAGCTGAAATTCTCGAAACAAGAATTAAAAATAGGAGAGAATTTATTTAATCAAGAATTCGATAATAATGGTGAGGGTGAGACGGATAATGATTAACGAAAAATCAAAGGTTGACCAATTGTCTCCTTTACAGTTAATAATAATGTAACTCTTACATCATTGCTCATAATGTCCCGTTCTAAAGCGATACAGTATTATATAGCTGCCCGTCTTCTCTTGGCACCGTTGATGGTGTGGACCATTGTTACCTTGGTTTTCTTGTTGTTACGGGCAACCCCTGGGGACCCGGCGGATGCTATTTTGGGGAATCGTGCGCCAGAAGCAACCAAAGAAGCCTTAAGGGAAAGTTTAGGGCTGAATAAACCTTTATTGTTGCAATATTTGGCTTATTTGGGGCAACTTCTCCGTTTTAACCTGGGAACTTCCATCACCAGTCAAGGTCAATCCGTTTGGGAAATTATTCGTCAGCATTTTCCCGCGACAGCTGAACTTACCTTTTATAGCATGGTTGTGGCCATCGCTATTGGGGTGACTATCGGTATTTTATCCGCCTCTCGTCCCAATAGTGCCATCGATGTGAGTGGGCGACTATTTGGTATTATTACTTATTCTCTGCCTATTTTTTGGGTGGGGATGTTGTTTCAATTAATTTTTGCGGTGCAGTTGCGCTGGTTTCCCCTAGGAACCCGTTTTCCCCTCAATCAAACCCCTCCCAGTGGACTGACCGGTATTTACACCCTTGATAGCTTATTTAGTGCTAATTTGGGGCAATTTTTCACTGCCGTTTATTACTTAATGTTACCTTGTTTTACCTTGGGTTTATTGTTAAGCGGTATTTTTGAGCGCATGGTCAGGGTAAACTTGAGACAAACGTTGCAAGCGGACTATGTAGAAGCAGCTAGGGCGCGAGGTATCCCCGAAAGGCGAATTTTGCTGGCCCATGCTTTTAAAAACGCTCTCATCCCCGTTATCACCGTCTTAGGATTGACGTTTGCTGCCCTATTGGGGGGTGCAGTATTAACAGAAGTCACCTTTTCCTGGCCAGGGTTAGGGAACCGGTTATACGAGGCGATCGCAGTGAGGGATTATCCCACCGTACAAGGAATTATGGTCTTTTTTGGGGCTATTGTGGTAGTCGTCAGTATTTTAATTGATTTAATAAATGCCTACATTGACCCTCGTATTCGTTATTAATAGAGGTAAACTTTATGTTAGACGGTAGGGTGGGCAAATCAGAGATGTATCTAAACTACCTGTAAAATGGAAAAGTTTGCCCACCTTACAAAACTGGGTTGTTATTTCGTTTAAGTCCCTACGGGAATCAATACTAATCTATAAAATTACTTTTAAGGTATGAAATACTTAAACAAAATCAAAACAATTTATCGACAAATTCTAATCCTAGTTTTAGTAGGATTTTCTATTTTGACTGTAAACGCTTGTGCTTCTACGGGTAATGAAAATCAAGTGGTTTTATCGGTTATAAGCGATCCCAAAACCTTTAATGCGGTGTTATCTCAAGAGTCACCCAATATTTTTGGTTTAACCTATGAAGGGTTAATTACAGAAAATCCTTTTACGGCAGAAAAAGAGCCAGCTTTGGCAGAATCTTGGGACATTTCTGATGATAAGTTAACCATTGTTTTTACCTTAAGAGAAGGGTTAAAATGGTCGGATGGTCAACCTTTAACGGCGGATGATGTGGTTTTTTCTTACAATGATTTATATTTGAATGAGAAAATTCCTAGCAATTCTCGGGATGCTTTGCGAGTCGGCCGTAAGCGAGATTTTCCCACTATCAGAAAGTTAGATGATCGACGCATAGAATTCAAAATTACCGAACCTTTTGCGCCTTTTTTAGATAGTGCGAGTCTTTCCATTTTACCCGCTCATATTTTACGCAAAACCGTCCAAGAAACCGACGGTAAAGGGAATCCTATATTTTTATCCACATGGGGAACCGATACCCCACCCGAAGACCTTATTGTTAATGGTGCTTATAAACTCAAGGAATATGTTACCAGTCAACGGGTTGTCTTTGAAAAAAATCCTTACTATTGGAAAAAAGATCAACAAGGAAATCAGTTACCAAACATTGAAAATGTTGTCTGGGCTATTGTAGAATCAGAGGATACGTCCTTATTACAATTTCGTTCAGGCAGTTTAGACTTTATTAGTGTCAATCCTGAATATTTTTCTTTGTTGAAAAATGAAGAAGATCGAGGCAATTTTACCATTTATAATGGGGGTGCTGCTTATGGAACTGTATTTATTTCTTTTAATCAAAATAGGGGTAAAAGAGATAGCAAACTATTAGTTGATCCTGTTAAATCTGAGTGGTTTAACAATGTTAATTTTCGGAAAGCCGTTGCCTACGGAATTGATCGCCCTCGCATTATTAATAATATTTATCGAGGGTTAGGCAGTCCTCAAAATACACAAATTTCAGTGCAAGCTCCTTACTATAATAAAGCAGTAGAAGGATATGATTATAATCCCGAAAAATCAAAAGAATTATTGTTACAAGAAGGGTTTACCTACAATTCAGATGGTAATTTACTAGATAGTAAAGGAAATGAAGTTGAATTTAATCTAATTACCAATGCAGGAAATAAAATCAGGGAAGCAATGGGAGCGCAAATCAAAGAAGATTTAGGAAAACTAGGAATGCAGGTTAATTTTAGTCCCTTAGCGTTCAATGTTTTGGTCGATAAACTTAGTAATTCCTTAGATTGGGAGGCGCATATTATTGGATTTACCGGAAGAAACGAACCCCATTCTCCTAATATTTGGTACACCGACGGTAACTTGCATATGTTTAACCAACAACCCCAACCTGGAACAACACCCATTACCGGACGAGTCGTGACAGACTGGGAGAAAAAAATCGAACAATTGTATATCGCTGGATCTCAAGAACTAGACATGGAGAAACGCAAAGAAATCTATAACGAAGCACAAGCATTAGTATCAGAATATTTGCCTTTTATCTACTTAGTTAATCCTTACTCATTAGGTGCAGTTAGAAATCGTTTTGATGGGATTGAATATTCTGCTTTGGGTCGTGCTTTTTGGAATATAGAAGAACTATCCGTTGAGGATAATAGTTAACGAGAGTTTGGGGTTAAATGATTTTTAACCCCTTTAAATTATCGCGAAATCAAGTTTTATCGATAACTTTTTTCCATTCCTCCAAAATAAAATAAGGAACTTTAATCATACTAATATCATCGTCTTTTAAAGGTAATTCTAGTACCCAAAAATTGTTAGTTTCCAACTTATCGATAATACCCTTAAAATTATACTGTCCCATATTAGGGGAAAAGGCCGCTTCATCACTAGCAAATACGTCAGGAACTTTCAGGGTTAAATCGTCTCGAATATTAAGGGTTAATGGTTGGGGGTGTTCAAACTCAAATAAATCAGGAAACCCCACTAAACGCAAATTAATGGTCGGTTGATTGTCTCCTTTTATCTCTTTGAAAAAAATCAATTGCCAAGGATTTTTATCTTGATCTCGCCAAGTTTGTATGGATTTATAGAGTAAAATATTAGGGGGAATTTTGCTTTCTCTGACAACAGCATAAGCAGGTTGTACAAATAATAAACAGATCAACCCCAACACTAAAATTAATTTAGAAAGTTTTTTACGCATTTTTTTCTGATTAAATCATTAAACATTGCCACATTTTTCATTTGCTGGAACCGCTTCCATCATCTTTTGAGGATGGGGTAAATTAAGATTATTCATAAAAGTAATAAACTGGTTGCGAGTACGTCCAACAAAGCGAGGATTATATTGTTTTTCCTCCCCAATGGTAGACACCGTATGACCCCAATAATCATGGCCAGGATACACCAACGTTTCATCCGGTAAACTAAACAACCGTTGCGTTACCGAATCATATAAAGTCCCCGCATCCCCACTTTGAAAATCCGTCCGTCCACACCCTCGAATAAATAAAGCATCCCCTGTCAAAAGACACTTGTGGTTCACAAAATAAGCACAATGACTGTCTGTGTGACCAGGAGTAGCGATCGCTTCTATGATAACGTTTCCTAACTGTAAAATTTCCCCATCCTTAATAAAACGATCTGCACAAGCAATCTGAGCATTTTCGGGGACAATCCCTAAACATCCCGTCATTTTTCGTAATTTTGCCGTTCCTGTGATGTGATCCGCGTGGATATGGGTTTCTAAGCAATATTTTAACGTTAATCCTAACTCATCGAGAAGCTGGCGATCGCGGTTAACTTGTTCTAAGACCGGGTCTAGCAGTAACGCTTCTTTGAGGGTGCGATCGCCGATTAAATAGGTATAAGTGGATGATTGTTCATCGAACAATTGACGAAAAAGCATAATTTTATCTCAATTTTTTATACTTCTACAATAATTTTACCCACAACTCGGTCGGTTTCACTATAAGTATGGGCCGCCATAATTTCTGATAGTTGATACGTCTTATCAATAATAGGTTTAACTTTTCCTTGTTCCAATAAATCTTTTAATTCAGCTAAATCTTTAACTTGAGGTTCGACTAATAATAATTTTGATTGTTTACCAGAAAAAAAGGATAAAAACCCATCAACTATTGAGGAAAAGCCAGGTGCCAATGTTAGATAAACCCCTTGAGGTGTCAAACTTTTCTGACATTTTCTAAAAGAAGAATTACAGACAACGTCGAAAATAATGTCATATTGCCTTCCATTTTCAGTAAAGTTTTCTTGACTATAATCGATGGTATAATCGGCCCCCAATTCTTTAACCAAAGGGATATTTTTACCACTACAAACCCCGGTCACTTCTGCCTGGTATGCTTTCGCAATTTGCACTGCAAACGTCCCCACACCACCCGATGCACCGTTAATGAGGACAGTTTGACCTTTTTTGACCTTTGCTTTGTTTCGTAAGCCTTGTAAAGCCGTAGAAGCAGCTAAAGGAACCGCCGCCGCTTGGGAGTGGGTCAAATTTTCGGGTTTAGGACTAAGACACTGAGGCGTTATCACCATGTATTCTCCATAAGCTTTACCCGAACCAGGGTTAAAAAAGCCGTATACTTGATCACCTAGCTGAAAATTGGCTATTTCTTCCCCAATTTCCACCACTTCCCCAGAAAAGTCGTGACCCAAGCATAAAGGAAAGTTATTTCCTGTGATAACTTTTAACATTCCGCGACGAATTTTGCAATCGAGGGGATTAACACTACTAGCGACAACTTTGACCAGTAATTGTTTAGCCGTCGGAGAAGGTTTCGTCACATCTGTATACTCAAGAACATCAGGAGAACCATATCGATTGAAGATAACACCTTTCATAACAGCCCTAAAAAAGATCCTGACCTTGTTAATTTTAGCAGTTTTTTGGGCATTCTAGAACCATAAGGATTCAGTCTCTACCTCCTTGTTTATTTTAGTCAATCCCATGCTAAAAATTAAGTTATTTAATCCGCAACATCCCCTAGAACATCAGGAACTAGAATTAAGTGATCATCGCCTTAAAGATGATGGCTGTTTAATTGGTAATTCTCCCAGTTGTGGGTTAATGCTTCCTAGTGTTAAAGTCCAAGAAGTGCATGGTAAATTTTTCACCGATAAAGGTAAATATTACTTTCAAGATTTAACGGAAAAAGGAATTACTCAATATAACGATGAAGCGGTTAATAATAAGAAATCCTATGTTCTAGAAACCGATGACATTATTCGCATCGGTGAATTTGTTCTGATTGTAGATGGATTACCTATTAAAAAAAAATCTAAATTTAGAAAAAACAAAAAAAACAAAAATGGTAGTTCATCTAATAAAAGAAGTTTGCAAAATATTAAAGCCTTAACCAGAAGAAATCGTCGTTCTGCGGATAAAAAGACAGAACCACCAGCAAAATCAAATCATATTACCATTGACCCCAAAACTACCCTAAACAACTATCAATCTGAACCCGTTTCTCCCTCTGAAAATCCCTCTAATGGGGCTGCTATTTCTCCCCCTCTACCTACAGCAAAAAAAGAAACGAAAACCACCCCTAAACCTGTCGAAAACCCGACTACAAATATTCAAGCTCAACCCCCAACCTTAGAAGGTGTAAACTGGTGGAATAAAGGTAAAATAACCGTTCGCTGTCTCAATATTATTGAAGATACTGCCGACGTTAAAACTTTTCGTTTTATCGGCACGTCTCCCACCTTATTTAATTATAAACCGGGTCAATTTGTCACCCTCAATCTTAATATTAATGGTAAACCAATTAAAAGAGCTTATTCCATTTCTTCTACCCCTTCTCGTCCCCATACTTTAGAAATTACAGTCAAAAGAGTTCCTGCGCCGGTGGATATTCCCGATGCACCACCTGGGTTAGTTTCTAACTGGTTGCATGACCATCTTAAGGTAGGGGATGAAATCACTTTAACCGGTCCATCGGGTAAGTTTACTTGTGTGGATAATAATACCACTAAATTGTTATTTATTTCGGCTGGAAGTGGCATTACACCGATGATGTCTATGTCTCGTTGGGCCTTAGATACCGTCGCTAAACGAGATATTACTTTTGTTCATAGTGCCAGAAGTCCAAGGGATATTATTTATCGAAAAGAACTAGAAGCAATGGCAGCCAATCATAGTAATTTTCACCTCGCATTAACCATTACGCGAGACGCAACCGGCGATCCTTGGTGGGGATTTAAAGGCCGTTTGAACGAGATTTTATTACCTGCTATTTGTCCTGATTATAAAGAAAGAGTTATTTATGTTTGTGGTCCCGATGGCTTTATGAAAGGGGTTAAAAATTTAGTAGAAGCATTAGGATTCCCGATGGAAAACTATTATCAAGAAAGTTTTGGAAGTTCCAAGAAAAAACAATCCCCTTCAAAAGAGAAAAAGGATAATATATCTGTTGTTGAACCGCCTAAAAATACCAGCAATAATGGTCAGTCTACTCCCGCAAAACCGGCTACAGTTTCGAGTAATAATACGTCTTATCCTGTGGTTTTTGCCAAGTCAGGAAAAGAGGTACTTTGTGATGACCAAATGTCCTTATTAGAGTTAGCGGAAGAAGAAATGATTGAGGTTGACTCTAGTTGTCGCAGTGGAGGCTGTGGGAGTTGTAAACTTAAAAAATTAGAAGGAACGATTCGTTATGAAGGGGAAGCGGATGGTTTGGATGACAATGACGAAGAAGACGGCTATATTTTAGCTTGTATTGCTTATCCTCAAGGGAAAGTTGTGATTGATGCTTGAAGGAGGCAGGAGGCAGTAGTTGGATAGTTCATCTATTTCAGCTTTAAACCACAAAAAATAGATTAGTAATTATCCAATTTTTCTTGGAGTAAACTTTGTAAAAAGCCGATGGTGTTGACCCCTACCTTTATTTATTGGTTGGCATTCATCCCCACCTAAATCCAGCTTGTTTTTAGCTGTAGAGATTTTAGGTGAGGACTTCTGCCAACATTCTGTTAAATCAAGGACTTTTATGGTTTTTTCCATCTAGTTTCAAGACCACCTCTTCGGGATGATGATGTTTATCTCGGACATCAAGAGGCGGTAAGACAGGGAAAAAGGGTTGATGAATACTGATTAATTGGGCTAAGGTTTTTTTCAGTTGAGTGCGAGAAACAATGGCATCCACAAAGCCGTGTTTTAACAAGTATTCCGACGTTTGGAAGCCATCGGGTAACTTTTCCCTTAAGGTTTGTTCGATCACCCGTCGCCCTGCAAAACCGATGGTGGCGTTGGGTTCAGCTAGAATAATGTCCCCTAACATAGCAAAACTGGCCGTTACCCCGCCCGTGGTGGGATGGGTTAAGACAGGAATATACATTAACTTGGCGTTGCGATGATGTTCGAGGGCTCCAGAGATTTTGGCCATTTGCATCAAACTTAACATTCCTTCTTGCATTCGCGCCCCACCAGAGGCACAAATAATGACCACAGGGAAGCGTTCGGAGGTGGCGTGTTCAATGAGACGACAGATTTTTTCTCCCACCACAGACCCCATGCTACCCCCCATAAAGCGGAAGTCCATCACAGCCAAAGCTAAGGGTAGGCCGTCAATTAATCCCGTTCCCGTTTGTACCGCATCCACTAACCCGGTTTTTTCTTGAGTGTCCTTGATGCGATCGCTGTAAGGTTTGCGATCGCAGAATTTAAGGGGATCGGTAGGGGTTAGCTGTTCGTTGAGGGGTTTCCAGGTATTTTTATCAATTAACTGGGCAATGCGTTCGGAACTTTCCACACGAAAATGATGACCGCATTCGGTACACACCAGTTGATTGGCCTGAAGGTCTTTCGTATAGGTTAAAGCGGTACAAGCTGTACACCTCGTCCATAAACCATCGGCAATTTCCCGTTCTTTTTGTTGTTCTTGAATGGGGGGTTCGGACTTTTCTTGTTTAGCAAACCAATCAAATATAGACATGGATAGAATATAAGATTAATAATTGTCTTATTTTACTCTTCTTCGGTAGGACTCAATAATAATAGAGCAGTCCATCGATCGGGGGAACAAACCTGCAAAGCAGCCTGGGACCCTTGACCACAATAAATTCCCAAACCAATATCAAGGACACGACTAGGAATATTATGGGCTGCCAAGAGTTGCTGCATCAATTCAGCCTCCCAGCGAGCTTTTGTGGTTTTGATAGTAATCCAGGACACCTTATTCATTTTATCAGTCATTATTAACCATTGAGCAATTGTCGTGTTATCCCTCAAAAGTATAGTAAAAGCAGAAGCCCCACCTACATTAAAAATAGATAGGTGGGGTAAATGTCACAAATGACAGGATTAATGGCGGGTTTTTTAGTAGGCTAAGCCCATACTGCGGGTTGTTTCTGCCCCAAGATAAACACGGATGCTTAAGAAATCCGTAGGACAAGCTGTTTCGCATCGCTTACAGCCCACACAGTCCTCTGTACGAGGAGAAGAAGCAATTTGACTTGCTTTACAACCATCCCAGGGAACCATTTCTAAAACATCGAGAGGACAAGCGCGAACGCATTGAGTACAACCAATACAGGTATCGTAGATTTTAACTTTGTGTGACATTGATTCCGGCTCCTTAACCGAGTGTTCTCCTTAGTCAAGCACCTTAACCTTAATAGATTAACGTCAAGGTTTCCCAACTGAACAAAGACTTAAGAGTATCTTATCTGTCTGTTGTAAAAATAGTCAGGATTAAGGGCTAGTTTACCGCAGTGGCAGAATGTCCTCACAAAAATTGCTATAGAACTTTAAATTATGTAACAATCTATTCCTAATCAGGATCATCCAATTGTTTGACAGAGACATCCACCACCTCAACGTCGATGGTTCCTGGGGGAGTCACCCGTTGAAACTTGCCGTTTTCAACTTGTAAGGTTTCACCACAATTGGGACAGCGAGTTTCTACCCCATTAAACCCTGTAAATTCGTAGCGACACACAGGACATTGATCCTCGGCCAAGTTACGCTTTACCCACCATCGTAAAACCCATAACCCAATCACTGGGGCAATTAAAATCACCCCCAATAAAATCAAAAATCCATTAACCACCCATCCCAAGCCAACGGAGACCAATAAAATGGCTAATAGGAGTAAATTGAGTAAACATCCTAACCCAGAGTTATTGAGCCATAGTAGTTTTGGAGAATAATTATTCACAATCTCTTTCCCAGGTTGCTGTATTTAGCGACTTATACTGACATCTTGCACCAGTACAGGAAAACTCAGCAACAAAAGACAGAAAATAAATTCTTAAGTAGTTACCATCAAAATAAACCCTGTTCCCTGTTCCCCGTTCCCTGTTCCCTCTCTAAACTAGCTAGTTTTATCGA
>JASJBX010000160.1 GCA_030066295.1 Crocosphaera sp.
CCGTAGTGGGAAAATTGTTAAAACTCAAACTAATAGTACCACGAAGGAAGTTCTGGCAGTCCTTAAGGGGATACCAGAAGCCTACACTGTACCGTCAGGTCAGTGTAGGTAGTTCACGTAGGAAGTCTAGCCCACGCTGTCCCCTTGCGTCAGCGTGGGTAGTTCAAGCTCAGATTCTATTTCTTCTTACGTTTTACCCCTGTTCCGATACCAAATGCTCCTAATAATCCTAGTCCAATGATAGTTGAAGGCTCAGGAACAGACTCAGTTGTAAATAACCCCCCTGAAAAAGTTGCATTGGGTAATGAACCTCCATTTGTAAGTAGTGTTTCAACTTCCAATACAGTTGTGTCACTAATTTGAAAAGTTAAATTACCTGTACCTCCATAAATTTGACCTCCAATGACAAAATCTCCGTCCAGTAGTACATCAATAGCAACATTATTTCCACTCTGTGTTAACGAATAACTTGCTTCATTTAATTCAAAAGTATCTATTCCATCACTAATACTAGGATTAGCTGGGGTTGACACCCCACCGGCTCCCATAACATCACTATTTCCAAAATCCAGGAAAGGATTATTGACAACAATTGGAGGGCCAAAGGCAATAATGTCTTCAATACTAGCTGTATCAAATCCTGTAAATATTCCTGTTGGATTAATAATCCCAATAGGTGTTGGTTCTAGATTAAAGTCTAATTCAGGAATTGATAGAGCTTCGCCTGATAATGTAACATTACTAATACCACCTGGTACTAAAACTCCACCACTCAGTTGAAATTCACTAAAAGTAGCAGCATTAACAGCACTACTTGTTAAAGTTATAGCTGATGATGTAGTAATAATGGCTATGCTATGGATAGTATGTTTTAAGTTAAACATAAATGTGAATCCTCATAGTTAATTTTGTTTGTCAACACAATCTACAACTTTGCAACTAACAATATTTAGCAATTACCCAAGTTGTAGAAGAATTTGTTATTCCACTGACACAATACTATAAATAAATGAATCCCGCTAAGTTGTCTAGCGATCGCTCCCAACAGAAAACGGACAAAATGTTTGCTATACCTGGGTTTGCTCCAAGTTTACTTTAACTAGATTTACGGCTATAAGCCCTCAGTCAACCCAAGTTTTGAGACAACAATTTGAGATAGGCATCGGATTTCCCTTTCAAGAATTATCCGTGCTAGAACCTACTTGGAGTCGAAGTTATACATAAAGTTATACATAAAGTTATACATAAAGTTATACATAAAGCCGTCATTATTAGTGTACCTTGGTAACTATTAACATTTACTTTTTAAGATTTATAGTAATGCCACAACCTTTCCGAATAACCTCAGCTTTGGGTGCAACCCTGACGGGTACTCTCACCACCATAGCTTTGAGTGCCACCTCTGCCAATGCAGCAAGCATGAATCAATTTCAATTATCCGGTGGAGTCTTGCTTCCCGGTGGTACCAGCACTGTTACATTAAATAGTGAAGCACTTGTCTTACCAGAGTTGGACTTTAATCCAGAACCCACTCCGGTTGGAGTTACCTCTAATACAGGAATATTTGCTGGGTTTGACACAGCCAGCATTGAAGATATTATTTCTTTTGGCCCCCCCACTGTGGCCAATAATCCTTTTATTGACTTTGGACACAGTGACTTGGGGGTGCCCAGCGTCTCAACGCTATTCAACTCTAGCATTGATGATGACACAGAAATATTCCACTTAAACCAAGCGAGTTATTCACTGAAACAAAGTGGATTGAATGTGTCTATCTATGTTGCACTGTTTGGATTTTTTGATATTGGGGGAGAACTCTATGACGGTGCAGGTAATTTAACCTTCCAAACCAACAACACCACTGTAGCAGAGATTGAGCAATTACTCGCAGATGGGGGTTCCCTCACCAATATGACCTTTTCGGGTGCTTTGTTTACAGCAACCACCCCAACCACTGTCACTACAACTAGTGTGGTTCCTGAACCTTTGACCATTTTCGGTGCTGGTGCTGCATTAGGGTTTGGTGGTTTCTTTAAGCGTAAACTCAATCAAAGTAAATCTTAGTCAATTTTAAAGATACTAGACGTTGAGTTTGTCTCTGGGGTAGAGTTTAAGAAGCATTAACCCCACAAATATAATTGAATTTTAGCTATTGAGCTAACATCCTCACGCGCCCCTTATCGGGCGGCGATTCCTATGTCATTTCCGAATTATGGCAAAATGAAAAGTCCAGGTGTTCACGCAATACACAACCATGGCCGCAGGAAACCTCGACTGGATACGTTTAGATAAAGCCCTTGCTGTGGAAGCAGAAAAAGGATTTACCAATTTACAAGGTAATCAATATCAATTTAGTGAATTTTTGTGCCTAAACTTTGGTCAAAGCCCTCCTAATGGGACTCCTACAAGCGATCGCAGAAAGTGGCAAAATTTCGCCGCTCAATATGCTAATTATTCTGACTTAAGTGTAGCACAAAGAAAGACGTTAATTAGTCAAACCCGTCAATTTTTATATGAACTGAGAAAGACATTAGAAACCCCTACCGAACCCCCAAAACCAAAGTTACCCAAAACCACAGCTATTACTGATAAAAAATCGGTTGTGCGTCCTGTTACTTTAGACCAAACTTTAAGTAATTTAGCGGAAGTGGGTTATAAAAGAGGAGAACTCTTAAAAAGATTAGGACTATATACGGTCAAAGACTTACTATTTTATTATCCCCGTGATCATATTGATTATGCCCGTCAAGTGACGATTACTGAATTAGTGGCAGGGGAAACGGTTACCATAGTAGGAACGGTTAAACGTTGTAACTGTTTTACTAGTCCTAAGAATAAGAAATTGAGTATTTTTGAATTAATTTTAAGAGATCATACCGGACAAATTAAACTCAATCGTTTTTTTGCTGGGGCTAGATTTACTAATAGAGGATGGCAAGAAAGACAAAAAAGAATTTATCCGTTAGGTTCAGTTGTCGCAGCATCAGGGTTAGTCAAACAAAACCGCTATGGTATCACATTAGATAACCCAGAAATTGAAGTTTTAGATAGCACAAGTTCGAGTATTGAATCCATTAAAATTGGTAGATTATTACCCGTCTATCCCTTAACTGAAGGGGTTGGGGCTGACTTAATTCGTAAAGCCATTATCGCCAGTTTAGAGGCAATTAAACAGATACGAGATCCTTTACCTAGAATAATAAGAGAACAATATGGATTAATGGGTTTAAAAGATGCCATTACTAACATTCATTTTCCCGAAACACCTGAATTATTAGCCCATGCAAGACGACGTTTAGTATTTGATGAGTTCTTTTATTTACAATTAGGATTTTTACAACGTCGTCAAGAACAAAAGCAGATTCATAACAGTGCAGTTTTTACCCCTAAAGGTAAACTAATCGAACAGTTTGATGATATATTGCCCTTTAAACTAACTAATGCACAACAACGAGTTATCAATGAAATTTCAGAGGATTTAAACTCAGTTACTCCCATGAATCGTTTAGTCCAAGGAGACGTAGGTGCCGGTAAAACAATCGTAGCCGTCTTTGCCATTTTAGCAGCCTTACAATCGGGTTACCAAGCTGCGTTAATGGCCCCTACAGAAGTATTAGCAGAACAACATTATCGTAAATTAGTTCCTTGGTTTAATCAACTTTATTTACCCGTCGAACTGTTAACCGGTTCCACAAAAAAAGCCAAAAGAGAAGAAATTCATCGTCAATTACAAACAGGAGAATTACCCCTTTTAGTAGGAACCCATGCCTTAATTCAAGACCCCGTAAACTTCCAAAAATTAGGCTTGGTTGTCATTGACGAACAACATCGGTTTGGGGTACAACAACGGGCGAAACTATTAGCAAAAGGGAAATCTCCCCACGTTTTAACGATGACTGCAACCCCCATTCCCCGTACCCTCGCATTAACGTTACACGGGGATTTAGATGTGAGTCAAATTGATGAATTACCCCCTGGAAGACAAGGGATTCAAACCACAGCATTAACAGGAAAGGAACGCACACAAGCGTATGATTTAATTCGGAGAGAAGTCGCCCAAGGAAGACAAGTATACATCATTTTTCCCATGATTGAAGAATCAGAAAAATTGGATGTAAAAGCAGCAGTGGAAGAACATCAAAAACTCTCAGAAAAAGTGTTCCCAGACTTTAAGATTGGACTGTTACATGGACGCATGAGTTCAGCAGAAAAAGATGAAGTTTTGACCGCTTTTAGAGATAATAATTATCAAATTATTGTCTCAACAACGGTGATAGAAGTCGGGGTAGATGTTCCCAATGCAACCGTCATGTTAATCGAAAATGCCGAACGGTTTGGACTGTCACAGTTGCATCAATTAAGAGGTAGAGTCGGTAGGGGTTCTCATAAGTCTTATTGTCTATTGATGAGTAGTAGTAAAACCCCCGATGCTAAGCAAAGATTAAGTGTGTTAGAACAGTCTCAAGATGGCTTTTTTATCTCAGAAATGGACTTAAGATTTAGAGGACCAGGAACCGTTTTAGGAACCCGTCAATCCGGTTTACCTGACTTTGCTTTGGCCAGTTTAGTAGAAGACCAAGAAGTGTTAGAATTAGCAAGAGTTGCAGCAGAAAAAATTATTGCAGCCGATAAAAGTTTAGGGGGTTTACCTTCACTGAAAAAAGAATTAGAAAGTCGTTATAAAAAGTTAATGGGAGGAGAAATTTTGACATAATAATTTGTATGATCTTTACTATTAATGATCATCTAATTACTATGACTTCCACCCGATAGCATAAGTATTAATGTATTGATTGAAATCATTAATTAGGAAACTGTTGACAAACTGAGAGTATCGGGGTTTCCAGGTTTACTGTGTATATACACAACATCTCTAGCCTACCTTCCAAATTTATAATAACACATTTTTGCCCATTTTTTTGGGGGGTATACTATACCCGTTTTTGTACACCAAAAAGGCACACACCTAAAAAAAACATGAAGATTTTTAGTGTTGATCGCCAAATGTCATCAAATCTTGACAAAAGGGAAGTAATAAGTAATTAAACTCAATCAAACCTACCTCATACGTCAACAATATTAGATTTTTAGTATGATGTAAACGTCCGATAAAAGTATCATACTTATGAAAAAACAAAAGATCGCTATCACCCTAGATGAAAGCTTAATCAGTTTTTTAGACAACATGGCTCAGGGTAATCGTAGTCAATATCTAAATAGTCTTCTGAGAGAACATCGAAACAAGGTCATACAAGAGCAGTTAATCACATCGTTATCCCAAGAAACTCAAGATGCTCAATACCAAAAAGACGTACAGGAGTGGGATGGTGTGGTAGGAGATGGGATCAATGAGGAAGAATAAATTAACTTATCGACGGGGAGAAATTCGTTGGGTAAGATTAGATCCTACTGTGGGAGCAGAAGCGAAAAAAACCCGTGCTTGTTTGATTGTACAAAATGACATCATGAATCAGTATGGGTTAATAAAGATCGTTATCTTGATGTGGGTCAAATTAGGTCTGTGGATGGTCAAAGAGTGTTAGGTTTATTAGGGGTCATGGAGGAATATTATTGGCCATCTATCCAAACAGCATTAGACATTGTTCTCGGATTTTCACTATAAAGTAGGGACAATTTATTAATTATTTTGACTGTCCACATATTCTTTAAACATTCGAGGGTAAAGAAGTAAAAAATAAACCCACCAAATGATGATTAAAATTGAAACAATAGAAGTGATCCAAAGAATATGAAGAATAAACCAACTCCCAACACTTAAGATAATTCCCGTTAATAAAATAGACCAAGGTTGACACCATTTTGGTTTATAGTCCCAAATGTTAGATGATTCTAGATTAGAAAATTCTGTCATAGTAGTAATCGTTTCTTTCCTTAAAATTCTCTAGCCTATAATAGTCCTTTGTAGCTTACCATTGTCGTTAAAATTATTACAATTCTATTGCACCCAACGTTTTTAAAGCGTATTTTTGTGCTGAGTTTAAACCAGTCACTCCTGTAATATTCATGTTCTCATAAGGTCGAGGCGATCGCCAACTTGATAAACAGTCTCCTGTCAGATAATTCCAGCGTTTAATGGTTCCATCCTTACTGCTACTGGCTAAAATAGGCTCATGAGGATGAAACGTAACACACATGACAGCATCATCGTGTTCTAGAAGTATTTTATGGCAACTGTATTGAGTTGAGGATATTTTCCAGATACGAATACTACTATCATAGCTACCACTCGCTAACCATTGATTATCGGGACTAAACGCAACGGATGAAATCCAGTTACGATGGTCTTTAATAATCATAATCGGTTTTGTGTTTTCTGATTCTAAATCCCAAATACAAAGGGTATTATCATTACTGCCACTAGCCATTAATTTTCCATCGGGACTAATAGCAACCGTCCACACTTGTCGTTGAGGTGTTTTAAAAATTTTAACCAGTGGGCTACAAGTTTTCAGATCCTCAATATCCCAAAATTTGATAGTACCATCATCACTCCCACTAATTAATAAGGGTTGAGTAGGATGGAAACAAATCGATTGTATCCAATCTGTATGACCCGGAAAAGTTCGTAACAGTTTATAAGTTCTAGAATCCCATAATTTAACCATCTTATCATCACCTCCTGTTGCCATAAATTTTCCATCGGGACTGTAAGCAACTGTTCTAATCCAATTTTTATGTTCTGCTGAACTTGCCAGTTGTTTATTATTATTATAAGTATCCCAGATATATAACTTTGTATCATCACTTCCACCGATTAAAACTTGACCATCAGGACTATAAGCAAGAGATAAAATATTACCTCTATGAGTTTCTATTGTTGTTTTGGTTTTTAGTTCTGAGCTATCTTTTAGATAAACAATTCCCTGATTAGTTCCTACTGCAAGAGTTTTACCATCAGGACTATAAGTAATGGGTTTAATTTCTTGACCATATCCTTGAGCAACTCGTAAACATTCCCCTGATTCATGATTCCAAATTCTAACATTGAATCCCATTGAACCACTGAGTAACCAAGGAAGTTTTGGATGAAAATCAATTGACCAAACCCCACCATTATGACCCCTTAAGGTATGTAAATGTTGACCTGTTTTAACATCACTAACACAGATGTTTGTATCTTCACTAGCACTCGCTATTTTATCCCCATCAGGACTAAAAGCAAGACTTCTAATCCAATGGTTATGATTGTGACTTAAATTCTGTTTAAACGTACCTTTTTCCAAGTTCCAAAAACGAACCACTCCATCATCAGTTCCACTAGCAAGCAGTTTACCATCAGGACTAATAGCAATTGCTCTTAAGAGGTTATCTTTATTTTCTTTTAATGAGAAGGATTTTATTAACTTTGCTTCTGAAAGATTGACATCCCATAAACAGATTTGGTTATCTTGACTGGCACTAATTAATGTATGTTGATCAGGATGAAAAATAGCCCATCGCACCTTATCTTGATGTTTCGTTAAAACGGTGATCAGTTCTTTTCTATTACAATCCCAAATTCTAACCGTTCCATCATCACTACTACTAGCTAATAATTGACCATTAGGGCTATAACTTACGGCTCTAATTCGATCAAGATGTTCTGAAAAAGTAGCAACAGGTTTGCCTGTTTTTACCTCCCATAAATTAATATTTCCCTCTTCTCCACCACTGGCAATTATTTTACTGTCAGGACTAAAGGTGATAGCTCTCACCCAGCCGTTGTTAGTATTAATAATCTGTTCCAAAACAGGACAACCGTCTCCAACTTTCCAAAGATAAATTTGAGCATTAGTATCACCAATGGCCAACCATTTTCCATCAGGACTAAAGCCCACAGAAATGACATTACTAAATCCATTTAAAAACATTGAATTTGATAATTTAGAGCCAGTAAAGTCAGTATCTTTTAGATAAACCTCTCGCAAGTTTGCATTATTTAATACTAAATATGAAAAATCTTTTTCTTCTAAACTACCTAAATAAACAAGTAAGTTAAAAAGATTTCCTCCTATATATTTATCTGAGCTATTATTTTTATGCTGATGTAAGATTGTTCTTAAATGCTTTTTAATTGTTTCTTTTGTATTAAATTCAGTTTCGAGCTTTTCAATAATTGGTTTTAGGATAAAATTTTCTTGATTTTTTCTTACTTTTATAGTTGCTGTTGGCAAAAATAAAGGAAAATTATTTAATAAATCAAACCGATTCTTAATTATTTCATTAGTCATATTATTAATTAATACCTTGATTAAATAATCTCGAATCATTGGCGGTAAAATCAAAATACCTTCATCTTTACTATTCAGAAAAAAACGAGATTTTAAATGTTTACTTATAATTAGTAGCTGATCGCCCCATAGTCCTCCCATAATCTCTTTTAATTCAAATAAACTAATAGGATTACGATAAAGAGCTAACCAATACATAACATTTCTCTCTGTTTCCGATAAATTTTCTAACTGTTCTTTTATAAATTCTTCAATTCCATTAAAAACAAAATTATACGAATTATCTTCATTGCAATAATTAATAAAATGTGTAATGCTACCAGCGAAACTTTTCTGAATATTAATAGCAACATTCACTAAGACAAAATGATTCCCCTGATAGATATCTCTTAGTTTTTTCCAATCTTCTTCTGCTCCTTCAAATAAACCAACACCATTAAAAATATTTTTAATTGATTCTACGGATAAAGGTTCTATTTCTAAATGACGACTCCATTGATTTTGAGCGACTAAAAGACCAATTTCTCTAGGTTCAATATTACTGGTCATGACTAAACAACTTTTATCTTGTTTCTCAGCTAGTTCTTTTAAGAAAAAATTATAATTTTGATCTCGAAAACTCAAGGAATACTTTTCTATTGCCCAATCAATATTAGCTAAAATCAATAAGCAACGAAATGATTTTAACTTTTTTATGAGATTATCTATTTTCTGCTTAGTATCTAATGCCTTAATATCTTCCTCATCATTTAAAAATAATAATAAATCTTTTAGTAATTCATCAATTGACTGATATTGGTCGAGTGACCGCAAAATAACATAATCAAAATCATTTTTAATTTGGTCTGCTAATTGATAAGATAGTCTGGTTTTTCCCATCCCTTTCATCCCTTCAATGAAGATAATACGACACTTATCTTCAATAATCCATTGCTTCAAAGTTTTTAATTGTTCCGTTCTTGTAGAAAGCTGAAAAATACTACTATTATTTGTCGCTTCTCCCCAGTCTATTTTGGGTTCTTTGGGTTTAGTTTCTTCAATATAAGTTACTTCTCTAATATCACACCCTAATACACCACAAATTTCTTCAGCATTTAAGCGATCAATCGGTTTACCATTCAAAAAACGACTAACGACATCACGGGATAGTCCAAGATGTTCGGCTAAAGCTTGTTGACTCGGAAAACCATTGCGAGGAAGTAATGCTTTAATCTCTTTTTTTAGTTCGGGTTTGAGTTGAATAGAACGAGGCATTTATAGTTAAAGGTGGGATTAGTGAATATTTATCTATCATAGCTAAACTTTGACAATAACTTAGTCACTTGAAATATAACTCAGACATTAACTTAGACAGTCGGATTTACATATAACAGAAAGTTAGACAATCACTCCTTCAATATTAGCAACACTCATCATTCATAATTGCAATATTGGGGAGGTGTTGTAACCTCCTGTTCTCTTGTATAGCTCAACGTTAACAAATCCTAGTATTTTTATACATCACATAAAGTACCATTTCTTACACTATGAAAGTAACCAACGAGGAAGCAATAGATAAGATAAATAAGTTAGAGCGAAAGATTGATAAGCAATCAGAACAATCTGCTGAGATTAATGGCCGTTTGGACAGAATTTTAGATGCTCTTGAAACCCAATCAGGGCAAATTACGAGAATTGATACTACTTTACAGGAACAATCAAAACAAATTACGAGAATTGATACTACTTTACAACTTCAACAAAATTCAATCCAAAATATACCTACTTTATCTGAAAAAATTGCAAACATCGACGGTAGCTTAAACGAGCAAAAAGATAATATTAAAATAATCTCTAACTTGAGGGACCAAGTAAGCGGGATCGAAGGTAGCTTAAACGAGCAAAAAGATGATATTGGAAAAATCTCTGGCTTGAGCGACAAAGTAAACAAGGTCCAAGGTAGCTTAGACAAGCAGAAAGATGATATTAAAATAATCTCTGACTTGAGCGGACAAGTGGGAGAACTCAAGAACTGGAAGCAACTTGGCTTTACTTTTATTGGTGCTTTCGTTGGTGCTGTTATTACCGTTTCTGTAAGTGTTTTTATAAAATTTGCTTTTGAATTCCTGAAACCTTATATGTAGTTCTAATGGGTTGGAATTATTATTTATACAACTTCTACTATGAGTTTAACCAACGAACAAATTGAAGAAAAAATCAATCAGCAATCAGAACAGATTGCTACAATTGAGCATGACTTAAAAGAAGTTGTAAATAAGGTTAATAAGCAATCAGATCAAATTAATAAAATTGATTCTATTTTAGAACTTCAACAAGAATCAACCCAACAGATAAATAGTCTACAGCAAAGGATGAGTGGTATTGAGAATACACTAAAGAATATTGAGAGTACCTTAAAATCAGTTGATACAAGAGTAGAAAATCAACAACAATCAATCCAAAGTTTAGATAAAGAAATGAGTAAAGTTGAAGGTTTATTAGAAGGACAAAAAACTAATATACAAAAGATACCTGACTTAATAGAAAAAGTAGGAGAACTCAAAAACTGGCGACAAATTTTTATTATTCTTCTCACTGGTTTGGTTACTTGGTATCTTCGCGGTGTTAACCTTAAACCTTAAGTTAATAACATTTAGATGATCCAAGTAGGGACAATTAATCAATCATCCCTACCATCATCAAACCCGACAAATATTAAGCAGTCAGATGAGTTTCTACCACTTCCACTAAATAATTAACCCAATGATTCGCAGCATCAGCACATTCCGATTCTACCATCACCCTAATTAAAGGTTCTGTCCCCGAAGCACGAACCAAAACCCGGCCTGTATTGCCCATCTCTTTCTCTGCTTGAGCGATCGCTTGTTGCAAGGGGTCACACTGTTGCCAATACCGCAATTTTTCTCGATCTTCTAAACGCACATTGCGTAAAATCTGCGGATAGGTATCAAAACTATTCTTCACCAACTCCGCTAAAGATACCCCAGATTCATGCACCAACGCAGCTAAATGTAACGCCGTTTGTACACCGTCCCCTGACACCCCGTAATGATGACAGATAATGTGTCCCGATTGTTCACCCCCAAGCATGGCACCGGTTTCCCACATTTGCGCTTGAACATAGCGATCGCCCACAGCAGTCCGCACAAATTGACCCCCTAAACCCTGCCAAGCGCGTTCAAACCCCAAATTTGCCATAACGGTTCCGATTAAGAGGTTATTGGGCAATTTACCCCGCTCTAAGAGTGATTTTCCCCAGAGGTAGAGGATATAATCTCCATCGATTACCC
This sequence comes from Crocosphaera sp., assembly GCA_030066295.1. Classification (GTDB taxonomy): domain Bacteria; phylum Cyanobacteriota; class Cyanobacteriia; order Cyanobacteriales; family Microcystaceae; genus Crocosphaera. The sequence goes on from JASJBX010000160.1 coordinate 11,522, forward strand.
TGCCGGTACTATCGACAGCCATGACCCGATCCGCATCCCCATCAAAAGCGAACCCCATGTCTGCTTGATGTTCTTTAATGGCTGCTTGTAGTAACGCCAGATGAGTTGACCCACAGTTAACATTAATGCGATCGCCGTTGGCCGTCTCGTGCAAACAAATCACTTCGGCCCCTAACGCTTTAAACATTGCCGGTGCCACATTCACCGAAGCACCCCACGCTAAATCTAAAACAATTTTCATCCCTTGACAACTAAAAGAAGCCGGTAAACTCTCCTGTAAAAACTGACAATAACTATTAACTAAGGTTGGTTGATATAAGGTTTTACCCCAGGAAGAGAGTTCATCGACTGATAGCAAAAGATTACCCCGTAACCCCTCTTCTATCTCTTGCGCTAGGGTAGAGGATAACTTAGTCCCATCCGCATCAAAAAATTTAATTCCGTTGTCTTCTGGGGGGTTATGACTGGCAGAAATCATGATCCCTGCCGTTGCTTCGCTGTGACGGGTCAAATAAGCAACACAGGGAGTCGGACATAACCCCAACTGCCACACTTCCAACCCAGCTGAGGTCAGTCCTGCAGCCATCGCCATTCCTAACATATCACTGGAGTTACGGGAGTCTTGACCAATAATAATTGGACCGGGTGTAGCAGTTTTTGATTTTAAAACCTGTCCAGCCCAAAACCCCAACTGTAAAGCGAAGGGGGCTGTTAATAACTCTCCTGCTTTACCTCTGATACCATCAGTCCCAAATAAAGGACTTTTGGGTAGAGGGGGTAAAGTACCCAAGAAACGATCATTCAACTTAGCTGTCTGATGATTTAAACGACCATTGCCATTAGGGGATAGGGAGATAACCATTAATTCACTTCCTCACAACTCACTCACCTTTACAGGATATACGCTTTGGCTAGATTTGCGTAAAATTTTGGCCTACCAATGGTGTAAACGTTCAAAGGTTCACTAATGTTCCAGGAAGGGCAGTATTTCCTTGGTGAATGAGGGAAAAAATTTTCAGGTTCAAGTCGTGAACTACCTACGCTCGTCCTCAAACAGAGCGTAGGCTTCTGGTATCCCCTTACGGACTGCCAGAACTTCCTTCGTGGTACTATTAGTTTGAGATTTAATATCACCCTTAACATATCGGTTGAAAGCTAATTCAACACGCTTAGAAACATCCTGTAAAGTTTGAGACGGGACAATAGAAAAGTCGAGTAATTCTCCCGAATGCCTTACTATTGTTAAATCTTTTTTCTTCT
>JASJBX010000161.1 GCA_030066295.1 Crocosphaera sp.
CCCGTGAACGCGCTTATAAACAGCCCAGTAATGGCGGTCTGACGGGGACTATTTAGGTAGTCTAGTCAAGAGTCTATATGGGAATCCCTCGCGCCTCTCGCGACGGGAGGTTCAATACCCTATGGTCAACGTGTCTGTTAGGAACTCTATTCCATACCTGTAAGCATTCCCCCAACTTCTGATGGAAGAGAGATAGGGACAGCACCCAAGAAAGATAATAAATTTTCTGGGTTTTCTTGATTAACAAACACTAAACGATTAGAACCTTGGAACTTGTACAAGAAGAAGCTAGTAAAACTAATTAATAAAAGAGGATAAATTTAATATTTTTCCTTGAGTTGATTCTAGAATTGAATCTCGAATAAAAACGCTTGCATTCGTGATTTCTATACCAATTAATTCCCCCGAATTATTGAATTCTACTGTAATATTTGGATTAATTTCTACACTATTTGCTTCTGGTTCATCAGAAATAGTTAAATACAGAATATCTTCTTGTTCAAAATATTTCATTTTTGCGTTATTCATAAATAGTATATCTCCCGGTGGCTAGACGAAATCTAATTTGTTGGCGTGTCGTGGCATGAATAGTGATAGGGGTGATACAATTCAATTTGTATTCATAAGGAACAATAACTAAGCGAGTGTCATGTTTACCTACGGCAATGAGACGATCGGTTTCAGTATCATAGTATCTTTCTCCAGAATATTTTATAATTTCCTCAATTTTTTCCAGTTTAAAACCTCTCAGTTTTGCCCTATATTGTAAATAATCTGACCAGATAATATTTGGCATAATCAACAGCCTTATTTGATCATCTATTATTGATCTTAACAGAATATCGATTAAAGTTTAAACAGCAAAGCGAAATTTATTATCTAGATAATAAGATAAACGCTATAATATAAGTCCCCAGGTAATCATGAAAATGATGATGGGTTAGATTTGGGTCTGATAATTCACAATTAATCTAAAAATATTCGATTATGTCTTTTGTTGGTTTACATATACACAGTGATTATAGTTTACTCGATGGTGCATCCCAGTTAAACGCTTTAATTGATCGTGCGTTAGAATTGGAAATGCCAGCGATCGCGTTAACAGACCATGGGGTAATGTATGGGGCGATCGAATTAATTAAAGTCTGTCGAAATAAGAGTATTAAACCCATTATCGGCAACGAAATGTATGTTATCAATGGGGACATTGAAGAGAAAAAAAAGTATAAAAAATATCATCAAGTTGTCTTAGCAAAAAACACCCAAGGTTATAAAAATCTAGTTAAATTAACCACAATTTCCCATCTCAAAGGAATGCAAGGAAAAGGTATTTTTGCTCGTCCTTGTATCAATAAAGAACTATTACAAGAATATAACGAAGGATTAATTGTTACCAGTGCTTGTTTAGGGGGAGAAATACCACAAAGAATTTTAGCAGGAGATTTCAAGGAAGCAAAAGCAGTTGCTAAATGGTATCAAAAACTATTTAAAGATGACTTCTATTTAGAAATTCAAGATCACGGTTCTGTTGAGGATAGAATTGTTAATGTTGCTATTGCTAAAATTGCCCGTGACCTAGGCATTAAAATTGTAGCCACCAATGACTCCCATTTCATTTCTTGTTACGATGTTGAGGCTCACGATGCCTTATTATGTATTCAAACTGGTAAACTAATTACTGATGAAAAACGCCTTAGATACAGTGGCACAGAATATCTAAAATCTGCTGATGAAATGCGCTTACTATTTCGTGATCATCTCGCCGATAATGTTATCGAAGAAGCCATTAACAACACTTTGGAAGTTGCTGAAAAAATTGAACCCTATAAAATTTTAGGAGAACCCCGTATTCCTGATTATCCTGTCCCTGCTGGTCATAACCCCGATAGTTATGTAGAAGAAATTGCTTGGCAAGGATTATTAAATCGTTTAAAATGCCGCTCTCGGAGTGAAATTCCAGGAGAGTACAGAGAACGGTTAGAATACGAGCTAAAGATGCTGCAACGAATGGGTTTTTCTACTTATTTCTTGGTGGTATGGGACTATATCAAATATGCGAGAGATAACCATATTCCCGTCGGTCCAGGTAGGGGTTCCGCAGCCGGTTCTTTAGTTGCTTATTGTTTAAAAATTACCAATATTGACCCCGTTCATCATGGTCTATTATTTGAGAGATTTCTGAACCCTGAAAGAAAATCTATGCCTGATGTTGATACAGATTTTTGTATCGAAAGACGGGACGAAATGATTAAATATGTCACCAGAAAATACGGAGAAGCGAATGTTGCTCAAATTATTACCTTTAACCGTATGACATCAAAAGCGGTGTTAAAAGATGTAGCGAGGGTGTTAGATATTCCCTACGCTGAGTCGGATAAAATGACAAAAATGATCCCCGTTTCAAGGGGAAAACCCACTAAATTAAAAGTTATGGTTTCTGAGGAAACCCCTACACCAGAATTCAAAGAAAGGTATGATAATGATCCCCTTGTTCATCGTTGGGTTGATATGGCCATTCGTATTGAAGGAACCAATAAAACCTTTGGGGTTCATGCTGCAGGGGTGGTTATTTCTTCTGAACCTTTAGATCAAGTTGTTCCCTTACAAAAGAATAATGATGGGGCAGTTATTACCCAATATTATATGGAAGATTTAGAGTCCTTGGGATTATTAAAAATGGACTTTTTAGGGTTAAGAAATTTAACCACAATTCAACGAACGGCTGATTTAATTAAACAAAATCAAGGGGTTGAATTAGACTTAGACCAACTACCTTTAGACGAGAGAAAAGCTTTAGAAATTCTTGCTAAAGGAACGGCTAAAAAATTACCACCCGATGTTCAAAATACCCATAAACTGTTAGAAAAAGGAGATTTAGAAGGTATATTCCAGCTAGAATCTTCAGGCATGAAACAGATTGTAAAAGATTTAAAACCATCAGGAATTGAAGATATTTCTTCTATTTTAGCCCTCTATCGTCCCGGTCCATTGGATGCAGGATTAATTCCTAAATTTATCAACCGTAAACATGGCAGAGAAGCCATTGTTTATCAACATAAACTCCTAGAACCCATCTTAAAAGAAACCTACGCCGTATTAGTTTATCAAGAACAAATTATGAAAATGGCGCAAGATTTAGCCGGTTATTCTTTAGGGGAAGCTGACTTATTGCGTCGGGCCATGGGTAAGAAAAAAATAGCAGAAATGACCAAACATCGAGAAATTTTTATCGATGGGTCAACCAAAAATGGCGTTCCTCAAGCCATTGCAGAAGATTTATTCGAGCAAATGATCAAATTTGCCGAATATTGTTTAAGTTATGACACAGAAATTTTAACCGTTGAATATGGACCCATATCTATTGGTAAAATAGTCGAAGAAAATATTAATTGTACGGTTTATACAGTAGATGAGAAGGGTTTTGTTTATACTCAACCTATCGCCCAATGGCATCATAGAGGAGAACAAGAAATATTTGAATATGAGTTGGAGGATGGGTCAAAAATTCGAGCCACTCAAGACCATAAATTTATGACAATAGATGGGCAAATGTTACCTATCGATGAGATTTTCGAGAACAATTTAGACCTTAAACAAGTTGGTATATAATTTTGTAAGGTGGGCATCGCCCAACTTACAAAAAAGCTATAAACTAATCGGTGATTCAAAGGAGATAATAGGTTCATTGGTGGTAAATTTAAGGCCATGACTCATTAATTCTAAAGCGATTTGATTAGTAGATACTGCTACCATTCGTTCTCGTAATTCGATGGAACTTTTAGTCGAACCCAAAATAAAAAATGTGATTCTAGCACGACTAACTTTCTTGTCTGGATGTTCTAGAAATATTGTACTTGATGTCTCAGGTTCTACACCAAAAAATGAGTTAATATATTTACTATTAATTTGCTTAACTAAAGATTTTTCATAATCATTTAAAAGATGATCAAAATCTAGATAAACTAAGATCATCACCTTTTTTCCTCTGGTCACATTTTCAATTTGCCACTCAGCCATTCTTGAGTTTGGGACAATAACAAGGGTATTTTTTCCTGCTGTTCTAATTTTAGTTGAACGTAACCCAATAGACTCAACTCTGCCGAAAGTTTTTTCATTATCTGGAAGGCGTATATATTCCCCTTGAATAAAAGGTTTATCCAAAAAAATAATAACCGTTCCAAATAGTTGTTGTAACGTATTCTGTGCGGCAAAACTAAGGGCTAAACCACTAATAGAAGCACCCGCTAATAAACCATTCAAAGGAACACCGTATTTATAAGCAAAAATAGACAAAGCAATTAAACCAAAAATAATATTAAAAATTGTTTCAAGAGCGAGTAAAATTTCTGTTGTGTCTCCCCCTATCTGTTTAAATAAATTGATCCCATATACTTTAATAAGTTGCCTAGAAATTCTTGAAAAAGTCCAAATAAGAAAAATAACAAAACTGAAATTAACTAGGAAATCAAACCATATAGGTAATTGTTCATGTTCCTTAAACCAAAACCAAGAAAAATAAATTAAAATCCAAGTTACTACACGGTTAATGATACGTTTATTTCCTCGAATTAAATTATGATAAATACTGTGGCGTTGCTGAGAAGGAAAAAACCTTAAACCCAGAGAAATGAATCGAGTTATGGACTGACCAACTATCACAGATAAAATAATTAACAGACAAAAAATTGCCAATTCAAAAAAACCAGATGTCGCTAAAAATTTATATATTGACTGAATTATTTTCATAAACATTTCATAATATTATCTCTATATAGAAATTTTTGAATTGATAAAAATACTATCAATAATTTCGTGATCGATTTCATTTTCTAATAATTGATGACGAATGTTTTCACCGATAATTTTTATAATTTGGATACGAAAATCTGTTGAGCTTTTGTCTTTTAAAGACATAAAGTATTTAATTTGAGCTTGAGTGGTTTTCTCATTATTATCATTGATAATATCTTCAAAATCAACATGAAGATTACGAGAATCAATTTCATTTTTAAGACTAGATTCAATAATCAACTGGCTGATAAAAGATTTTTGACTATCAGATAAACATTGAAAAAATCTGAGTTTAATAATATTAATTAATTTACTAGCTCCCGTAAAATTTTCGATATTAATTTGCGTTAAATAGTTGTTAGGGACTACCATTAATGTTCCCTTACCAGACATACGAATTTTGGTAGAACGTAACCCAATAGACTCAACTTTACCAAAGGTTCCATCGGGTAAACCGATATAATCACTCACCATAAAAGGACGATCTAAATAGATAACAATTCCTCCTAATAATTGTTCCAATGTTTTTTGAGCAGCAAATGCGATCGCTACACCACTAATACCTAAACTAGCAATTAAACCTAATATATTAAGTTGATGAGCTTGAGAAAAAACAGTAATTATAATAAATACAAATAGTAAAAAGGTTAACCCTTTAGCAACAATTAGTAAATCATCATTTAATTTTTTTCCATTTTGAGTAATATTAGTGATATAAATCTTAAAAAAACGCTCAATCAAACGATAACCTAGCCAACTTATCACTAAAGAAACGGATAAACCAATAGGAAATTCAATAATATTAATTGACTGTAATTTCGGGACTAATCCATGAGTTACTAATAAAATAATATCAGCTAATAATAAGAGAATAATTGACTGAAATAAAGCTTGATCAGGATCAATTATTCGTTGATAAATTTCTTGAGTTTGTGAAGAAATTATCGTCTCTTGCAAACTCACTAATAAACGAAGTAGTTGGGGTAAAGCAACGATGACAAGAATAATTGCTAGACCGACGGGAATTATTGGCCAATTAATCAATAGGGTCTCAAAATTTAACATAACTCCACACCAAAATGATTCTTCAGAGAAACATGACTGAAAATGTCTCTCCTTATGGTACACAAATAAAATTACCAAGGCAAAAAGTAACTTTAATGGTTAACAGAAGATGGAATAGGCAATAAAAAATTATTAGCTTTTTCTAGCTGAGAAGCTAAACGAATTAACGTTAATTCATCAGCTGGTTTTCCCACTAATTGAACACAGACCGGTAAACCGTTGTTATCCTGGTCCATTGGCAACGTCATCGCCGGCAAACCACTGGCATTAAATGCAGGACAAGGAGCAATCCAATTCATAATTTTTTCCAAAGTTTCTTGGGGTGATAAATGCGCCCATTCTCCTACTTTGATCGGTTGATGTAAATAAACCGGTAACAATAACACATCGAACTGATCAAAAAAGACCACTAACTGGCGGGAAAAAATCTGTAACCGATGAACTGCCTGTAAATATTCTCCTGCATTTACCGTTTGTTCTTTCAACCAATTATTAAGAGGACTTAATACCGTTGAGGGGAGTCCCGATGCCGCGATTCCCGATTGCCAAACTTTGACAAAAGGTTCAATTAATGACCCTACCGAGGGAGATTTCATCTCTAAAGAATGTCCCAATGACTCTAATAATTGAGCGGTTTTATAGACCGTTTCTTTGACGATTGCTTCGCTGTCGGTAAAAGGAGGAATATGATCACAAAAAGCAATTTTCAAGGAGGTAGGATCTTCTTTTGTTGCTTCTAAAAAAGGAATTTCAGGAGAGGGCAACCAGTAGGGATCGCCCATAGTATAACCGGACATAACATCTAATAACGCTGCTGCATCCGCCACCGTTCGTCCTAAAGGTCCATTACTAGAAATGCCACTTTGATAGTCCCCCACCGGCGCATGAGACACCCTTCCCCTTGCGGGTTTGATCCCCACCAACCCGCAACAAGCAGCCGGGCCACGAACCGATCCCCCACCATCAGACCCTTGGGCAATGGGACATAAGCCAGCGGCCACAGCCGCCGCCGCTCCCCCACTCGATCCCCCTGGCGTATAGTCTAAATGCCAAGGGTTACGGGCTGGAGGGAAGTTTGGGGGTTCCGTGTAGGGAAATGATCCCAGTTGAGAGGTTGCCGTTTTCCCTAAAATAATAAATCCTGCCTGTTTCATGCGGGTTGTCACCCCGTCATCATGGTTGACTACATTTTGTTTGAGGACAGCAACACCATAGCTTACAGGCATTCCTGACACTGAGTTGAGGTCTTTAATGGCAGTGGGAACTCCAAAAAAGGGAGGGAGACTATTGAGATCAGATGTATTGCTTAGTTGTTCCGTTTTTTCTTTCGCATCTTCCAAGGCCATCTCAGCAGCAACAAAGAAAAAACTGCCCAGTTGAGGGTTATATGTTTCGATTCGATCTAGATAAAGTTGAGTTAATTCTAAAGGAGAAACGGTGCGATCGCGGATCAGTTGAGCTAAATCTAAAGCAGAAGTAAAGGCTAATTTAACAGAGTTCATAACGATAAATGGGATTTAATTCCGCCTGGTTAGGAATAGGGATCTTTTTGGTGATTAAATATTGACACAATTCAATGTATCATGTTAACTTATGTCTTGACCAATTGACTTCAATTTAAAAATACAATGATTGAATAATCATTAGTTCAGTAATTATTTTAGCTATTTATGGAAATTTCATGACTAATTTAGAACAGTGGCGTGAAAAAAATCTCTCCTACTATAGAGATATTGAAGAGTTGTATCAATTTTTTGTTCAGCCCCAATCTGATGTTTTAGAAGTTGGTTCAGGAATCGGCTATTTGCTGAAATCAGTTGACCCTAAAACGGGAATTGGCATTGATAACAACTCTTTAATGGTAGAGTTGTCAACGCAAAAGTTTTCGCACCTAAAATTTTTATTAGAAAAAGCCGAAGAATTCCAACCTAATCAGGAATTTGATTATATCTTAATGGCGAATACCATTAGTTATTTGAATAATATTCAACAAGCTTTGTTGAATATCAGAAAAGCTTGTAAGCCTTCTACAAAAGTTATCTTAACTTTCCATAATCCTGCTTGGGAATTAGTTTTAAAATTTGCTACCTTATTAAAGCAAAGAATGCCCATTGAAAACCTAAACTGGCTCAATTATGGCGATATTGAAAACTTACTGGATCTCGAAGGATTAGAAGTAATTGGCAGAGGGAAACGGATGTTACTGCCTAAGAAAATTCCCTTACTGTATCAGTTATTTAATAAGTATTTAGCTCCTTTGCCTATCATTAACAATCTGTGTTTAACTGAATATATAATTGCCAGAGTACAAACTGATTTAACCGAAGCACAACAGAAGATTCAGAATAGTACCTGTTCCGTGATTATTCCTGCTAGAAATGAAGCAGGAAATATCGAAAGTTGTGTAACGAGAATGCCCAGTTTAGGAAAACATACCGAAATCATCTTTATTGAAGGTAATTCCAGTGATAATACTTGGAAAGAAATTAAGCGAGTTCAAGCTGAGTATGGGAAGAAATGGGATATAAAAATAGCTCAACAAAAAGGAAAAGGGAAAGGAGATGCAGTCCGCCAAGGTTTTGCTATGGCTACAGGAGATATTTTAATTATTTTAGATTCAGATTTAACAGTTAAACCCGAAGATTTAGTTTACTTTTTTGAAGCAGTAGCATCAGGCCGCTGTGAATTTGCCAATGGTTGTCGTTTAGTGTATCCTCTCAGTGATGAATCTATGCCTTGGTTAAATCGTATGGCAAATCGTTTTTTTGCTTGGCTACTTTCCTATCTTTTGAATACAGAAATCAAAGATTCTTTATGTGGAACTAAGGTACTTTCAAAAAAGAACTATTTGCGGATTGCAGAAAATCGTTCCTACTTTGGGGAATTTGATCCTTTTGGAGATTTCGACTTATTATTTGGAGCGGCAAAACTCGGTTTAAAAATCAAAGATATTCCTGTAAGGTATGTTCCCAGAACCTATGGAAGTTCCAATATTCAACATTTTAAAGAGGGTATAGTTTTATTAAAAATGTGTCTTTATGCAGCTAAGAAAATAAAATTTCGTTAACTCTTTGCTGTTCTTTATTAGGAGTCTTTAAAATGTCAGAAGAAATTCTAAAACAACATAAAAATATCTGGAAAAAAAAGCCAATATTAAGAGTTTTATATACTCAATGGTATCAAGAAATAGCTCAACAATTGATTCCTGGAGAGACATTAGAGCTAGGTGGAGGAACAGGAAATTTTAAAGAATTTTCTCCTAATGTTATTTCCAGTGATCTTGTTCCCTTACCCTGGATCGATGTGGTTGCCGATGCTCAAAATTTGTCTTTTGACAATCAAAGTTTAGACAATATTGTGATGTTTGATGTCCTGCATCACATTGAAAATGTAACCCTATTTTTTAAAGAGGCTATTCGGGTACTTAGACCAGGGGGTAGAGTAGCGATGATGGAACCTTATATTTCTCTAGCATCGTGGCCTGTTTATCATTTTCTACATCCTGAACCGGTTAATTTTCAACAAGATCCTTTGGTTTTTGTTGAACCTTCTCCCCAGAGGAAACCCTTTGATTCTAATCAGGCATTTGCTACGGTTTTATTTGAGAATAAATACCATCAATTTCAAGAAAAGTATCCACAATTTGAAAAAGTTTATCATCGGCGTATGGCCTTTTTGGCTTACCCTTTAAGTGGAGGGTTTGATAAGCCTTCTTTGCTTCCTATGAACTTATTAAAACCCACTCTTGCCCTAGAAAATGCCCTTTCCTTTTTAAGTCGGTTCCTAGCATTTAGAATTTTAGTTGTTCTTGAAAAAAGAAAGATTTAATCGTTAATCAATCCAGTTAAACTCTATCAAATTTTTAACATCTCACAAAATATTAATTTCTGGTTTTGAAGAGATACTACACGAACATTTTACATTTTAGCAAAAATATCAGGGTTTCATCAACTCACCCCTAAATCATAGGATTAAGAAAATGCAATTGTTACAAAAAAGATTATTGTTCATTTATAGTGCTGTTAACAAAACTGGTCTTCTCGAAACCCCTTGGTTCAAAAAAGTTTTTATATATTGTTACTTTTTATATAAGAAATATTTTGAAGATCCTTTTTTTGGACTTACCCAAAAACATCCTGATATTTTTCAAGGAGGGCATATCCTAGATATTGGGGCTAATATTGGATACACAGTGACGATTTTCTCCGATACCATGACATCGGGATATCACGTTTATGCCTTTGAACCCGATCAAACCAATTTTTTAACCCTACGAGAAACCATAAAATCTCATCAGTTAATTGACAAAATTATCCCCATTCAAGCTGCTGTGGGAGAAACCAAAGGAACCATAGAATTATGGCATAATGACAGTCATCATGCCGATCATAGAATTGCCACTGAAAAATATCAAAAAAACGGGGTCAATCCTATGCAAGTGACTCAAGTTCCTTTGTGGTCTGTGGATAGTTTTGTTGAGGAAGAACTCAATAATAAAGCCATCAAATTTATCAAAATTGATGTTCAAGGATACGAATTTCCTGTTTGTTTAGGAATGGAAAAAACCTTAAATAAAAATCCGAACGCTGTAGTAGTTTTAGAATATATGCCAGAGACTATGGCTGAGTTAGGATTTATTCCAGAAGCCATTTTTGATTATTTTGACAAAAAAGACTATTTAATGTACTTTTTGCATCAAAAAGGGGATCTCGAAAACGCTACCAGTGATCTTATTAATCACTTAGTTAAAAAACGAGGTTATATCGATTTAGTTTTTAGCAAATTTCACTTAAAATAAGTGAATGCTGATGAATTACGTTAACGAATTAACCACCTAATTAATCTTATGGAACTCCAGAAAAAACTCTCTAATTTTTCTAAGTCATGGCTCTATACCATAGGAATCTTTTTGATTGGGTTAGGCTTATATTTTTCTGTTCTTAGGATTGGTATTCCCGCTCAACTTGTTGTTGCTTTGTTGACCCCTGACTTGGCCTTCCTATTCTTAGTCATTGTCGTTCTATTGTATTTTGTCTATCTCCCTTCAGGTTGGGTAGGAATCCTAACCAGTTTTAGTGCAACTTTAGGATTATTTGCTTGTCAGTTATCTGCCGTTTGGCGCAGTGGTATTGATGGCAGTCATAGTTTTTCTTATGGGGGGCTACTTTCTCTGAGTGATGCTTATTATTATTATTTAGGGGCTTTACAAGTCCTCAATATGTATGATCTTAATGGGACAGCATCCTACCGTCCTTTAGCTCACGGAGTATTAGCCAGTTTTTTAGGAATTACTCAACAAAATCTACAGTTAAGTATAGCCATCATTGTGCTAATTACTGCCATTTCCTGTTTTTTCTTGACCCGTGAAATCCAAGAAAGTCATGGCACTATTACAGGGGTCTTAGTCCTAGCTATTATCTTCTTATTTGACAAAACTTGGATCGGTACTGTGATGACCGAAAATTTGGGACTGGCTTTGGGTGCTATAGGATTAGCTATATTTTGGCGAGGGATAGTCAAGGAGAAAATTAACCTATGTTTGTTGGGTTTGTTGTTACTGACGTTAGCATTGAATACTCGTGCAGGGGCATTTTTTATTTTACCGGCTCTTGTTATCTGGGGCAGTTGGTCATTTCGAGGGAGAACACGTTTTTCTGCCCATTTTCTGATCGGTGGCTTTAGTGCTATTCTACTCGGTTTTGTGATCAATTCTCTTGTCTTTAGAGTCATTGCTTCCCATAATGCAGTGAGCAACTCTAATTTCTCTTATACTTTGTATGGTCTACTGGTTGGGGGTCGCTGGGATACTGTTTTGAAGGATTATCCAGAATTAAAACACTTAAGTACATCAGAGAAGTCGAAAAAAGTCTATGAGTTAGCTTTTGCCATTCTTCGTGATGATCCCTTGGCCTTAATTAGAGGAGCGTTTAGAGCTTGGAGAGAGTTTATTTGGGGTGATATTATCTTTTCTTTTGTTAAAAGTGCTAAGGTCAATGTCTCTTTACAAATACTGGCTCTTGTGGGTGTTGTTAATAGTTTTCGCCAAAGATATACCTCGATCGGCTCTTTAATCATCGCCCTGTTGATAGGAATATTACTATCTATCCCCTTGGTACCACCTTGGGATGTTGGGACAAGAGTTTATGCAGCGACTATCCCGATTTTTGCCCTATTTCCAGCTTTAGGACTGTACTGGATTATTACTAAATATCAATGGCAACCGTTATTAAAAGTTCCCCACAACCAAGTTTCTCCAAAACTATTGTCAATTTTTGGTATTGTTTTAGCTTTGCTAACTTTTCTTGGACCATTTTTCATTTATTTTTTACGGGAACCTTACCTACTACCCAATATATCTTGTCCACAAGCTCTCGAAGCAGTCTTTTTTCGCAATGATTCTGGCTCTTTGATTAATATTGTTTCTGAGCAAGACTTGGAAAGAAGTAATGTACCCAATCTTCGGATCTCAGACTTTGAAAATAGTTTAAGCAAGCTCAATAAAAAATATACCAGGTTGGCACAAGAATTAACTCAATTACCACCTAATACTACTATATTTCAAAAAATCAATCTGAAAAATCAGACAATGATGGATTTAGTTGTTGATAGTCAACTACTTCCCCATCAGCAAGGTGTCGTTGCTGCTTGTGTCCGAAAAAAGCCCGTCCCTCTCCTATCAGATAAGCAAGAAATTGGTTATCATAATCTTTATTATGCCGAATCGATGAAGCTATTATACTCCGATGAGTGAGTCTTATTGAGTATAATTTCAGAGGCAAAGTTATGCGATCGCTAAATTCCGCTCATGATTGAAGTCGAACACTTAAGTAAACATTATGGGGCCACTGCAGCCATTGAAGATGTGGACTTTTCCGTTGAACAAGGGGAAATTTTGGGCTTTTTAGGTCCCAATGG
>JASJBX010000029.1 GCA_030066295.1 Crocosphaera sp.
ACTTCTTTGGTATCATGACCACCAAAGATTTCTAAAAGATGGTCTTCCATACCCAAAGTAAAGGAGTTATACACTAAATCAGCAATCTGATTTGTGCCTTCATAACCACAGAAAGGTTTATATCCAATAGGGAAGTTTTGAATGTGAATGGGTGCAGCAATCACCCCACAAGGAATATCTAATCTTTTACCCACATGACGTTCCATTTGCGTCCCAAAAATAGCAGACGGTTCGATACGAGCAATGGCATCACCAATCTCTCCATTATCATCACTAATTAGCACTTCATCGCAATATTCGCTCACTTGTTCTTTGAACCATTCCGCGTCATATTTACAATAAGTTCCGGCTAAAACCACATGAATTCCCATCTCTCGTGCTAAAATTTTAGTCATAGCAACAGCATGGGTATTATCCCCAAAAACAACCGCTTTTTTACCCGTTAAATTTTGACAGTCAATAGACCGAGAAAACCAAGCAGCTTGGGACACATATAACGTCTGTTCGTTGATATACTCTTCATAATCAACATTCGCTCCTTGCTCATTAATGACCTGTTGAATTTTGCGAATACATCGCGCTGTTTCTACCACACCCATCGGGGTAATATCCACATAAGGAAGGTTAAATTCTTCTTGTAAATATTGAGCCGTTGTTAACCCTAATTCCCGATAAGGGACTAAATTAAACCAAGCTTTCGGTAAATTTTTTAAATTGTGAACCGATGCCCCATCAGGAATTACTTCATTAACTTCAATTCCCAAATCTGTCATTAATTGTTTCAACTCTCGACAGTCATGTTGGTTATGAAATCCTAGGGTAGAAATACCGATAATATTAACGGAAGGATTCACCGTTTTTTCGGTGGGTAATTGATTTTTCTTTTTGGCTTTTTCTAGGTAGAACTTAACAATTTGATGAAGGGTTCTATCCGCAGCTTGTAACTCATTGTAACGATAATGATTCACATCCGCTAACAAAACATCCCCTTTTGCATCCATCTGTGCGCGGTCAACAAAATTAGCTAAATCTTCTTGTAAAATACTAGAGGTACAAGTGGGGGTTAAAACGATTAAATCGGGGTTTTCTTCTCCATCTTTGCGAACAATATTATTAACAACTTTTTCCTGGGAACCCCGCGCCAAAACGTTACGGTCTACAATACTGGCAGTGACAGGGGTAAAGTCTCTTTCTCTTTCTAACATCGACCGCATGACGTTAAAATAATCGTCTCCCAAGGGTGCGTGCATGATTGCATGGACGTTTTTGAAGGAACTTGCAATGCGGAGGGTTCCAATATGGGCAGGGCCAGCATACATCCAATAAGCCAGTTTCATAACGTTCTCCTAATCTGTTAAATAAGACGTGATAATGACACGCTAATAAGCTGTTTTTGATTGTCTCAAAGTTGTTGCGTTTATTGAGTGTCTGCTTAAATAATGTTACATAAAGCAAAATTAGCTATACCTCTCGTTTTGACTGGGTTTGAGGGGTGTTTTAGCAACTTTTTACCGATTGAATTTTAATTAATCTTAATGTTGTGTAAAGATTCTTTCTTTTTGTTTGAACTATAAAGATTGAATAAAGGATTAGAAAAAACTTTTAATCAGAGTAACGTTAAAATTCCAATAACCATCTGTTTTATAAGTTAAGTGAGACTGTAATTTTTCGTGAACTTTTTCTAAAGCATGAAAGGGAATAGACGGACAAAAATGATGTTCACAATGAAAGGGCATATTCCACATCAGTTTTCTGATAGGTAAAATGGTTAAAGTGGTGCGAGTATTGGCGAAAGGATTAGCATCTAAAGTACAGCCTGTATGTTCAGCTAAAAGAATAAATCTTAGGATAGGTTGTCCCACAGCTAAGGGCAAAAGCCAACCCAATAAAAACCAAGGTTGTTGATAATAAAATGAGACTGCAATCGCGCTTAAATAGACCAATAATTGCAGTTGTACTGAGGTTTTGATTTTGCTTTTAGCGGTTTCTCTAATATAAGGAAAGTTTTGAAACTGTCCCGTTGCACACAAAAAATGAGTATGTAATTTTCCCATCCACCAAGGAATTCCGCTTATAATCCAAATATATTCCCAGAGATTAGTCGGGGTTAAATCGGTTAATTCGGGATCTTTATTTTTGATACGAGTATAGCGATGATGCCAGATATGATAAGAACAATAAAAGGTGCTATTATAGAAGGACACTAACCCGGCTAACCAGCCAACAATCTCATTGAGACGATGACTAGAAAAAGCCGTATAATGAACACATTCATGAAGGGCTGCAAACATGGAGGCTAAACTAAATCCATAGATAATTAAGCTAGGAATTTGAATTACAAGATGATTGCTTCCTAACCAACAATAGCCACTGACTGCAATGACCGTTAAATGGATCAATAACTGTACTAAACCCTTAATATTAGAGGTTTGATTAAGTTGGATAAGTTCATCTTTAGAAAAAAGGTTTTGAGGTGATAAATAAGCCTTTGCTTGCTCTAAGTCTCGATCAAAATTCTCTTCTAAAGTAAGGGGGTTTGATATTAACTCAGACATAGACGATAATTGTGAGTAATGAGATTAGTCTGTTTTTCTTTTAGCTTTAAAGTTAACATAAACAGGATTTACAACTAAAATATAGCACATTCTAAAAATTTAGTAGAGAAAAAATATGAATAAAACAGAACCATTGACCATCGTTATCACAGGAGTTACCAAAGGACTCGGAAAAGCGTTGTGTGAAGGATTAATACAACTGGGACATCAAGTCATCGGATGTGGCCGTTCTATTGATAAGATTGAAAAACTTAATCATCTTTACCCTAATCATGATTTTGCTGTGGTAGATGTTTCTAATAACCAACAAGTACAAACATGGGCTAATAAGGTAATTGAAAAATGGGGAAGTCCTGATTTTTTAATTAACAACGCAGCTATGATTAATCAACCTTTACCTTTATGGGAAATTAGTGAACAAGAATTTGTTAAATTAATCGATATCAATATTAACGGTGTAGTGAGAATAATCCGTGCTTTTTTACCCGCTATGATGGTACAGAAAAAAGGTGTTATCATTAATTTTAGTTCAGGATGGGGACGGTCTACATCTCCAGAGGTTGTGCCTTATTGTACTTCAAAATGGGCGATTGAAGGCTTATCCCAAGGATTAGCTCAGGAAGTTCCTAATGGGATAGGAATTATTGCCCTTAACCCAGGAATTATTAATACAGAAATGTTACAAACTTGTTGGCCAGGCCATGCTTCTACTTTTGAATCTCCTAGTCAATGGAGTCAAAAAGCGATCCCTTTCATTTTAAAGTTAACCGCCAAAAATAATGGTCAGTCTCTAACAGTTCAATAACTTATAAAATACTCCTATTTTATAACTTTAGATTGCTTAATATGTAGTCATTTTCTTGTTTTCAGCTACTGCATTTTGATATAACCAAGTAGTAGCATAACCAAGACCATATAATAGAATAGCATCACTACAGGCTCCCACAACAGGTCCAATAGCTGGTATCATTTCCACAAAACTTAAACTGGTTTTGAGTATTCCACCTCCTAAAGATAGGTTATATAGCAAGAAGTTTTCTCCTCGGCGTAGTGGCGTTTCTAAGGTTAAATTATAAGTCGCAGCCAGTTGATAAATCATTTCTACTTGTAGTTTGGTTATGGCCGAGAATTCTAACCCTAATAACAGTAAAGCAAACGGTGGTATTAAGTTAGTTATAACACCTATTTTTGCTGCTTCTAACCCTTGTTTTTGAATAATTCTATTAGCTAATTGATCAGGCGTTTCTCGAGGATATTGTTGTCGTAATTGTTCTACATTTTGTTTAATTTTGTTGTGATCAACTTCTCCTAAAATATACATTAACCAATGTAATCCTATCCAGGGGTAAATCGTTTGTAAAACCGAGTTTTTAGCAAGAGTTTCTAATACTTTTCCTGTTTCTTCTAAATGAGGTTTTAGATTTTGTTCTATCTGATTAGAAATTTCATCGTTGATGGCTTTCAACGTTGTTTCAAAGTCATTATTTAGTTTCGTGTTATTATAAGTCATAAACTTTAGAGATTATAATTATCTACTTTATTACGTTAACATAAAAAAGATGGTTTTGTATCTATCTTTAAAGGCTAAATTTTTGATTTAGCAATAATGACAACTTAAATGGTTTCTTTTACCGCATTAAATACTTCTAAAGTATGATCATCTTCTCTAGAACTGTGTACTATGGTAAGTCTTCAGAATCAAGAATTTCCTCAACTTTAAAAGGACAAGTTTCAGGGAAGGTATTTAAAGAAAGTTCAGTTTCATCGGCTGCTTGTTTTCTAGCTTCTTGGTAACTTTCATCAAAAATTTCCTCAAAATATCGCTTTAAACTACGGCTATTTCTAAAAGCTTTTAAGATACGTCTTCTATGTTCTCGAATACTTCCACGCCAACTACCACTTTGTTTAGCTGGTTGATATTTCCATTTTAGTAAGTGCATCAATAGAACAATCAAGTTACTTTCTAACGCATTTTTCTGACTTATTCCCATGTCTTCTATTTCTTCAATTAAATTATTAACATCTATTTCTGTTAATCTTCCCTCTTTTAATAATTGTACAGTTTCCTCTAACCATAAATAATAATCTTTATTGTATAAGTTTGTTTGCATAATAACCTCTATTTTTATTCAGGTAAGTAGTCCATATCTAATACTTCTTCAGTAGTAAAAGGACAGTTAATAGGAAAAGTTTCTAAGGGGAACCCTGTTTCAATTGATGCTTGTTTTCTTGCTTTTTGATAACAAGGTTCAAAAACTTGATCAAAATACCGTTTTAAACTAGGACTCTCAGCAAAATCATCCTCCAGTCTATCTCGATGTTCAAAAATAGTAGATAACCAGCTTCTTGAACGCTTTTCTGGTTGGTATTTATATTTTAGTAAGTGACACAGAACAATTTTTAAGTTACTTTTAACGGCTTTCTTCTCACTTCTTCCCATGTCTTCTATTTCTTCAATTAAATTATTAATATCTAATTCTGTTAACCTTCCCTCTTTTAATAATTGTACGGTTTCTTCTAACCATAAACAATAATCTTTATTATATAAGTTTGTTTGCATAATAACCTCTATTTTTATTCAGGGAAGTAGTCTGATTTTAAGGTATCTTGTTGAGAAAAAGGACATTGATTAGGAAATTTATCAATAGATAACCCTGTTTCTGCTGCGGCTAATTCTTTAGCATCTTGATAACATAAGTCAAAATTATCAGCAAAATAAACTTTTAAACTAGGACTATCTTGAAAACTATCTCTAATTCTTTTCCTGTGTTCAATAATAGAACTCTTCCAACTCTTTGATCGTTTATTAGGTTGATATTTCCATTTTAATAAGTGCATTAATAGTATGCGAGAGTTACTTTTAACGGCTTTCTTCTCACTTCTTCCCATATCAGAAATTTCCTCTATTAAATTATTAACATCTAGTTCTGTTAATCTTCTCTCTTTTAATAATTGTACGGTTTCCTCTAACCATAAACAATAATCTTTATCGTATAATGTTGTTTGTATCATAACCTCTCCTTTTGATGAGTATCATTTTAATTCTCTAAGATGATTCTCAAATTTTAACATGAACCATTTTAATATATTATAAGCTATAATTGTATAGCAAGACCATCTCTCTAGTAAAAAATAGATAAAAATATGAAGACTAAACAATTAAATATAGAAATATCTGAATCTTTATTTAAGGAGTTACAATATCTTTCTGAAATTACAGAAGAATCTATTGAGAATTTAGTCATTCAAATGATTAGTAGAAATATTTTAGCAGCCAAAAGAAACGCTGAAACTTTAAAAGAAAAATTAGATAATATTTCACAAAATAATTTAAACTTGTTATAACAGGTGATAGAATCAAGTAAAGATTTACCTCAACCCAACTTACGCTACGACTATCAAAATAACTGATTGGTTGATGTTGGGTGTATCTATCTGGCTATTAATTTTCCTTGACGTTGAGCAGTTTTAATCACATTGTTATTAGCCGTAAAAACCGTAATTCCTGAAACAGTAGCAAAATCTCCATCATCGGTAATAATGTTTTTAATTCCTTCTTTTTTCATCGTCTCTAGAATAAATAAGTCATACCCATCCAATAAGTCAGTACCGAAGCGGTTTAAGGCTGCATCCGTTGTTCTCTCATCAATGGTCAATTCCACAGGGACAGCGATCGCTTTTACCTGACTCCAGACAGTTTGAACTTGAGTAAAGACGTTAACCCGTTCCCTAGAATAATTGTGGCGATATTCTTTGGTTCTAATTGGGGAAGAACGAGAACTATTAAAGATTTCTCGTTCTTCTTTTTCAATGATGTGGGCTAATTCTGCCAAAGAAAACCCAGAATAAGCCAGTAATGATTTAGCTAAACGAGCTTGTGTAATATAGGCAATGTAGTCAGTTACCTGATAATAGTTAGGGGTAGGATTCGGATTATAAAACAGCCAATACCAGACATTGCTATCCACGAGAAAAGTATCGGTAGGTAGAGGAGTATCCGAACGAATATCAACAATTGTTGCTTGAACTGAGTAATTGATAGACATTAAGCATAAGAAGCCCGTTCACTCATAAGCCGATCTACCGCCTGACGAACATTATCATCTGAATAATAACGTTTAGCGTTGTCAATAACCACCTTAAGTACCTGCTTCCCAACAGGGTTAAGGTTTGAGACTTTCAAAAGACGGTTTAGGGTATCTGCATCAACATCTTTGAGAAGTTGACCGATAGCAAAGTTAAAGAAAGGCGAAATGCAAATATTGACCCCAATAAAGTCTAGTTCTACAGGATTATCAGCTACTAACTGAGGATGGATAAGGTCATAGACTTTCTGACCCTCATCAGGGGTCATACAGTTTTCACCGATGATGTCATAAATTTTATAAACCATGATCAGTATCCTCTCTCTAAAATAGTAGCTCTTTGCTTGGGTCAGTATCTAAGTGGTAATAGCACTCATTACATCGCAATGTGATGTTAACCAGTGTACCTTCAAACCATGTAGATCGTTCTCCGTACTTTACACCTTTTTGATCAACCACTGCATAACCATCATGACTGAAAATTTCGAGCCTTCCTGTATTTATTCTGACAAATCCTGACAATAAATCAAGCCCTAAGCCACCAGTAATATGATTCTTTCTGGTAGTATTCCCTTGCTGAAACGCCCATTTCATCGCTTTTGATGCTTGTAAATCGTTAATTCCTTGAAAAGTACGAACATTTGAGGGAATACCTACCCCAAAATCAATGGCTGTGAGTTTAAGTTTCCCCAGCGTTGGATAGTGTTGTCCACAGCTAAACACCCCAATGTCAGAGCATCCATGTTCAAAAGCGTTAGCATAAATTTCTCCAACTTGGGTCACAATAGAGGTCTGTAACTGAGGACTAAGTGATACCCACCCTCGTCCTAACCAGTCGTTTTGAAGGTAATTAATGATTTCTGTGTGACTTTGACAGGAATCTTCTCGATAAGGAATGGAATTTCCTTGCCAAGGTTCGCAACTTCCATTAAAAACATTAATAAAGCCATTTTGTGACATATTCATCTTGATTTCGTCACGAAGGGTATTCCAGTTAAAGGTTACTTTGCCTCCTTGCGATTGTATAAAACGGGCTAAACCTCCTAAAAAAGCCACTGCATTCTGTCTGAGAAAATCACATTTGGAAAAATCAAACGTAATATTTGAGCAGTCATTATTAATCTGATTCCAAAGTGCAAATAAATAGTCCCAGTCTTGGGAAGAATCGTTAATAGTCCGAACGTCAACAATCAACTTTACAACTCTCCTTGCTCAATTACTTGCTGTTTTTGTTAATTTAGATAGATAAATAAATAATCTAACCAACAAGAGTAACCAAATTTTTGAGCATTTCTATAAATTGTATTCAATCTATATTCAGAAGTGAAATTCCACTCATAACAATCAATAAGTAGAATTTAAGCCCTTTTATATCCTTAGAGATATTATCAATTAGATAAAGACTAAAATGTAATGAGATTATAAACAATAAGGTGGACATTTAGCCCACCCTACGAAAAAAATTAATTAGCACAAGCAGTACAATTATTATCAGACTCTTTAAAATCGTCTTTCTGTACCGTCCTAACGTAATATATCGCCTTACAACCTTCTTTCCAAGCTAACAGTAACGTCTCAAAAATATCCTTAGCGGTTAAACAGCGTTCCGGTTCATTGGGAAAATAAACACCCTGATTCAAATTAAACAACAATTCCATGGAAATTCCTGTATCTATCCATTGTTGAATCATAGAAACCGCTTTAACTACTTTTTGTTGTTCTAAGGTCTTATTTTCGTGATAAAACCAGAAAGATTCTTTAATAAATGGAGGGGCAATAGGTACGGTTCCCTTCGCCCATTTATCATAGAAGAAACGACTATAAACCGGTAAAATACTCGCCGTACAACCCTGTACTAAAGAGGAGGAAGTATTAGGGGCGATCGCAGTAATATGGGAGTTACGAATACCATAGGTTTTAATATCTTCTGATAACTGTAACCAACGATCTTTTTTATTAGCATTTTTAACAAACCAATCAACCGGTTTTGATCCTATTAATAACCCCTTACTCCAATCACTTCCCTCAAACGCATCGTAAGGACTTCTTTCCTTTGCCAACTCCATAGAAGTTTGGGTACACCAATAACCCACCTCTTCAAAAATGTTACTAATTTCTGCTATATTTTCGTAGGTTAACCCCTTTTTAGCTAACCAGTCAGCTAACCCCATACAACCCACACCAATAGTTCTATATCTATCATTATGTGCCTTCGCATCGTCAAAAGGAGGGTTAGTAATATCGATGGTATTATCAAGAATACGAACAGCAATTTTACAGAGATAATTGAGTTCTTCTTCTTCAATATTAGCTAAATTTAAGCTCACTAAATTACAACAATGACTATACTTTCCAGGAGACACATTGGAAAAGCTCTCCGTGCAGAGGTTTACACCTGGAATATAGCCATCATGCTTGTTAGGATTCGCCTTATTTATGGTATCCTTAAACGCTAAATAAGGCATCCCCGTTTCTACCTGCGATCGCATAATACTTTTAAACAATTCGCGGGCATTCACACGCTTATATAAAGTGATTTCTCGATCTAATTCTGCCTCAATTAAACGATAGGCTTCTTCAAACTTTTCTCCCCATAATTCTGCTAACTCAATCCCTAATTTTTCTCGCACTTCGTAGGGATCAACTAAAGTCCATTGTTCCTTATGTTCCACCCGACGCATAAATTCATCGGTTAATATTAACTGGGGAAACACATCATAAGCTTTCCGTCTTTGGTCGCCGTTTTCTGTTTGTATTTCCAAAAATTCCGGCACGTCTAAATGCCAAATATCCACCCCAACGGTAACGGCCCCGGCCCGTCTTCCCCCCTGGTTAACAGCGATCGCGGTATCATTTAATAACTTAATCCAAGGAATAATCCCCCCAGAAGCGTTATTTTTCCCCATTACCCAGCTACCAGTTGCCCGAATACGACTGACGTTAACCCCAACGCCACCGCCGTTTTTGGAGATTCTAGCGGTGTTGGTAATCTCTTCAAAAATGCTCTCTAGGTTGTCGTCAAGGGACAAAATGAAACAACTGGTCAAGGACCCCCTCGGAACCCGTAAATTGGCTAAAATAGGGGTGGCTAAGGACACTTTTCGCGTGGCGATAGCTTCGTAAAATCGTCGGGCCCAGGGTAGTCTATTTTCAGGACTTTCTACCGTGGCCAACAGTAAAGCACAGCTTAACAAAGCTTCTTGGGGAAGTTCATCGGATAGGAGGTAACGACTGGTTAACAAAACCGCGCCGGCGTAGTCGTAGTCTGTATCCCAGTCGGGATTAATCCATGATCCCGCTTGTTGTAATTCTGTTTTAGAATAGGTTAAGAGACGATTATCGTATTGACCGGATGCCACTTTATTGCCGACGGTGGTTTCGTAGTTCCCATACTGATAACCGCGACTGACTAGGGTATCTTTCCAGAGACTCCAAATGTGGAGTCTTCCAGCCACATAACGCCAGTCTGGTTCATCTGGACTACACATTTCCAAGGCGCAGTTAATTAGGTTATCCTGTATTTCTCTGGTGGTGATGCCATCCCGTAAACGAGTGGTTAACCCTGCTTCTAGGGCGATATTGTTGACTTCTTGTCCCGTACAAGCCCAGTCTACTACTGCCCGAATCTTAGCAATATTTAGGGCAGTCCAAGATCCGTCCCGTCGTCTCACTCTAATTTTACCGTCTCCTAGCTGTGAAGGGTAACTAGGGGAGAGGTGAGTGTCACCATGATGGGTTGACTGAGGGGACGTTAAGACGGTGGGTTGCATCATTTATACTTCTAGGATTAATCAGAAAACTAATAAATTTGTACTTAATTTTCGTCGAAATTGGTGTCAACTTGAGAAGGACACTTTTTGGTTATACCACAGATATGGTGTTATGTCCGCTCATGTTTTCCATTGATTACTCTATATGTGGATTTTCAGGATAACTGGTTTTTTGCCTGATGATTGTGATCTCGACTACAAACAAGCAATTAATTGTCAATCTTGTTCATTTAAAAAGCCTTTTTTTGTAGAAAATAAATAAACATCAACCGATTTAAAATAACAGAAGCATACTAAGACGCATCTTTATTATTATCAATTCCTTCAATAAAACCAACTAATTGTAAATGCTTTTCTTGAAACTTCCCGAAAAATTACTTAGTAACCTTATCAAGATCAAACCCCTGCTTAACCCGTTGAGTTATCTCAGGTAAATTAATCCTTTCTTCTTCAGATAAAGAAATTGCCATCTTTTCTAACTTCTGAATTAATAACTCTCCCGACTGCTTCTCGTCAATATTATCAAAAATACGGGGCATATTCGATTCATATTAAAAGGGACTTAATCATCTTAAGTCCCTCGGTTATTTATATAGAAAGTTTCCTTAATTTCCTAACATTCGCTGCACTTTTGCCTGTAGTTGTCTATTATTGGAGACAATTTTCTCAATTTCTAGAAATCGGTTCAACTTTAGTCCTTGGGTTTCTACAGTACCTTGTCGCTTCTCCTCAGCATCATCCATAATTTCGTTGAATTTGACAACAACATTTCTAAATTTTTCTAAGTCTTCTGAGGAATTAACCGACTCTGATCGCAACTGTCTTTGACTTTCATTAATTTCCATGAACCGTTCAGGACTTAATCCCTCTTTTTTTAAAGCTTTGGCCATTTCTCGCTGGGTCATTGCTTCAATGCGTTTAAATTGTTTAATGATCTGCACAAACTGTTGTAACTCCAAAGGACTCACTGCGGGGTCAACAACGGTTTCTGTTTCAATGGTGGGTGAGATAGGACCATTAAATTGACCGTAAGCAACAGTGGGACTCATGAATCCGACTATCGTGATCACACCTCCCACCACAAGAGATTTAAACATACAATTTTTCCTTAATCCGTTTCGTCTACAATTCCAGTATAGTCGACGGCTTTGTATAATTATTGTTCATCAATAATGGCATCTCGATCTAATAATAATAAATTTCGCAATTGATCGGTATCTAATTCTGTTAACCATTGTTCCCCTGTGTCAACGGTTTGTTCGGCTAATTTTTGCTTACTTTCTAACATCTCGTTAATTTTTTCTTCTAGGGTTCCCGTACAAACAAATTTATGCACTTGTACATTCCGTTTTTGTCCGAGACGAAACGCGCGATCAGTTGCTTGATTTTCTACCGCCGGGTTCCACCAGCGATCAATATGAAACACATGGTTAGCGCGGGTTAAATTTAAACCGGTTCCCCCTGCTTTTAAGGATAAGATAAAAATTCTCGGTCCGTTGGGATCTTGTTGAAAGCGATCGATCATTTCTTGTCTTTGAATCCTACGGGTGGCACCATATAAAAAGAGAACTTCTTGCTGTAATTTTTTCTGGAGATAGGGTTTTAATAGTTTGCCCCATTCCGAAAATTGAGTAAAGATTAAAGCGTGATCCCCTTCTGTGATTAATTCTTCTAACATTTCTTCGAGTCTCAAAAGCTTACCAGACTTTTCGGCTTCTGTCAAGTGTTTTTGTTTAAGAAAATGGGCAGGATGGTTACAAATTTGTTTCAATTTCATCAGTAAACTTAAAACTAATCCCTTCCGTTCAATTCCTGTTTTTTCTTCGATTTCTATGAGGGAATTATCCACTAATTCTTGATATAATTTTGCTTGTTCTGAGGATAACCCACAAAAGATGGTCATTTCTTGTTTTTCGGGTAAATCTTGGATAATCGTTTTATCTGTTTTTAAGCGTCTGAGGATAAAAGGACGTACTAAAGAACGCATGATTTGTAATGATTGTTTATCTCCATATTTTTCGATAGGAGTGGCAAATCTACGGCGAAAAAATTGCTGCGTACCTAAAAATTCTGGGTTCAAAAAGTCCAAGATTGACCATAATTCTGTCAAACGATTTTCTACAGGTGTTCCTGTTAAAGCAATACGAAACTGTGTCGAGAGTTGCCGGACAGCTTGAGACTGTTTTGCCTGTGGATTTTTAATATTTTGTGCCTCATCTAAGACAATACCCTGCCATTCTACCTGTTCAAAGCTTTTGATATCCCGATGAAGTAAGGAATAGCTAGTAATTATAATATTTTTTTGATTAACTTGTTTAGCAAAAGCTTTTCCTTTACTGCGTTTATCTCCATGATGAATCAAAGTTGACAAACTTGGGGCAAACTTTTTGACTTCTCTTTCCCAGTTATTTAAAACAGATGTGGGACAAATAACTAGGGTAGGTTGTTGTAACATTTCTTCGCTTTTTAGATGCAACAGAAAGCCAATTAATTGCGGAGTTTTTCCTAATCCCATATCATCCGCAAGACAAGCACCTAATCCCCATTTCTCTAAGAACGCTAACCAACCCACTCCTCGCTGTTGATAGGGTCGTAATTGACCTTTAAATCCTATTGGATTTTCGATGATAGGTATAGATTCATTATTATTTATGGTATTAATGAGATTAGCTAACTCTCCTGTCGCTTCAAAGTTCGTAATGGGAAGTTTAGCAATGGTTGAACTATCCCCTATACTGAAACGCAAAGCATCTTCTACGGAAAGCTCTAAGGGTTCATAAGACTTGTTGAAAATTTCCTGTGCTGCCTTCACATCAGAGGGTTGTAAGGCTATCCATTCTCCTTTTACTTCCACTAAAGGAGACTTTTGAGCTAACAATTTTTCAAAGTCTTTTTTAGATATTATTTGCTCACCAATGGCTAAGTTAAGCTTGTAGTTTAATAAACTTTTTAAGCTAAGTTTTTTTCCTTTTTTACCCTTTACTTCTGCACTTAAACTAATTCCTAGTCGTTTTTCCTCAACGCCTTTTTCTAAACTAGAGGGTAAAACAACCCCTAACCCATTATCCTTAAGAATGTTGGCAATGGAGCGAATAAATTCATACACTTGTATGGGATCTAATTCGCAGTAAATCGGCTCATTTTCCTGTAAACTTTCTTCAATTAGATAGTATAAACGCGAAGCTAAACCCAATCCTTTTAATAAGGTTTCCTGAGGGTTATCGATAGTTCTATTACTCCAAACTAATTGAGGCACAGGATTATCCCAGATAACGTTAGCAGAAATCAAGAATGTTGGCTCATCTAAAGCTTGTAAACAGTAGGTTAAACGCCAGTTACTTTGCTCTGATTTTTTCTTACTTTTTTTTGGTGTTTCCAATTGAAAGCAAACCCTAACTTGATTAAGTTCTAGTTGTTGATTATCAGGACTAATAATATATTCATCTAAGGAAGAAGTCCAATTACTGAGAGCATTTTTTAATCCCTTTATCTCTAATTCTGATGCTTCAAATTTAGGTGATTTTTGTGTTAGAGAATGTAACCATTTTTGAATAAATGAATTAGGGGTAATGGAAACATCAAAAAATTGACGAACTTGTTGATCAATAATCTGAGAAAAGAAATCAAGAATAATGCTTTGTTTTAACCATGTATCAGATAATTCCCCCTCACTTAAATTATGATAAGCAAGACAACTATTAGGAATACTTTGTAGAAAGGTAGAGAATCTTTGCTGATCCACTAAACTATCTAATAAAGGATACCATCTTCCATAATAGTCGTTTTCTTCTTGTTCTATTCCTGGTAAATATTTTCCCCTAGTTAATAAGTCTAGACTCCAGCGATATAGATGAGTCCAAAATTTTAAATCTTCTCCTATGAAATTTTCACTCTTATGAGTTAATCCTAATGGCAACTGACCTAAAATATAGAGTCCATTTTCAATATTTAATTTTATGCCTTCAATTTGCCAAGGAATTAAGCTTATGACATCTTGCTCAAAATTAGCTTCTTTTAATTCAGTTGATAGTAAAGGAATTAGTTGTTTTGATGAGTCTTGATGTTTACTAGGTAAATAAAAAACTTTTGCAACTCCTTCTATTTTTTGATAATTTTCGACTTTAATATTGTTTGAGCTTAATTGTTCAATAATATCCTCTTTTTGCACGGAAAAAGGATAAATCCAAGCAGAATCTTCTCCTAAAACATCACTAGATAAAGATCGCCAAGTCTCTCCCCAAATAAAAAAATATTTTTCTTGTGTATTCTCAATCCAAGTTCCATGTAAAACTATCATATTTTTCCTTGTTTATGTTCAATTGTTGTTTGAAGACTAGAAAGCTTATCTCATATCCCCCTACTCATACTATCAAATCAATTGCTCTCTTCATTCACAAAAATGGATGGTTATTTTCTGAGTAGATATTATCTTTACATCTCAATTACGATAACTCAAATGATAAAGAGGGATTATTATTGAGGCTAAATTTTTATAAATTTCTTATGATTAAGTAAAAGGTCCAATCAGGACATTGTCAGAGAAAAAGAGGAATATTTGAGTCACAAATTTGCGCTGTTTGGGGGACTTGTGATAGATTGATTATGGATAATCGCAGGCTTGTTTATGGAAAAAAGCGAATCAGCGATAAGGTAAGGCGATCGCCACGAAGTCAAAAACTTGTCAGAAATCAATAATATTTCAGTCCATTTAGCAAAAATAATCAACCATTATGAAAGTAACGCTAGATATTGCCTCATCGGACTTAGAAAAACTCTTAAATCCGACGATGAAAGAAAACCGTCTTGCTTTCAATCATATTAGTTGGCAGGAATAGGAAACGCTTTTAAATATCTTCAAAGATCACCCCTCATTGCGTTTAAGTTATCTGCAAGGAAATCTTGAAATCATCACCAATTCTCCAGAACATGAAATAATTAAAACGCTCATAGGAAGATTAATCGAAATTTATGCCCTAGAAAAAGGAATCGGTTTATATGGATGTGGTTCAGCAACTATAAAAAATTAGAACAATATATTAACCCAGAAGAAGAACCGAAAATGGTTGAGGCGTATCGTCAACTAATTAAAAAATAAAAAAGATTAATTGATCATTTCTCGTCAATCATTAATAATGTGTAAGGAATCGTCAAACACAAAATAAGGAATAGATGCTCAAAGCTGGAATCGTTGGACTCCCTAACGTCGGTAAATCCACATTATTTAATGCCCTGGTTGCTAATGCCAAAGCAGACGCTGCGAACTTCCCCTTTTGTACCATAGAACCCAATGTGGGGGTGGTTTCGGTTCCCGATGAACGATTAGCCGTCTTAGCCGAACTTTCCCAGTCTGAGAAAATTGTCCCCACTCGCATCGAATTTGTGGACATTGCCGGTTTAGTCCAAGGTGCATCCAAAGGAGAAGGACTCGGTAACCAATTTTTAGCCAACATCCGAGAAGTGGATGCCATTGTTCATGTGGTGCGCTGTTTCGATGATGATGATATCATTCATGTATCCGGTTCCGTTGACCCGGCTAGGGATATCGAAGTGATTAACCTAGAACTGGCTTTATCTGACCTGGCTCAAAGCGAAAAACGCCTAGAACGGGTGAAAAAGCAAGTGAAGGGCAAAAAAGAAGGCCAAGAAGAAATACCCGCCTTAGAGAAGATTATCGCTGCGCTCAATGAAGGAATAGGAGCGCGTCATGTTGAATTAACCGAGGAAGAAGAAGAATTAATTAAGTCCTTGGGACTCCTCACCCGTAAACCCATCATCTATGCAGTCAATGTATCAGAGGATGACTTAGCAACGGGCAACGACTGGGTAGAAGCAGTCAAGAGAATCGCCGAAGCCGATAAAGCCAAAGTGGTCATTGTTTCGGCCCAAGTCGAATCAGAATTAGTCGAGATTCCCGATGAAGAAAAAGCGGACTATTTAGAGGCATTAGGGGTCAAAGAAGGAGGGTTACAATCCTTAATTAAAGCCACCTACGAACTATTAGGACTGAGAACTTATTTAACCACCGGTCCCCAAGAAACCCGCGCCTGGACCATTCATGCCGGGATGAAAGCCCCCCAAGCAGCCGGTGTTATTCACACGGACTTTGAACGGGGGTTTATTCGCGCTGAAACCGTGTCTTACGAAGATTTAGTCGCTTGTAAAACCATGACGGTTGCCAAAGAAAAGGGCTTAGTGCGGAGTGAAGGTAAAGAGTATGTGGTCAAAGAGGGGGACGTGATGCTATTTCGCTTTAACGTTTAAGAAGCCTCAACTTTAGACGTTGGGGTACTTTACGATACCAATTGGACAATGCAAGACCACAGATCAAGATTTTTCCTTCCCCCACACCTCCCATACTTTCTCATCTGTAGCCAACTTTAAGTCAAACGTTACTATACCAAATTCGCTGATCATTCTAGGGGACAATTTTTCCTTTCCCTGCTTCTTCTGCTTCCCCTGCTTTCTCAATATGGTCATCTACTATCTGAAGTTGTAGAACGCTCTTGGAATTTTATCCGATATCTGGTCAAAAACAATATAACAGAATAATAAGTTTTAAAGAATAATTGTAACTAGACTTTACTATTGCTTAAAATGTCTTTACATAGGGTTCTTAAGATTATTTTTATTGGAATTAGAGATATAATTGAGTTAATAATTAAAGAATGATACACAAAAAAAATAGCTCAAATTCACTCTTAGCAAATGTTATCCTCGTTTACTTCGGACTTTAAGGATACTCCTGATTAAAAAAACCCTTAGTTTAAATGACTTCAGAAACAACAAAGCCTAAAAAATTCGCTTTAACTACGCCCTTATATTATGTTAACGGGGTTCCCCATATTGGCAGTGCCTATACCACCATTATTGCCGATGTCATTGCTCGTTATAAACGATTAACTGGAGTAGACGTTCTGTTAATTACCGGAACTGACGAGCATGGCCAGAAAATACAGAGAACTGCCCAAGAAAAAGGACGTCCCCCTCAAGACCATTGTGATGAGATTGTCCAGAGTTTTGAAGAATTATGGCAAAAACTTGATATTCAATACGATCGCTTTAGTCGCACAACAGCAACAAAACATGAAGCCATTGTTAAAGAATTTTTCGGGCGGGTTTGGGATAACGGAGATATTTATTTGGCACAACAACAAGGGTGGTATTGTGTTGCTTGTGAAGAATTTAAAGAAAAACGAGAACTATTAGAAGATGGGTGTTGTCCCCTTCACCCCAACAAAAAAGCAGAATGGCGAGACGAAGAAAACTATTTCTTTAAATTGTCTCGATATCAAACAAAATTAGCAGAACTCTACGAAAAAAAACCTCAATTTATCGAACCAGAAACCCGTCGCAACGAAATTCTTAACTTCATTAATCAAGGGTTACAAGACTTTTCCATCTCTCGCGTCAATGTGGAGTGGGGCTTTCCCATCCCCAAGGACCCCAACCATACCATTTATGTGTGGTTTGATGCGCTTTTAGGCTATGTGACGGCCTTACTCGAACCAGAAGATGAGCCCACCCTAAACAATGCCTTATCTTCTTGGTGGCCCATTAACTTGCATTTAATTGGTAAAGATATTTTACGCTTTCATGCCATCTACTGGCCAGCTATGTTAATGTCAGCGAAACTGCCTTTGCCCGAGCAAGTTTTTGGTCATGGTTTTTTAACAAAAGATGGCCAGAAAATGGGCAAAAGTCTAGGAAACACATTAGATCCCTTTGCATTGGTGGATAAATATGGTGTGGACGCAGTGCGCTACTATTTCTTAAAAGAGATAGAATGTGGAAAAGATGGGGACTTTAACGAAACTCGTTTTGTTAACATCCTCAATGCGGATCTGGCTAATGATTTAGGGAATTTGCTCAACCGAACCTTAGGAATGACTCAGAAATATTGCCAAGGGTCATTACCGAAGATAACAGCAACAGAATTACCTCAAGAACACCCCCTAAAAACCATAGGCTTAACCCTAGGGGAAAAGGTAATAAAAGCCTATGAAACCCTCAAATTTAATGAGGGATGTGAGGAGATTTTAACCTTAATCCGAGCAGGGAATAAATTCATCGATGAACAAGCCCCCTGGCGTTTGTTTAAAGAAGGAAAACAGGACGAAGTAGAAAAGATTTTGTATGCAGTGTTAGAATCAGTGCGTCTTGCTGCTTATTTATTAGCTCCGATTATTCCTAATCTGAGTAGCAAAATCTATCAACAACTTGGTTTTTCTGTGGACTTTAATCATAACGATGGACTCAAGGAAGTTATTCCTTTCTCTCACCATAGTCAATGGGGGAAACTGACGGTTAATCAAGCGTTAACCAAACCTCAGCCCATTTTTGCTAAACTTGACCTTCCCTCAGAAGACAACCCTTAAAACTGAAAAAATTAACATTTTTTCTATTTTTGTATTGAAAACACCCTCTATTTACGATGAAATACAAACCCGAACTCACAAACAATTTTCATACCCCCTCCTTTTTTGATGAGCAACGAGGCTTAACAACAATGTATGACGACTTTGAAGATGATTCAATCTTTTCTGCGGAACAAATCTTAGAAAATCGAGGCAGAGTGGCTATTTTCATCGATGGCTCCAATCTATTTTACGCGGCCTTACAACTAGGAATTGAAATTGACTATACTAAGCTACTTTATCGTTTAACAGAAGGATCTCGTCTCTTAAGGGCTTTTTTCTACACCGGGGTAGATCGCACCAACGAAAAACAACAAGGGTTCTTATTGTGGATGAGACGAAACGGTTATCGAGTGATTGCCAAAGACTTAGTGCAGTTACCCGATGGCTCCAAAAAAGCCAATTTAGACGTAGAGATAGCCGTAGACTTGATGGCGTTAGTGGGGTCTTATGATACAGCCATTATTGTCAGTGGCGATGGAGATTTAGCCTATGCGGCTGATTCCGTCAGTTATCGAGGGGCCCGAATCGAAGTGGTTAGTTTGCGTTCTATGACCAGCGATAGTTTAATTAATGTGGCCGATCGCTACATCGATCTCGATCAGATCAAAGAGGATATCCAAAAAGCCCCCAAGGCTAGTATGGTCTACAACAATTACTCCAACGTGGGGATGGTCGAACACAACAAACCCTAGGTTGTCGCTTCCCTTGAAGAAAAATTCTCCTGCCTCCTGCCCTCTGCCTCCTGCCTTCCGAGGCAGAAGCCCCGATGAAGATATTGACAAAGGGTGAGTGCATCAACCCCCAACTGACTGCGTTCCTTGGCTGCTAAAATAGCAGCCTGAGCGTGCCACCAGGCCGCTGTTGCTACCATTGCATCTATAGGGTGGTTAAAGGTCTTATTTTGGGCTAACAATCCCCCCATCAAACCCGTCAGTACATCCCCGCTGCCGCCTCTGGCTAACGCCGGGGTGCTATCGGGGATGATCCAAATTTTACCTTGAGGGTTAGCAATAATCGTTCTGGCCCCTTTTAATAAAATAATTGCCCCAGTTTGACCCGCAGCGAAACGGGCTGCGGTTATTCTATCTTTTTCGGGGTTATGAAGATCGGGAAAAAGACGCTTAAACTCTCCGAGATGGGGGGTCAAAACCGTTGTATTTGGGCGTTGGGATAAATAGTTGACCGTTCCCAGTTGAGCGAGAATATTGAGGGCATCGGCATCTAAAATGACGGGACAGGGGGCTTCTAGCACCCGAGTGACCACCTCTGTTGCGTCGGTGGTTAACCCTGGACCGCAGGCGATGATATCATAGGAAGCGAAGTCTGTTGCAAGTGGGGGCAATAAGGCAACGGCCCCCTTTTCCGATTCGGGACAATCTATGGTTAAACCATCAGGAATATGGCTGATAAGCAAGGACTTCAGGGACTCAGGCACAGCAACGGATAACATTCCCACCCCGCTTGCTTTTGCCCCATGACCACTTAAAATGCTTGCTCCTGCGTAGCGACGGGAACCCGCAATGAGTAGTAAATGGCCTTGTTGATATTTATGGGTCAGTTGGGGACGGGGTAAAGGGAAAAACCCTTGTGCTAGGGTTTGGTTTAACAGTTGTAAGGGGAGCGGTGGGGACAGAAAAGAGTAAACTGTTCGCAAGGGAATACCAAAGTCGATCCGTTCGGCTTTTCCCGTATAAGCTAGGGCTTGATCTTGAAAATAAACCGGTTTCCATAACCCCAAACAAAGACTATGGGTTGCTTTAACGGCGGTTCCTAATACTTCTCCTGTATCCGTGTGTAACCCGGAAGGAATATCGATACTGACTACAGGGGTGGGCCATTGATTGAGACGATCAACCGCTAGGGCGAGATTACCCGAAAGCGATCGCGTTAACCCGAAGCCAAATAAACCATCAATAATTAATTGACAAGGGTTTAAAGATTCGAGATCCTCATAGTGAGGAATGCCTAAACTGTGGGCATAATTAGCGTGTTGTTGGGTTAATTCTTTTAACTTGAGGAAAGGACAATAAACACAGACATCATATCCTTGTAGATGTAATTCCCGAGCAATAACTAAGGCATCTCCCCCATTATGACCTGGACCGACCAAGACCCCAACTTTAGAGACAGTGTTGAGAGGATACAGTTGTTGGATACGTTGGCACATCATCAGGGCTGCTTTTTCCATTAAAGCAGGGACAGGCATACCAACTTCAAAAATTTTCCCCTCAATGGTAGCCATTTGTTGGGCGGTAACAATAATTGAATCAAGTTCTTGTCTAGGTTCCATCTGTCAACTACTCCTGTCCGCTATCGCTAATGTTAATTATTTTATGGACGGCATCTTTGTCTTGTTCCGTCTTCCTACTCAACTCCCGACATAGTCCTCAACTGTCCACAAGCGGCATTCGCTTCGAGTCCACGAGAATGACGGACACTAACCGCGACCTTTTGCCCTTCTAAAATACTTTTAAATACGTTAATACTTTCAGCATCGGGCCGTTGATAGTCCGCTTCTTCGATAGGATTATAAGGTATTAAATTGACATGACTTTGAAACCCTTTTAAACATTTGGCCAATTGTATGGCTTGTTCCGGTAAGTCGTTAACCCCTCCTAATAAAATATATTCAAAGGTAACTCTTCTGCCTGTAATTTCCACATATTTTCGACAGTCTGATAACAGTTTTGGAAGGGGATAATATTTAGCACTAGGGATTAATTGTTCTCGTAATTGTTGGTTCGGTGCATGAAGACTAACAGCGAAAGTTACCTGTAGTTTATGATGGGCTAATTCTAAGATTTTTTTCGGAACCCCCACCGTAGAAATGGTAAGCGATCGCTGGCCAATTCCCACATCTTGATTTAATATTTTAACCGCTTTGATCACCTCTTTGGTATTTAATAAGGGTTCCCCCATTCCCATAAAAACCACATGAGAAACTCTTTGTTGAAAGTCTCCTTGTACGGTTAACACTTGATCCACAATTTCTGCACAGGTTAAATTACGATCATATCCTCCTTTTCCTGTGGCACAAAAATCACAATTCATCGGACATCCCACCTGAGAAGATACACAAACAGTTAACCGTTTTGAGGTGGGAATACCGACCGTTTCAATGATTAAATTATCCCCTAAGCCTAATAAGTATTTTCGGGTTTTATCGGGGGCAATGGTACAGTGGTTAATGAGAGAACGACCAATGGGATAGTCTTTTAATTCTTCCCGCCAAGCTTTAGGAAAGACCGATATTTCTGTTAGCGATCGCGCTCCTTTTTGATATAACCATTGGTGAAGTTGTTTCCCTCGATAAGCGGGTTGTCCTTTCTGTTTTACCCAGGTGGTTAATTCGTCTACAGATTTCCCTAGTAAAGTGTCTTGCGTAAGTGTCATTATCAGTTCAGAGTTATGGGGTTTTAGTTTAATTATAACCTCTATAATATTTAATTTATCTTGAAATATAAACTTAAGGTTTAATTTGTTTAAACTTCGTATATTTCTTTTTTAAGGCTATCCAGTTTAATATTGACATCTTCGATATTTTTTATGATAAAGTAAATCCAAAAGCTTGCACCAAAGAAACCAATTTATCGACATCACTATGTTAGTCCCCTTAACCCGTGACGCATTAGAAGAAATTATTCCCCCCATTGCCACAGGAAGCCAATATTCCTTTTATTGGGGTAAATGGCGAGATTTATTGCAACGTTTGTTTATTTCTTTGATCGCTTTGGTGGTGACTTGGTTATTGGGAAAATTAGCCGGATCAGGAGGACAAACCATTAAACTGATCTTTGATATCATTGCCGGATTATATTGGCTGTGGGGCCCTGTATTATGGGCCAGTGTCCGTAATGGCAAATATCGTCGTTATCCTTATTGTGGGTTTTGGCAAGGACAAGTTTTGGATGTGTTTATCACCGAAGAGTTAGTGGGAGAAGAACAAACGGTGAATAAATGGGGGGAGTTAGTGGTGATTGAAAACCGAGAACGACGGATTAATGTAGAGGTGGGGGATGAAGAGGGGTTTACCGCCATCACACAGGCCCCTATAAACCGCCTTTATCGGGTTATTAAGCCTGGACAAATAGCAGAAATGTTAATTTTGTCAAAAACCCCTGAATTAAGCCGTATTGATAGGATTACGGATGTGTATTTTCCTCAACATAATTTATGGGTGGGAGAGTATCCTTATTTACGTCGTGATATCTTTCAAGAAGTTAGTGAAGAGTTAGGAGGACATTCCCGTTATCGTTCTTCAAAAAGAGGAAAACCCCCCATCGTTCGGCGACGGAGAAAGTAATCTCATCAAATTTAAGTTAAACTAATAACTGGGTAATTTTTGTGATAAGCTTGTGAGTTAATTAAGAGTAATTTTGAAATAAGTTTATCGAGATGTTATTTAATTCTACAATTTTTATTTTAGGGTTTTTACCTTTCACCTTATTAGGTTTTTGGGGGTTAAGTAAGTTTCGTTTAACCAAAGGGGCTACAATTTGGTTATTAGTTAGTTCCTTATTTTTCTATTCTTACTGGAATATTTTTTCCCCAGCAGGACAAGGACAAACCATTCAATACATTTTTTTGATTATTTTATCTGTGGTAATTAACTACAGTATTGGCACAGAAATCTCTAAATGTGAACAATCTAGTAATCGTGCCAAGTTTTTCTTAGTTGTAGGAACTATTTTAAATTTAAGCATTATTGTTTATTATAAGTATGCTAACTTTTTTCTCGATTCTTTTAATGCTTTATTTTCTACTAATTATCAATTAGATAACTTGATTCTTCCTTTGGGAATTTCTTTTTATACTTTTACCCAAATTGCTTATTTAGTTGATGCTTATCGAGAGGACCTAAAAAAGGAAAATTATGATCTACCTACCTATGGTTTATTTATTCTTTTCTTTCCCCAATTAATTGCTGGTCCGATTCTTCGTCACGATGAGTTAATTCCCCAACTACGTTCTTTAAAAAATAAGATTTTCTCTTCCAAAAATTTGGCATTAGGATTTATATTTTTTACGATTGGACTATCTAAAAAACTCATAATTGCCGATACTCTATCCCCTTGGGTAGCCACAATATTTAATAATACAAGTTCTTTAACATTTCTCGAAGCTTGGGTAGGTGCTATTAGTTATACTCTACAGTTATACTTCGATTTTTCAGGTTATTCTGATATGGCTATTGGGTTAGGTTATATGTTTAATATTGTTCTACCTATTAACTTTAATTCTCCTTATAAAGCCACATCTATTAGTGATTTTTGGCGACGTTGGCATATTACATTATCTAACTTTTTAAGAGACTATTTATATATACCTTTGGGAGGAAGTCGTCGTGGTGAAATTCGACGATATGCTAACCTAATTATAACCATGTTATTAGGGGGTTTATGGCACGGTGCCGGCTGGACATTTGTTATTTGGGGAGGTTTACAAGGTTTGTATTTGTCAATTAATCATAGTTGGCGAAAATTAAATATTTCTGTTCCTCAATGGTTAGCTTGGACGATAACTTTTTTAGCTGTTATTTTCGGTTGGGTGATGTTTCGCGCTCAAAGTTTATCAGACGCAATGGAAATGATTCAAGCTATGATAGGTATGAAAGGAATTGTTTTTCCTGGAGAAGTTGGAGGCAAGTTAGGGTTTTTAACTACTTTTGGCTTACAACTTAATTCTTGGAGTGATTTTACATATTTACCTAGTTTTTATGATAGTAAATTATTAAGTTTTCTGGTTTTATTTGTCTTGATGATAGGAGCATTAAAATTACCTAATAGTCAAGAAATTGCTGAAAAAATAAACTTTAACTCTTTCTGGGCATTGCTATTAGGTTTGTTAGCTACCTACTGTTTATTGTCTTTAAATCGTGTTTCTGAATTTCTATATTTTCAATTTTAATAAAATACAAGATTATGCTTAACTTTAATTTGTCAATAAACTCTAAGAAAGAAAAATCCAAACCTAATAATACTGTGCAGAAATCTGGTTCTTTTAATTACTTATTTTTAGCCACAATAATTTTAAGTTTTGCTGGAGTTAGTTTCGGTAATTTTTTGGTTGATCCTTATGATATTTTTCG
Organism: Crocosphaera sp.; assembly: GCA_030066295.1. Classification (GTDB taxonomy): domain Bacteria; phylum Cyanobacteriota; class Cyanobacteriia; order Cyanobacteriales; family Microcystaceae; genus Crocosphaera. Next base: position 24,916 of record JASJBX010000029.1, read on the forward strand.
CCATAATCAACCCTTTAATTTAACGTTAAATAAAACAGAGAAAAATAACCACGATCGCCTATACAAAACCATCGATGTCATTAACATTAAACCAGAAATAATTATCATTGGTTCCTCCAGAGTTAAAC